>JAHQVS010000081.1 GCA_019634215.1 Paracoccaceae bacterium | reverse complement strand
GGTTGTTCGCAACGCCGCCGTCGACCAGCACCTGCTCCTCCAGCACGATTGGTGGAAACAGGCCCGGCAGAGACATGCTGGCCCGCAACGCCACCGCCAAATCGCCCTCGCCGATCTCAACCGCTTCACCGGTGGCGAGATTAGTGGCAACGGCGCGGAATGGGAGGTCGAGATTGTCGAAATTCCGCACACCGGCGGTATCGAGAGTCAACTCGCGCAGAATCAGCAGCAGTCGGTTGCCGTCGATCAAGCCAGCGTCGGTGCGGACCCCGCCTTCGTCAGCGCCGACGGGAAGATTATTGAGCAACACGCGCGGATCGGTGCGTGCGCGGCGGCGCATCGGATGGATCAAGCCGCGATCGGCGGTGTCGTCGAGGATGGCCAGCCAATCAATGGCGCTGACCACGTTCTCCATTTCCTCGACGCCCATGCCGCTGGCGTAGAGGCCGCCGACAATCGCGCCCATCGACGTGCCGGCGACGCAATCCGGCCGCAGGCCGACCTCCTCCAACGCGCGAATAACGCCGACATGGGCCGCCCCTGCGGCGCCCCCGCCGGACAACACCAGCGCGAGTCGTCCCGGACGATCGACGCCAATCTGCGCCTCAGCCTGAGGCGCGAGAAACCCCACCATCGCGGCGGCGGTCGCTGCGGCGGCTACGCGGGCGGAGCGCCAAAGGTTGGAGAAGGGCCGGTCCATTGATGACGTCCTTGTCTCAATCGCATAGGGGCCGGTCAAAGAGAGTCGCCGACCAAAGATCTCAGTTTGAAAAACATCAAACCTAACGAATAGGATCAAGCAGGACGCGTACGTAACCCACGTTCATTGTAAAAGCGGCGCGTCACAGCGGCAGGATTGCGACGCGGCGGCGAAGGCCCGAGCGTCGCAATTGATTTTTAGGGGGCGGCGCGCGTTAGCAGAGGCGGCGCAGACGCCCCGATTTTCAGTGGATCAGACCTGCTTTTCAGGCATACGCAGAACGAGACCGTCGAGATCGGCGGTGACCTTCAGCTGACAGGTGAGGCGGGAGTTGTCTTTCCGCTCCCAGGCGAAATCGAGCATATCCTCCTCCATCGGCTCAATCTTGGGGAGTTTCTCAGCCCAGGTGGGGTCAATATACGAGTGGCAGGTCGAGCAAGCGCAAGCGCCGCCGCAATCCGCGTCGATTCCGGGGATATTATTGTCGCGCGCGCCCTCCATCACCGTCAGGCCCTCGGCGACCTCCACGACATGCTCTTTGCCGTTATGCTCAATATAGGTGATCTTCGGCATTCGCTGCGCCTCCTGTGGCTGGGTAATCCTAATGCTTAGCCCGAGATAACGTTTGATCCACCGGGACGCTAGGGGGCTCGCCGCAAGCGTCACTCCGCCGGATGCGCCTCGGCCTGCGGCTTTGGCTTATCTGACAGGATCGTCTCAGCGCCCTTATCCGGATGGCGGGGGATCAGACGCGCCAACCCCAGGGACACAAACGCCATCGCCACGCCAATCCAGAACACGGCCCCCGGAGAAATGATGTAGAGATAACCAAGGCTCGCGGGCAGAAACACCGCCGCGATATGGTTGATGGTGAAGGACACGGCGGCAGTCGGCGCGATATCCTCTGCGTCGGAGATCTTCTGGAAATAGGTGCGGCTGGCGAAGTGCAGACCGAAGAACAGATGGTCGATGATATAGAGACCGGCGGCGATCATCGGGTCTTCGACGATAGCGTAGGCGGCGAACACCAATATCAAACCGGCGTATTCGAAAGTAAGCACCGCCCTCTCGCCAAAATGGCCGGTCATCCGCCCCATAAACGGTGCGAAGAACACGTTGACGGCGTGGTTGATGATCAGCAGCGCCACGAATTCGTGCAGCTCAAAACCGAATTTCTGCACCATCATAAAACCGGCGAACACCACGAAAATCTGCCGGCGGGCCCCCTCCATAAACACCAGGGCGTAGTACAGCCAATATCGCGGTTTCAGGACGATCTCGCGCCGCTGCGCCGAGGGCGCCTGGAACCGGGGAAAGGCCAACCACGCGTACAGAGCCAGCGCCACCGTGGCCGCGCCGCCGAAAATGTAGAGCGCCACATAAGGCGGGCCTTCCGGGGCAAATTCAGGTTGGCTGAACAACCAGATCGCGCCAAAGGCGAGAAAAGCGGTGGAGGAGCCGACCCCGGCCAATCGGCCGAGCACGATCGGGGCGCGTTTTTTCTCAAGCCACTGTAATTGCAGGGATTGGTTGACTGTCTCGTAGTAATGAAAGCCGAGCGAGCCGATCACCGTGGTCAACATCAGCCCCCAGAAACTCGGCAACAGGCCGGTCGCCGCCGTGGCCAAGCCGAGCAGCAGCAGAGACACCATCGCCAGGGTCTGCTCCCGCAGGAACAGCAGCAGATACACCACCAGAAACGCTAGAAAACCGGGAATTTCCCGAACAGTCTGCAACCAGCCGATATCCTTGCCGTCGAAATTTGCGGCCTCGACGGTGAAATTGTTCAGCAGCGCCATCCACACCGAGAACGCCAGCGGCATCGCCAGCGCCATCACCATCAACAGCGCCTCCGGCCGGCGCCATACGGGCAGGGCGTGGGCCTCTCGAATATCGACTTGCATGGGGACGGCTCCAGGCGGCTAGCGCGCCGCGATCATATGGCTCCTGAGGCGCTACCCGCTATATGTCGGGAAAACAAGAGCGCCCCCATGTCCCTGCCCATTGTCCATCATCCCGATTATCAGGCGCCATTACGGGCGGATCACCGGTTTCCAATGTCGAAATACGGCTACCTGCGCGACGCGCTGGTCGCGCGCGGATTGCTGCGGCCGGGTCTCTATGTCGCACCGGGGCCTGCCTCGCCGGAGATGTTGGCGTTGGCGCATAACCGGGATTATGTCGACCGCGCACTGTCGCTGCAGCTGACCGAGGCGGAGGTCCGCCGCATCGGCCTGCCGATGACCGAGCGGATTTTTCGGCGTGGGCGGCTGGCTGCGGCAGGCAGCGCGTTGGCCGGGCGATTGGCGCTGCGCCATGGGCTCGCCTGCAACTCCGCCGGCGGCTCGCATCACGCCGGCCCAGAGGGGGGCGCAGGCTTCTGCACCTTTAACGATGTCGGCGTGGCGATCCTGACCCTGCGGGCGCAGGGCCTAGCGACGCGGGTGCTGGTGGTCGACTGTGATGCGCATCAAGGCGACGGCACTGCCGACATCTTCGCTGAAGATCCGGCTGTGTTCACCCTGTCTCTCCATGGCGAGAAGAATTATCCGTTTCGGAAGGCGGTCTCGGATCTCGACATCGGGCTGGAGGACGGCGTCGAGGACACAGCCTATCTCGACAGCTTAACCGAGGCGTTGGGGCGTGCGATGGCGGCGGGCCCATATGATCTGGCCTTCTACAACGCCGGCGTCGATGTCCATGCTGATGACCGTTTGGGCCGCCTCAGCCTGTCCGACGACGGGTTGCGCCGTCGCGATCGTTTGGTGCTAGAGACCCTGCGAGACGCAGGGACGCCGGTCGCCGGTGTGATCGGCGGCGGGTATGACGACCAGCCGGAACGCCTGGCGAGCCGTCACGCTATCCTGTTTGAGGAAGCCGCGCGATTGTTGTGAGCTCTGAGCCAATGGATCAGCTCGCTTCACGCATCTCCTCGCGCAGCTCCGGGGCCGAAACGCGGAAAAACGCCACCCCCTCATGCCGCACCCGCACCACCAGCGTCTGCTGCTTGCGGGAGATGGAGAGATTGCCGCTGATGCCCAGCGAGCCCTCGAACACCACATCGACGCTGATGCCCGGCGCGAGCGACAGCTCCTGCCCCCACGGCTCCAGCAGGATGGTGAGGTCCTGAGCTTCATCGTTTTCGATGTGAAAGGTTTCTCGTTTGGTTGGACCGCTATCGGACACTCTGCTCACTCCTGCGCCTGCTCGTCGCCACGCTGATGCTACGCCATTTCGCCTATGCCGGGTTGGCGCGCCGCGCCAAGCTGCGCCGTTCGATAACGGTCGCCGTCAGCACGCCTGTCGCCACCACGCCGATCAAAATCGTGGACAACGCGTTGATCTCCGGCGTCACCCCAAGGCGCACGGAGGAAAAAACCTTCATTGGCAGGGTCGTCGCGCCGGGGCCTGTGACGAATTGCGCGATAACCAGATCGTCCATCGACAGGGTGAAGCTCAACAACCATCCGGCCGCCACCGCCGGCAAGATTAACGGCAAAGTGACGCGAAAAAACACCGTCGCCGGGCGCGCTCCCAAATCCATCGCCGCTTCCTCCACGCTGTCGTCGAACCCCGCCAATCGAGATTGTACAACCACAGCCACATAACACATCGAGAAGGTGGCGTGAGCGAGGACAATCGTGACCACACCGCGATCAAGCGAGATTGCGACAAAACTGAGCAACAGAGACAGGCCGGTGATCACTTCCGGCATCACCAACGGGGCCGTCACCATCCCAGAAAACAGAGTTCGGCCGCGAAAACGGCCCAAACGCGCCAAAGCGTAACCCGCCATCGTCCCAAGCACCGCGGCGATCGTGGAGGAGAACAACGCCACCTTCAACGTCACCCAGGCAGCGTTGAGCATCGCCTCGTTGCCCAACAACTCGCCATACCAACGCAGGGTCCAACCGCCCCACACCGTGACCAATTTGCTGTCGTTAAAGCTGAATACGATTAACAACAGGATCGGCAGATACAAAAAAGCGAAGCCCAGCGCCAAGGACAGGCTCAAGAACCATCCCATTCCCGGCCCGCGCCCGCTTCGACGGCGCGGGGCGACGGCGCTGTTGTGCCCTCCACTCATCCGCCGACCTCCCGCTGCGCGGCTGCGCGCTGAAACAACACAATCGGCGCGATTAAGACCAACAGCAACAACACCGCCACTGCGCTGGCGAGCGGCCAATCGCGGTTAGAGAAGAATTCATTGTACATGGTGCGCCCGATCATCACCGTATCCGCCCCGCCAAGGAGGGTCGGGATCACGAATTCGCCCACCGCGGGAATGAACACCAGAAAACAACCGGCGGCGACCCCCGGCAGCGACAGCGGCAATGTCACCCGCCAAAACGCCTTCAACGGCCTGGCGCCGAGATCGGCGGAGGCCTCCAGCAGCGCAGGGTCGAGCTTGGAGAGGTTGGCGTAGAGCGGCAGCACCATAAACGGCAAATATGAGTAAACGATGCCGATATAGACCGCGATCACGGTGTTATAGATCCGCAGCGGCTCCTCCGGGTCGATCACCCCCAAAGACGCCAGCGCCAGATTCAACAAGCCCTCCGGCTTCAATATGCCAATCCAGGCGTAGACGCGGATCAGAAATGACGTCCAGAACGGCAGAATCACCAACATTAACAACAGCCCGCGCCATTGCGCCGGGGCGCGGGCGATCGCGTAGGCCATCGGATAGCCGATCGCCAGGGTCAAGACGGTTGAAATCGCGGCGATTTGCAGGCTGTTGAGATAGGCGTTCACATACAACGGGTCTTCGAAAATAAAGGCGTAATTCTCGAAATTCAGCGCGCTGAAATACGCGGCGATCCCCTCCCAACTGTCCCATGTTGGGCCATAGGGCGGCTGCGCGATCCGCATCTCGGAGAAGGACAGCTTCAGGACGATCGCGAACGGGGCAAGGAAGAAGATCAGCAGCCAGACATAGGGCAAGCCGATCATCACCCAACGTGTCATCTGGGCGTCCCGCCCCCGGTTGCGCGCCACCGGCGTCTCCCTTCACTCAAATCCCCCCGCAGAGACGCTAGACCAAAGATTTCTCAGGGGAAAGCATCGAGGCGCCGACGTCAGCGTTAACGCTGCGGCTCTTATTTCAGCGGATCAAGCGGTCTCATTGTCGTGCGTCTCCGGCTCCACCACCAGATTACACAGGCACGCCCTGAGAACCTGTTGAACCGACCGCAACAGCGGCCCGTCTGCGCCGCGTGCGGCGATCATGGACAGATCGATCGGCGCCGGTTCAGGAAAGCCGTCCTCTGGCGTCAGGCGCCGCATGTCGGCCGATATCGCGCATTCCGGCAGCAGACTGACAGCCAGCCCCTGCTCCACCGCCACGCACAGCGCGGCAGTGCTGGCGCTGCTGTAGGCGATGCGATAGGGGCGCTGCAGCCGCTCCAAAGTCTCGATCGCCTGTGTCCGCAGCGCGGAGCTGGCGTGATACACCGCCAGCGGAATGGTGACGTCCTTATGTGGCGCAGCGCCGGGACCTACCACCCAATGCATCGGCTCCCGGCGCACCACCTCGCCGACGCCGCCGCTACTGGCGTGGGTGACGATCGCCAGATCCAGCTCACCGCCCTCCAGTGACGCCACCATCCGGGCGCTCTCCTGCACATGCAGCGAGACCTCAATATTTGGATGCGCCTCGGATAAAGACCGCAATATTTCCGGGAAGCTGGGCGGCAGATACAACGGCGCGCCGATCCGGATGACGCCGGACAAGTCCGGCCCGCGCAACGCGTCGAACGCGTCCCGGTTAAGGTCCCTGATCCGGTAGGCGAACGCGAGCAAGGTGTCTCCGGCTGGCGTTAACCGCGACTGTCTCGGCTGCCGATCAATAAGCTGCGCGCCGACAGCCTCCTCCAACCGCTTCATCTGCACGCTGACGGCGGCCTGAGTCCGGTGCACCTCCTCCGCCGCACGGCTGAAGGAGCCGGTTTCTGCGACGGCGATAAAGGCTTTTAGCTGGTCGATATCCAGGGAACGGGGCATGTTGACCGATACGAAAGGTAAACAAATTTCATAAAAGCTATAAAAACCTTTCGTTAGTGGAAAGCGTTACGGCCTTCCATGTATCATAATCCGCCACCGCGAGACTGCGGGAGGCGGGAACCTCGACGATCATTCACGAGGATATTTTTTAACAGGAGTGCTAACATGCAAAGCCATATGGTTCTGTTTCGCGCGGCGATTGAAGACAACGGGGATCACACCCCGAACAACAAAACACCATCTCTAATGCGCGATTTCCATATTCCACTTCGAGAGCTGAAATTGATTGGCGCGACAATGGCCGTCGCGCTCGTCGTGATCGGCTATGCGAGCCAGCAGATGGAAGGCTTGAAAGCCCTGCTCAGCCCGGTCGCGCTGTAAAAGAAAAAAGCCTCGACGGTAACTCCGTCGAGGCGGCGATAAGCAGGCCGACAGGCCCAACCCAACCGAAGTCGGTTAGTTCTTCGCGTAATATTCGACCACCAGGTTCGGCTCCATCTGCACCGGATACGGCACGTCGGAAAGGCCTGGCTCACGCAGGAAAGTGGTGATCATCTTGTTGTGGTCGACTTCCAGATAGTCCGGCGTGTCACGCTCCGGAGACTGCGCAGCCTCCAGCACCAGCGCCAACTGGCGGGACTTCTCGCGCACGGTGACCACGTCGCCATCCTTGACCTGATAGGACGGAATGTTCACCCGGCGGCCGTTCACCTGCACATGGCCATGGTTCACGAACTGACGCGCGGCGAACACCGTCGGCACGAATTTCGCCCGGTACACCACGGCGTCGAGACGGCGCTCAAGCAGACCAATCAGGTTTTCACCAGTATCGCCCCGGCGACGCTCGGCCTCGGCGTAGATGCGGCGGAATTGCTTCTCGGTCAGGTCGCCGTAGTAGCCTTTCAGCTTCTGTTTGGCGCGGAGCTGAATGCCGAAATCCGACAGCTTGCCCTTGCGGCGTTGACCATGCTGGCCCGGCCCATATTCGCGACGGTTCACCGGCGATTTCGGGCGGCCCCAGATATTTTCGCCCATGCGGCGATCAAGTTTATACTTCGCTTGCGTGCGCTTTGACAAAAGACGCAGTCCTCTTCGTTTGGCGGCCCGGATGAAAAGACGAGCCTATTGATCTATCAGCGCGTTCTCCTCTCCCAGCCAACGCCTTGTAGCGCTGGTGGGCGACAGGGCTCCATTTACATGGTCCACAAACGCCGAAACCGCTCGGAAACCCCGAGCGGCTGCCGGTCGCGTATGACGGTTCCGTCGAAATGTCAATGGGTTGTCGCCAGCGCAAACGAAAGGGCGCGCCGCAGCGCGCCCTTGAGGAAACGGTTAAAGCAGGTGGTTACTTGGTCTTGACGGTTTCGCCGCCTGCGCCGGTCCAACCGACCATGCTTTCCGGATAGAGCTTCACACCCTCGATGCCGGCCATTTCGCTCAGCGCGAACCAGTTCGTCGCCGCCCAATGGCCGGTGTTGCAGAAGCTGACGATCGGCGCGTCGCCGTCTTTCTCCACCCCAGCGGCGGCGACCAGGGCCGCAACCCGATTACTCGCCGGGAGCTGTGTTTTTTCGCCGTCGAAGAACTGCGCGAAATGCGCGCCCTGAGCGCCGGAGAGAGTGCCGGACTTGGCGGCGGCAGGGTGCTTCTTGTCACCTTTCAAGAACGGGTCGGGTCGGGCGTCGACCAGCTTGCCCGCCGCAGAACCCGAGGCGATTGCCGCCACGTCGGCGCGCTCGGCCTTCCACTCTTCTGCGAGCGCGAATTTAGCCGTGGACGGCTCCGCCTTGCTCGGCGCCACCGACAGAGGTTTGCCCTCAGAGATCCAACTGCGCACGCCGCCGTTCAAGATGGCGATCTCGGTCAGCCCGGCGGACTTCAAGGTCCAATACACCCGCGCCGCCGCGCCGAAATCAGTTTGGTTGACGCCTGCGTAGCTCACCACCACCCGCGAGTCCGGGGTCAACCCAAGATATTGCATCAGCGCGGTGAGTTGCTCGTCAGTCAGCGTCTGCCCTGGATTCTTGGCCGGGCCGCGCCACGCCGGATAGGGCGCGTTCAGCGAGCCTGGGATGTTGGCGGTCAGATAGGCTTGCTCGTCGCGAATATCGACCACTGTCACATCGCCCTCTGCGGCGAGCGCCTCTAACTCCGCCGGAGCGACCAGCTTGCTCCAATCATCCGCAGCGTAAGCCGTCGCGGCCAAGGCGGCCATCGTCGCGGCCGTTAACGCCGTCATAAATCCGCGCATCATCGCACTACCTCTTCTGTCGAACGTCGTTTTTGCTTCCCTCTGCTAATTACGCGCCGATTCGAAAGACGCAAGTACTTCCGATTTTAATTTGTAATTTTCATTATTTAACAAAAAATAACAGTGAAATACTTTCAATCCCCTAAAACCATGCTGGCGTTGGGGAAAACGCCCGGTTACAGCATTAACTATCTTAGATGTTACTCAAGGAAAGGCGGCCCCATGGCCCAGTCTCGCAGATGCGCGTTGATCGGCGCGCCAGTAGAGCATGGCGTCGAGCAGCGCGGCTGTTTGATGGGGCCGGACGCCTACCGCACCGCCGGGATCGCCGAGGCGCTGGGGTCGCTCGGCTTCAATGTTTCTGACAGCGGAAACGCCGTCCCTGGTCCGGATTGGACCGAGGTGCACCCGAACCCCGCCCTGAAGCATCTCGGCCGCATCGCCGCCTGGACCGACGCGCTGCATGTCGCTGTGTATGAGACCAGCAGCGAGGCGCAGACCTTCCCGATCATCATGGGCGGCGACCACAGCCTGGCGATGGGCGCGCTCTCCGCCCTCTCCCGCCGCGCCAAGGCGCAGGGGCGGCCGCTGTTCCTGCTCTGGCTCGACGCCCACCCGGACATCCACACGCTTGACACCACGACAAGCGGCAATCTGCACGGCGTGCCGATCTCCTATCTGATCGGCGCCCCCGGCTTCGAGGATTGGCTGCCGTCCAACCTGTTCCCGATCGACCCGAAACGCATCTGCATGATGGGCATCCGCTCCGTCGACCCCGCCGAGAGCGAGGCGTTGAAGCGGCATCTGATCACCGTCCACGACATGCGGGCGTTGGACGAGCACGGCGTCGTGCCGCTGCTGCGCCCGTTCCTGGAGCAGGTGAAGCGCGAAAACGGCCTGCTGCACGTCACCCTGGACGTCGATTTCCTCGACCCCGAAATCGCCCCCGGCGTCAACACCACCGTTCCCGGCGGCGCCACCTTCCGCGAGGCGCATCTGATCATGGAGATGGTGCATGACAGCGGGCTGGCGTCGTCGCTCGACATGGTGGAGCTGAACCCGTTCCTGGACGATCGCGGCCGCACCGCGAAGTTAATGGTCGACCTCGCCGCCTCCCTCATGGGCCGCCAGGTGCTCGACCGCCCCACCCGCTCATATTGAGCTTTTCCGACGCCCGATGCGTGAAACTCATCGGGTGGAGGCAAGCGCGACCGCGCGCCCGCGCACGTGCGCGGGAAGTCTGCGTGGCGTCTGAACGCACGCGTTCTCAAGTTTGAGAACCCGTAATAAACAAAGTCGCCTGCATACTTCCCCGGAACCCTCAGCACCGGAGCCGCTTATGTCTCAGCCGCCGGGCCATCTGGCCATTGTCCCGTTCATCAGCGTCGAGAACATGATGAAGCTGGTCCACAGCATCGGGGTGGAGCGGTTCCTCACCGAGCTGGCCGGGTATATTGAGGATGATTTCCGCCGCTGGGAGCTGTTCGACAAAACCCCGCGCATCGCCTCGCATTCGGATGAGGGCGTGATCGAGCTGATGCCGACCAGCGACGGCGCCACCTATGGCTTCAAATACGTTAACGGCCACCCGAAGAACACCAGGGACGGCCTGCAAACCGTCACCGCCTTCGGCGTGCTCTCCAGCGTCGACAGCGGCTATCCGATGCTGATCACCGAGATGACCATCCTCACCGCCCTGCGCACCGCCGCCACCTCGGCGATGGCGGCGAGGCATCTCGCCCCCAAGGGCGCGTCAACCATGGCGATGATCGGCAATGGCGCGCAATGCGAGTTTCAGGCGCTGGCGTTCAAGGCGATTGTGGGGGTGGAGGCTGTCCGCCTCTATGACATCGACCCCGCCGCCACCGAAAAAGCCGCCCGCAACCTGACCGGCTCAGGGTTAAAGGTGGTCTCCTGCGCCGCCTCGCAAGAGGCGATG
This sequence comes from Paracoccaceae bacterium, assembly GCA_019634215.1. Taxonomy (GTDB): domain Bacteria; phylum Pseudomonadota; class Alphaproteobacteria; order Rhodobacterales; family Rhodobacteraceae; genus JAHQVS01. The sequence goes on along the minus strand of JAHQVS010000081.1, from coordinate 447 downwards.
GAGGGCGCCGGGATCATCACCACCTGCACCGCCGACAAGCAATACGCCACCATCCTCACCGACAATATGGTCGGAACCGGCGTCCACATTAACGCCATCGGCGGCGACTGCCCTGGCAAGACCGAACTGCACGCCGACATCCTCCGCCGCTCCGACATCTTCGTCGAATACCCACCGCAAACCCGGATCGAGGGCGAGATTCAGCAACTGCCCGAGAACCACCCGGTCACCGAACTCTGGCAAGTGATCACCGGCGCCGCCCAGGGACGCCGCGACCCGTCGCAAATCACCCTGTTCGACAGCGTCGGCTTCGCCATCGAGGATTTTTCCGCCCTGCGCTATGTGCGGGATAAGATGGCGGGGACGGCGTTTTACGAGGAGCTGGATTTATTGGCGGACCCGGATGATCCGCGGGACTTGTTTGGGATGCTGCTCAGGGGGAAGCCG
>JAHQVS010000080.1 GCA_019634215.1 Paracoccaceae bacterium | reverse complement strand
CCCAGAAAACATTTTCAGGCGTCGCGCGCAATTCGATCATGGGACACGTCCTTTCTGAGTTGAAAGCGTCAGACCGCGAGCAACTTGCGCACGCGATCCACCTCCATTTCGGCCATGCGGCCGGAGACGGCGACCTCACCCCGTTGGAGCACGAGATAAGCGTCGGCGATGGAGCGAGCAAAATCAAAGTACTGCTCGACCAGAAGAATCGTCAGGCGACCTCTCAGCGCACCGACCACTTCTTCAATGCGTTTGACGATCGAAGGCTGCACCCCCTCGGTCGGCTCATCGAGGATCATCAGCGAGGGGCGTGTAGCCAATGCCCTGGCGATGCTCAACTGTTGTTGCTGGCCGCCTGAGAGATCGCCGCCGCGGCGACGCCACATCTCGCCCAGCACCGGGAACAGCTCGATCATTTCAGCGATCACAGCATCACCATCGCCATGACCAGCAGCGCTGGCCGCGATCTCCAAGTTCTCGCGCACGCTCAACCCGGCGAAGATCTCACGGCCCTGCGGCACATAGCCGATGCCTGCCTGGGCCCGCAGGTGCGGCGGGGCCGTGGTCAGACTTCGCCCCTGGTAAACTATGGCGCCAGAGGTCGCCGGCAACAGCCCCATCAGGCATTTGAGAAGGGTCGTTTTGCCGGCGCCGTTACGCCCCAGAACTGCGACACATTCCGCCTCCGCCGCCGTGAACGAGATGTTCTTGAGCGTATGGCTACTGCCGTAATGCTGGTTGAGGTTCTCAATGCTTAGACTCACACCAGCCCCCGCATCATCTGCCGAGATACACTTCGATCACGCGCGGATCGGATTTTACCGTCGCCATGTCTCCCTGGACCAGCAGACGCCCCTCATGCAGCACCGTGACCAAATCGGCGATCTCCTCGACGAAACTCATGTCATGCTCGACCACCACCAGCGCGCGCTCCGGCCCTCGTAGCGCCTTCACCAGCGCCGCCGTCCGCTCCGTCTCATCATCGCTCATACCGGCGACCGGCTCGTCCAGGAGCAGGACCTTCGGCTCCTGGATCAGCAACATGCCGATCTCTAACCATTGTTTCTGCCCGTGCGACAGCTCGCCAGCACGACGCCTGTCAGCGTCCACCATGTCGATCGTGTCTAGAACGCTATCGATCTTCTCTTCTTCCCGCTCTTCGAGATGGCGGACCATTTCGCCGAAAATGCTTCGCTCCCGCGCTCGGGTGGCGAGGCGGAGATTCTCGCGGACAGTGAGCGCCTCGAAAATGCTCGGCTTCTGGAACTTTCGCCCGACGCCGGAGAGCGCGATTTCAGGCTCGCTCTTGGCGAGCAGATCGCCCGCGCCGCTCAGCGTCACGCGGCCCGTTCGGGGGGAGGATTTACCGGTGATCACGTCGAGCAGCGTCGTTTTGCCCGCGCCGTTCGGGCCAATGATCGCGCGTATCTCTCCGTAGTCTAGGGTGAGCGAGAGATTGTCGATCGCCTTGAAGGCGCCGAAGGAGACGGTTAGCCCATCGATCGAGAGCGCTAGGCTGTTCATGTGCGCGCCCCTTCAGCCTGTCTGGCGGCGCGGCGTGTCGCGAGTTGGGAGATCCGTGTCCGCAGTGTTTCACCCGAACCAAATAGGCCGTTCGGCAGCGCCACCACCACGACGAGCACCAAAAGCGATAGAATGAACGGCCAAAGATCCGGCGCAATGGCCGTGAGGATGAATTTCGCCGTGGTGATCAAGACGGCGCCCAGGAAAGCGCCGACCAGCGTGCCGCGCCCACCGATCGCCACCCACACCGCGATCTCGATCGAGAGTTCGGGCGACAACACGCGCGGGTTTACGATCCCGACCTGAGGCACGTATAGCATGCCCGCAATCGCGGCAATGACCGCCGACAATGTCCAAACCCCGAGTTTTAGCCAAAGCGTCTCGTACCCAAGGAACCTCAACCTCGGCTCGTCATCCCGGATCGCCATCAGCATGTGGCCGTATCGTGAGCGCACCACCCTCGACGCCACAGCCAAGGCCATCGCAGCGGCCAACAACGAGGCTCCTGTCAGCCCGGCGATTGTGGCGCGCTCACCGAGCGGCTGACCTAGGATTTCGGTGAAGCCGGTCATACCGTTGTTGCCGCCAAAACCGGTATCGTTCCGGAAGAACAGCAACATCGCGACATAGACCAGCGCCTGACTGATGATTGCGAAATAGACGCCGCTGACACGGCTTCGAAATGAGATAAAGCCAAATATGAAGGCGACTAACGCACTGATCGTTATGATCAGCAACAAGGTGTAGGGAAACCACTCCAGGCCGGCGTAATAGCCAGGCAGTTCATCCCATCCCATGAACAGCATGAAATCAGGCGGCGTTGAGGTCAGGAGATAGCTGACCTTCACCATATGCATGGCGATCAGATAGCCGCCGATGGCGAAATAGAGCCCGTGGCCGAGGCTCAGCACGCCAGCATAACCCCAGATCAGATCTAGGGAGATCGCCAACATGCCAAAGGCGGCGACCTGCCCGATCAGGTTCAGAAAATAGGGCGACGGCCCGATGCCGGTCCAGCCGGACAAGATCGACGCAAGACCGAGGAAGGCCAGCAGAAGGGCCAGCGGGGCGACGGGTGGGGCGGGCCGCGTCGCCGAGCCTGGCGGTGAGAACAGCTGGTCGAACATGATCACCGCCGCCCTTTCACCGCGAACAAGCCTTCCGGGCGGAGCTGAATCACGGCTATGATCAACAGCAGGACGATTACTTTCGCCGCCACCGCGCCGTACAGCGGCTCAATCACAACATTGATCATGCCCACGCCCAGTGCGGCGATCAGCGTGCCATAGAGATTACCGACCCCGCCCAGCACCACAATCATGAAGGCGTCGACGATGAAGTTCGTGCCCATTGTCGGATTGACGTTGTAGATCGGCGAGAGCGCGAGGCCTGCTAGCCCCGCCAGCCCTGAGCCAATGCCAAAACTGATGAGATCGACGCGCCGAGGGGAGACGCCAATACAGCCAGCCATGTCGCGATTTTCGGTGACCGCGCGGATATACATCCCGAGTTGGGTCCGGTTCAGGACTAGAAGCGCCGCCACGAAAACCAGCGCAGCGAATAGGATGGCGAACAATCGGTTCCAGGTGACGATGAAGTCCGCGATAAGGCGCTCGCCACCGCCAAGGAAGGCGGGCGTCGCGAATTCAAGATTTTGGGTTCCGAAGATCGCCTGTACCGAGTTGATGAGAAACAGACTGATCGCCCAGGTGGCCAGCAATGTCATCAGCGGTCGGCGGTAAAGATGCCGGATCACACTCGCTTCCACGGCGCAGCCAACCCCGGCGGTGATCAGGAACGCGATCGGGATGGCGATCAGCAGATACCAATCCAGCAGCCCTGGCGCGATCGCGCGCAGCGCCTCCTGCACCGCGTAGGTCGCGTAAGCGCCGATCATGATAAACTCGCCTTGGGCGAGGTTGATAACGCCCATCAGTCCGAAGATGACCGCCAGGCCCAGCGAGGCCATGAATAGGATGCTTGCGTAACTGAGCCCGCTATAGACCGTAGAGGCGACCGCGCCGAGGGCGATCCAGCCGTCTATTTCTGCAATGGCGTTGTCCAGGGCGTCACGGGTGACCGGGTCCGCCTTGCCCCCAAGCTCCGCCTGAAGGTTCAAAAGCGCCGTGCGGTTGCGCTCGGAGGGGTTTTCAGCGATGCGGTCGATGGCGGCGATCCGGTCCTCAGGGACCTCTGAGGCTAAGTCCAGAGAGGCCTGGATCGATCCTAGCCTATCAACGAAGGGCGCGTTTTCAGAAAGAGCCGTGGCGGCGGCGATAACCGCCGAATTGGCTCGGTCTGGGCGCTTTTCGATCTCCCCCAGCCCGGATTCGGCGGCGGCGGAGCCGGGGGCGGCCAGCAACGCCGAGAGAGCGGCGCCCATATCCAGGCTGGCGCGTACCTTCAAATTGACGAAGGGCGGCTTCATTTTTTGCTCTGGCGGCTCCGCGGGCGCGAGAGACGCCGCATCGCGCCATCCATCCTCGAGCTTCAAGAGCGGCACGGCGTCCTTACCACAGTGCAGGCCTTTCGAGCGTGCCGCATCGAGGATAGCAAATGTCCAGGACGCGTCCTCTTCACCCGCCGCAGTGGCGGTGAGCAGCCTGTCCACGGCTTCCACCCGAGGGCCGACGCTCTTCTCGCAAAGCTGTTCAAGCGTCGCTCTCCGCAGCGGCGTTTCCGCTGTCGCAGCGCCAGCCGTGCAAAGCGCCAGACAGACGGCCAGAAACACTAACGGCGCACGGTGGAAGCGGTGCATTCTGGGGCGATCTCTCAAATCTATAGCAATAAGGCCTGATGTAGCTGCTCGCGTACGAACTCGTTCGCCGTCGGTCTACTGGTGACTTTCAGGAGAGCCGCAGCCCCTTTCGCGGCTGCGGCGGTCGCAGTTTCTAGGCGTAGGGGCTGAATGGCACGGGCGTTGGTTGATCGTCTGATTGCCAAAGAATGTCGAACGCCTGCTCATCATTTACGGAGCCAATGAACACACCGCGACTGACATAGTTGTTCTCACCCGTCATCGCGATGTCATAGCCCGAGGGACAGCCGTCGAACGTCAGTCCAGGGAAGGCCTCGCGCATCGGGTCGACCTCGACCGTGCCGGCTTTTTCTGCAGCGGCGGCCCAGAGCATAACGCCGTCATAAGCCGAAACCATCGGATCGATCACCGTCTCCGGAGAGTAGGGCAGGCTATTGCCGCCGACATAGCTCTTCCACGCCTCCTTGAATGTGTCATTCTCCGGCGCTTCGGCGTTTTGCAGATACGCCCAGCAATTCAGGTGGCCGACCATTGGCGCGGTGTCGAGGCCTTCAAGGTCAGCCTCCAGCACGTCAAGGCCAAGTATCGGGATGTCGGTTGCCGCGATGCCCTGGTTTATGATCTCCTTGAAGAAGGCGGGGATCGACGAGCCAACGACCGTGAGCACAATGATCGGCTGACCGCCAGGTTCAGAGGCGAATTGCCGGATGTCGTTAACCAGCGTTTGGAAGTTCGAGAAACCGAACGGCACGTACTCTTCACGCCAAGCGCTTTCCTCGAACCCTTTCGATGTCCAGTACCCTTTGCATATCTTGTTGATCGTACGGGGCCAGACATAGTCGGAGCCGAGCATGTAGAAACGTTTGGCCTCGCCGCCATCTTCGCTCATCAAGTAATCGAGTGCGGGAAGCACTGAGCTTGACGGAGGTGAATTTAGATAAACGACGTTCTTCGAGTTCTCTTCGCCCTCGAAATGCAGCGGGTAGTAAAGCAGTCCGTTATTCTGCTCTACCACCGGCAGAACCGATTTGCGGCTAACCGATGTCCAGCATCCGAACAGTGCGGCAACCTTCTCTTGCTGCAACAGCTGGCGACCGAGCTGGGCGTAGAGCGGCCAGTCAGAGGCTGGGTCGGTCACCATCACCTCGACGGTTTTGCCAAGGACCCCGCCTTTCGCGTTCAGCTCCTCCGCCGCCATGTTCACAACGGCGTTCATGCGGCCCTCGATGTTCGCCATAGTGCCGGAGGAAGAGAACAGACAACCTAGATTGATCGTATCCCCCGACTGCGCGCGCGCGATTAATGCAGGCGCAGCTAGTGCCGCCACGCTGGCCGCCGCGGATGTCTTCAGGAATTTCCGGCGTTTCATCAGAGTCATTGGAATCTCCAACCTTCCCTCAACACAGTTCCCCGGATATCAGCAAGAAGGGCGCCAATTTATTGCAGACTGCAAATAATTATTTAACCAGCTGATATTAAAATGTAAAATCCAATGTAGCAGCCATGCAGCCTCTAATAGATCACAACACTCTTCGCCTAAAAATACATCATTATCTGTTTACATTTTTAGCAAACAAGAGAAGTTGCCCGTCTATTGTGCTCGGATGGAGCAGCGGGAATGTGGACCTCGCAGTAGAAGGAAAAAGGAGATAAGAGAAGCGGCGGAACATATGAGCGACGGCTTAGCGAGACTGCTCCTTGCGATCATAGACAGGAGGCAGTGCTTGCCCAGTCGATGCCGAACACCACTGAACAGAACAGACGACGCGATATGCTGATCACCCCGTCCGAACTTCGCCGTATCGCGATGACGCGCGTGCTCGCAGAAATCCGCCGGACACCCGGCATCTCCCGAAGCCAGCTCGCTCGCCGGATCAACTCCACCGACGCCAGCCTGTCCCGCATCAGCAAGGATCTGATCGACGCCGACATGATCGTCGAGCGTGAGGAGCGCCGACCGGGGGCAAGTCGTGGGCGGCCGAGCATCGGCCTGCATGTGAATCCGAAAGGTTTTATCATGCTGGTGGTCGTCTGTTCGAGCTATGAGCAGAAATTCACCGTCGTGTCTCTCGATGGTGAGAGGCTGATAGAGGATGAGCTACCGCGACCGGTGACAGACCTCGTCTATGGAGGCGCCAGGAGCGCCCGGGCGATCGCACGTGAGATGCAAGCGCGGCTGGAGGCCCGCTTTGACGCATCAGACCGTCCGCCTCTCGCGCTATCGGCTGCGTATATTGCGACATCGGAGCCGAGAGGAGCGCGGGCAGAAGCGGTGCAGACGCTAGGCGCGGAGATCAGGCATTTTTTCAAAGTCCCGGTGCGCCAGGAGAGCCTGACCCGCGCGCTGCACGTTGCCGAAGCGAAGCACCATGCAGAGAGCCATATCGAGCGCAGCCTCCTAGTCCATGCCGGGCTGGACCTCGGTGCGAGCCTGATCATTGAGGGTGGGCCTGCTGGCTCAACTCTCGTTGAAAATGTGCTTGACCAAGTGCCGATCGCCAGTCATGGCGATGAGACGACGCCGCGCTGGCGAAATGTCGCCGCGGCATCCTCAGGCTTGGCCATATTGCACCAGCTTGGCCATGAAACGCCACCGAACGACGATGACGCGAGGGCTGGACTGCGCCTGGGCCTCCCGCATGCGGTCCGCCAAGCAAACGCCGGCGACCCTCGCGCGAGCGCAGCATTTTCTCAGGCCGGCCGCACACTCGGCCTAGCCCTCGCCGCCCTCACAGCGCTGGTCGCGCCCCAACGGATTTTCCTGGCGGGCCCATTGGCGCAAACGCTCCCGTACTTCGAAGGGTTTTCTGGCCCCATCCGCGCCGCCATCAGCTGCGATGAAGATCAAAATGTGCAGCGCTCGCGGATGAGCTACCTTCAAGCAGCTGTGGCGAGCGGCCTGGAGTACTTTGTGTTCTCGCATGGTGGCGGAAAGTAAGTGCAATCGTTCGACAGGCCGACAATGGGCCTTGGGAGTCGTAACCTTTTCAACAAAATGAGCCAAAGGCGGACATGGCCAAACCCTGGTCGCCATCGAAACGTACTGCCCGACTTCTGAACGGATCTAGGCGTTCAGCTGATCCTCAAATGGGTCGCTGCCGAACAAGCGACCCCATCAGTATGAACGCCAAGCGTCTTACCAGAAATACGCGTAGCTGGTGGTCAGTACGACCAAACTGGCCCAAACAGCCCGGAAACGCGTCAAAAATTCAGAATAGCTTGTGAGCAAACAAGTTAACAATTTCGAATGGCAAAGTGAAGAACGCCTACCGGAATCTTTGAAGCCTAAGTATACCGGCGTTTAGCAAAGTTTACTTACATGCTTCGGCCATGGGGCGGATGCGTACAGTGGAGAAAGCGAGCATCAGGGTAAAGCTGACAGAGCGCTATGGTATTTCGGATGCGTATCTTTCATGATGCTTACGGATTTTACGATCTGCTAGTCCAGTTCCGATCCACGATCGAGTGGCCTACGGCAGAAGAAACGAAGAGTTAGGAATCTCCAGCGTACTGCACAGAAAAAGCCAATACATACATGGGTTTCGAACCGCTTATGCGCGCCAGAGCATCCAGAAGCGAGAAAGCGCAGTCCAAATTGAAACAAGCTCCAGCACTGCAGCGCTGGAACGCAAAAATTCATGCCTTTGCGGCATTTTGCGATCCAGTCCGCAAACCACAGCCTGGATGTTTACCGAACGAAGGTGGCTCATTGTGTGGGGTGACGGTTGGCGTGAAAGACATCATTGATGTCGCAGGCCTGCCGACACGCAATGGCAGCGATGCGTGCCGTGACGCTGACCCGGCGCGAAGTGACGCTCCGATCGTCAACGCCCTCCGCCGTGCCGGGGCGATGATTATTGGTAAGACGACAACCACTGAGTTCGCGTTCACCGACCCAACCGATTGCCGTAACCCCTATGATCTCGCCCGCAGTCCAGGTGGATCAAGCAGCGGGTCCGGTGCTGCTGTAGCTGCAGGTGTCATTGATGTTGCGCTCGGGACCCAAACGGCGGGGTCGCTTTGCCGCCCTGCCGCCTATTGTGGAGCGGTAGGCTTCAAGCCTTCGTTTGGGCTGCTTTCGACTTGTGGTGTAACGCCGCTCGCGCCCAGTTTCGACACGGTTGGTATCATTGCTCGCTCGGTTGATCTGGCGGAGCGGGCCTTCCAGGAGATGTATCCCGCGCATCTCGCCTCAGCATCCAAAGATGTAAATCAGTGCACTACAGCTTCACTACTGCTCGATAAAACTATTGGGGTAGCACCTGAAACGATGGAAGCTTTTCAACGGGGCGCGGATGAAATGGGGCGAATCAGCGCTGATCTCGTCGAGCTTGAGCTGGACTTGGACATTCCCGGGGTGATCGCGTGCCACAGGACTGTCATGAACAGAGAGGCGTACAGTGCTCACGGGCACCTCTTGGCTACCGGCCACATCCTCCTGAAGCCCAAGTTCTTGGCCGGGTTGCGGACAGGTGCAGCTATAGCGGAGAATGAGGCGGAAGCCGCATCGAGCCGTCTCTCGGAAACCAAGTCGGCTTTCTGGGACAGGATGTCAGCTGTTGATATAATCCTGACGCTGCCCGTACCAGATGGCGCACCACTGCTTGGTGGGACGACGGGGGTTCAGGACTGGTTGACGCCCTGGACCGTTTTTGGCGGGCCGCTGATCTGCCTGCCCTGGGGGGGCGACTCGTTAGGGAGACCTAAGTCCATCATGCTTGCAGGTCACCCTGGGGAGGAGGCGACGCTGCTATGTATGGCGAGAGTGCTCGAAGAACAGTCGCCCGGCCTTCCTCGGCCTCTGCTCCCGCAAGACTGATCAGCTACGCAAACGGACGATCGCATCTACTTCGACTGAGGCGTTGCCCGGCAGACCGGAAACGCCAACCGCCGTACGTGCGTGCCAGCCTTCCTCGCCGAACAGAGCGATGAAAACTTCCGTCGCCCCGTTTATCACTAAAGGGCTACTGGGAAAGCCGGACAAACAATTTACAAACCCGCCTAGCTTGAGCACACAGTCTACTCGGTCCAGATCGCCATCGCAGGCTTGGCGCAGTCTATAGATAAGATTCAGAGCGCAGATCTTTGCGGCTTTTTTTCCCGCCTCGATTCCCTCGGGAGTATTCAAAACAGGCCCAACGTACGTCACTGACCCATCCCATTCGCAGACTTGGCCGGACAGGTAGACAGTGGCGCCGTCGCGCCTGAATGGTAGGAACTGCCCCATGGGAGGCCAGTCCGGTGGAAGTTCGAGCCCGAGCTCACCCAAGCGTTGTTCAGCACGTGACAATGCTGATCTCCTCTGACTAATTCGCCCCGGATGCCGAAGTTTTAGCCGACTAAACCGACTCTGAAGTAAGAAAGGTACGCCAATCAGCGAGATGGGAGATCTCACTCGCTCCCTTGACGCCACTCGCCTCGCACAGGAAACCTTTCACCCAGGAACCACTAGATAGCTCAATGGACCCGATGCCGAGGGGGGCGGGAATGCTCTCGATAAACGCACCCAACGCCGTTTTGGGCAGCGACCAGATCTCTAGCGCTATCGAAGCGGCGCCAGGTTCATCCGAGCGTACTAAACCCGGGCGCGCGGGCGGACCTCCCGCCAAAGCGTAGAACCGATACGCTGCGGCAGTCTCGGCCTTACGCGCAAATCGCCCGCCCAATTCAGTCAGCTGCCAGTTCAACGGAAGCCCTGTCATGTGCGCTCCGCAAACGGCAAGCTCGATCTCGTCCGAAGTGTTGGGCGGTAGCGGCTTCGGTATGGGGATGGTGTGCTTTGTAGCGCCGAGCGTACGTTGACAACCAGTTTCCAGGGTGCGCGCCAGCGCGGCGACTGCGGCATCCTCGCCTGACTGAGCCAGTAACGTGACGCTCCCCGGTCTGCCGTCGCCTCGAGGGGCGGTTGGAACGGCCATCCCGCACATGTCCAACAGGTTCACGAAGTTCGTGTAGGCTCCAAGGTTTGAGTTTGGGGTGATTGGATCGACCTGCAGGTCAGCGAGGGTATAGAACGTGGGAATGCTGGGGACGCAGAGGATATCTACCCCATCCAACACCGGCTCCGCCGCCCTCTTGAGATCGGCGAGGCGATAGATCCCCCTGAACGCATCCGCGGCAGACATCTCTTCGGCTGCCGAGATGATCTGTCGTGTCACGGGGTGTACCGCGTTCGCGTCACGGGCCAGCAGGTCCTGGATCACCGTGTACCGCTCCGCCACCCAGGCGCCCTGATAAAGCATTCGGGCAACTTCATAGAGGGGCTCAAAGTCGATGGGTGTAACCTCAGCACCAGCGGCAGTCAACCGAGCTACGTCACGGGCAAAGGCGGCCTCCTGCATGCCGTCGCCAAAGAACTCGATCGACGCGGCACTAGGGATCCCGATCCTGATGTTCTGCGTGGGTGCTGAAAGCGGCTGGTGAGCCAGGGGTTTGGAGTAGGGATCCGCAGCATCGAAGCCCCGGGCGGTAGCAAATACCGTATAGGCGTCATCGACCGTCATAGCAAAGATCGACACCGTGTCGATTGTCCTGCATGCAGGCACGACGCCCGTGGCGGATAGCGCTCCGAGAGTCGGCTTCAATCCCACGATGTTGTTCAACGCGGCCGGAACGCGGCCCGACCCAGCCGTGTCAGTCCCCAAAGAGAACGCTACGATGCCGTGGCCAACGACCACGCCGGAGCCGGCGGAGGAGCCACCGGGAACGATATCTGGGTCAACGGCGTTCAGCGGCGCGCCATAGGGGGTGCGAACCCCGACAAGACCCGTCGCGAACTGATCAAGGTTGGTCTTGCCGATCATCAGCGCCCCGGCGGCTCGCAGATTAGCAACGACGAAGGCGTCAGTCTCGGGCACATATGCGTACGCAGGGCAGCCCGCCGTCGTCTCAATCCCCTCAACATCGATATTGTCTTTGACGGCGAACGGAATACCCCAAAGCGGCTGAGCAGGGTCAAACGATCCTAACGCCTCTGCTTCGGCCAGCAGCTGCGCTCGGTCGCAGAGGTGAATGAAGATCTTCGGGTCATTCACCGCCTCTAGACGCCCAAAGACTTCGTCGATCACGGATTCAGGCCGCACGCCCTCAGCATAGGCAGCCCTCAATGCATCCACGGTGAAAGACAGGTCGTTCAGCATCAGGATACTCCGGCCAATAGTAAGTCTTGACGCCGCTCTGGTGGGGCTGGGGCCGCATCCAGAAGCGCCTGAGTATAGGGATCCTGTGGCGCCGTCATGACGTTCGCAGACGGCCCTTGTTCCACGACTTCCCCGTCCTTCATGACGATCACGTGGTCACATAATAGGCGCAAAACGTGAAGGTCATGGCTGACGAAGAGATAGGTCATGCCCAGCTTGGCCCGCAAATCCACCAACAGGTTTAGCACAACCGCTTGGATGGAAACATCAAGCGCGGCAGTTGGCTCGTCGAGGATCAGGAACTTAGGCTCCAGCGCGATGGCCCGGGCGATGCCTACGCGCGCTTTCTGGCCACCCGAAAGCTGGTGGGGAAACCGGTCCAGCAAGGGCAATGGCAAACCAACAAGAACGGCAAGTTCTTCGATTCGCACAGAAAGCTTGTTGCCACGCAAGAGTGAGAGGCGCTTCAAAGGCTCGGCGATCGTCTGACGAGAGGTATGGCGAGGATTCAGGCTGTCGGTCGCGTCCTGGAATACCATCTGGATGTCGGCGCGGCGCGGATTTCGTGCAAAGCCCTTGGCGGGAATGGCGCCGATGTCCTCACCTTCAAAGATCACCTCGCCGTCGGTTGGGTCCAACAGTCGTACCAGGATTTCGGACGTGGTGGACTTCCCGCATCCGCTTTCACCGACCAAACCGACACTTTGGCCATGCTTAATGTCGAAAGAGATGCCCTTTACCGCCTCTACGGGCCCAGACTTGCCCTCATAAGTCTTCCGCAGATTTCGAACCTTCAGCAGAGGACGGTCCTCAATGGCGTACGGCAACATAGGGCTTCGGTCTTCGGGGGGAAGCAGGTTACGAATAGTCTCGCCCGCTCGCGGGGTCGCATCCACCAGTTTTCGACTGTAGACATGCTGCGGAGTACTGAAGAGGCTGGCCGGATCGCCCTGCTCAACGATTTCACCATCCTTCATAACGACGATCCGATCGCAATATTGAGCGGCCAAACCGAGATCATGGGTGATCAGTATGCTGCTCATGCCTCGTGCGCGGATCAGGTCGCGCACCAGATCCATGACAGCTTTCTGGGTAGTGATGTCCAGACCCGTTGTGGGCTCGTCAGCGATGAGGATACGGGGGTTGCAGGCCAGTGCAATCGCGCAGACGATCCGCTGGCACATGCCGCCTGACAGTTCGAAAGGATAGGCGTCGTAGCGGGTGACGGCATCCTTTATCCTTACCGCCTCCAAAGCCTCGATCGCCTTGCCCCGGGCATCTCCCCGAGTGGCGCTTGCATGTTGACGAAGCACATCCTCAATCTGATGCCCCACCTTGCGAATGGGGTTCAGCGCGGAGCGTGGGTTCTGAAAGATCATGGAGATCTCGCGGCCGCGAATGTCGCGCATGTCACTCTCGGATGCTCGACGAAGGTCGATGCCGGAGTAGATTGCACTCCCTCGCTTAATCGTCCCGCCTGCATCCAGTATTCGCATCAGGGCATATGAGGTGACGGATTTCCCGGAGCCGCTCTCCCCAACAATCCCCAGTATCTCCCCCTTCTCGAGTTCGAAGCTGACACCTCGCACAGCCTCAACCTCACCGCGACGTGTTTGGAAAGAGACGGCTAAGTTCTGAACACTCAGCATATGCTTAAGTCCGCTTCCGCGGATCAACCATATCGCGCAGCCCGTCGCCCAACAGATTGAATGTGAAAACCGCCATCATCAGCCATAGGCCAGGAAAGACCGCCAGCCACCACTCGCCTGATACAATGAAGTTCGCGCCCTCAGCGACCATGATGCCCCATTCAGGCGTCGGCGGCCGCACACCTAGCCCGATGAACGAGAGCCCGGCTGCGTTCAAGATCGCCCAGCCGAGGTTAAGCGATACCTGCACCATCATTGGCGGCAGCGCATTTGGGAAGATGTGCATTGCCAGGACTCGCAGGTCAGAATTTCCTGCAAGCTTGGCGGCTCTGGCGTAGCCTGCGTCGCGCCGAATGTTAACTTCGGCTCGAACCAGCCGAGCGTAGAATGGCATATTGATAATGGCGGTCGCGTAGATGATGTTCTCAACCGTGTTACCCAGAGCCGCAACAATGCCCATAGCCAGCACGAACAGTGGAAAGGCCATTATCGTATCTAGGATACGATTCAGGACGATATCCAGCCATCCTCCCCAATACCCCGCAGCACTGCCTAGGATAGAACCCACGACGAATGAAATGGCCACAGCGGCGACCGAGATCGTCAGGTCCAGCCGCGTCGCGACGATCACCCTGCTGAAGACGTCCCGCCCGACATTATCGGTTCCGAACCAGTGCTCGAGCGAAGGTGGCTGCAGCGCGTTTGGCGCATTCGTCAGCAGGGGATCATACGGCGCCAGCGTGGGCCCAAAGATTGCGCAGAACAGGATGAGGCCCAGCATCACGAAAGCGATCAGAGTTACAGGGTTTGACCGCAGAACGTAGAAAATGTGATCGAACCGGCCTTGCTGTTTCACATCGGGTGAGATTGCCGTATCTGTCATTGTGACAGGAACCCAATACGCGGATCGATCGCCGTGTAGAGCAGGTCTATGCAGAGATTCAGCGCAACAAACAACAGCGCCATGGTCAGAACAAACCCCTGAACAGCGGCGTAATCCGAAACTACCAGCGCCTCGACGGCGTAGGAGCCGATGCCGGGCCATGCAAAGACCTTCTCGACCAGCACGTTGGCGCCCAAAGCGAACGAGAAAACCATTCCCAACGTTGTAACCACCGGCAACAGCGCGTTGCGGAAGGCATAGCTGTAGAGCACCTTGCGATTGGACAGCCCTGCCGCCTTAGCCGTGCGGATAAAGTCAGCTGACAGGGCGCTGAGCATAGCAGCCCGCGTCATGCGTGCGATGGGCGCTAGCGTGAACAACGCCATGGTCACGGCGGGCAGCATCAGCTGTTTGGCGGCGCCCCACCATGTCTCCCAATCCCCAACCAGCGCAGCGTCGATCAGATAAAACCCGGTGATGTGCTCGGGAGAGAGGTAGATAAAGTCCAACCGCCCCAATGGAGACGGCGCCACCCCTAACAGGTAGTAGAGTATGTAGATGAGCAGTATGCCGGTGAAGAATGTTGGGAGCGAAACCCCAGCAGTGACAACTACGCGGCACAGGTGATCCACCCACGACCCCGGACGTGTCGCAGCGAGAACTCCCAACGGCACAGCTATCACGATCGCCAGCAACAATGCTGTCAGCGTCAGTTCCAGCGAGGCAGGCAACCGATTAGCAAGGTCAACCGCCACCGGCCTGCCCGTAGACAGCGATTGTCCGAGGTCGCCCTGCAGCAGATCTCCGATATAAATGACGAACTGTTGCAGTATCGGTTTATCCAGACCCATGGCGACCCGGACCTGCTCGATCGACTCTTGATCTGCCGAGGCCCCCGCGAAGTAAACTGCGGGGTCGCCAGGCAAAGCGCGCGTCAGCACGAAACTGATCACGACCACCCCAACAACGACAGGGAACGCCTGCAAGATACGCAATAGCGTCGCACGCAGACGGGGACGGGTGGAGAGCATGGCTCAGACGGACTTGAGCGGCCGAACGTCCAACTGACGGTGAAACCAGAACTCGTACCCCTCGGCGCCATTCGCCGCGACATTCAACGCCGGCTGGTAGAGCGGGATACGCGGCAGGTCCTCCAGAGCGATCTCAAACATCCGCTTGATTTTCGGCGCGTATTCAGGATCGTCCATCGGCATATGCAGCGAACTGTCCACCAGTTCTTCGATTTCCTCGTTGCGATAGTTCGAGGAGTTGAAGAGGTGGCCGTCCTTATAGGCCCAGAAGAAGTAGTAGTCGGGAGTGTTGAGCCAGCCACCGAAGTTCTCAAGGTGCAGGTCCAGGCGCTTTTCAACCAGCACCGCTGTGCGCCAATTAGCTCCGGGGATTTTCTCGATGGTCACATTGATACCGATCTTGCCAAGCGCTTCCTGCACCAGCAGCGCCGTCGGCTCCATCCATGAGGCGAGGTCCAAGCTGATTGACATCGTCACGTCGAACCCGTCAGCATAACCGGACTTGGCCATGTGCTCCTTGGCCTTATCGAGATCTGTGTAGTAGTGCGTCTTGCGCGGCCATGCGATATCGTTGATATCCTTCTCCCCACCGTAGAGTGGCAGCCCTCGGCCGTAGGCCGCAGCTTGGAAAATGTCCTCATACGGCACAGCATAGGCGATGGCCTTGCGGACATCAGGGTCTTGGAAGGGCTCAAACGCGAAATTTGGGCACAGACAGTGTATGCAGTTCTCCACTGGGGTTGAGAACACGTCAATCTTATCGGCCAGTTCTGCTGCATCCTTGTCAGGAATGCCAAAAGCCATCTGCACGTCACCGCGTTCGATCAGCGCCCGGCGCGTAGCGGGACTGGGAACTTCGCGGATGATCACACGTTTAATGGCGGGTAGCGGGCCGCCCACCCAATCCTCGTTCCGCTCGTAGACGAGTTGTTCGCCTTGTTCCCATCGGGCCACCTTGTAGGCGCCCGACCCGGCGGGATTCTGGTGGAGGTACTCTAGCGCCCAGGGGTCCTCTTCTGTGGCATTTGCCTTCGCCTCGACCGAGTTCATGATGTAGGGGACCGGCACAGCGAGATCAGGAATGGTCAGCTTGGATGCACGGTCCAACTTGATAACGAAGGTTTCCTCATCGACCGCAACAAACTGATCCGGGCGAACAAGCCCGCCCGCCTTCATTTGGACTGATGGGAAGCCGCCAACCGATACAGCGCGGTCGAAGGACCACTTCACGTCTTCCGCCGTGACCTTGCGGCCATCCCAGAACTTGGCGTTCGGCTTAAGTTTGAAGGTTAGCGTTAGGCCATCTTCGGACTCTGTCCAGCTTTCGGCCAGCTCGGGCTCAATCACTGTGTAGTCGTAGGAGAAGCCGCCCCCAATCGCCTCCTTGGTTCCGAACGACAATAGGCGATCATAGCAGTTCACGCCGACCTGGTAGGACGCGCGGCTGGTGCCAGAGCGATGCAGGTCGAGCGAGTTGATGGTCTGTCCGGTGACCACCACGATGGTGTCCCCGCCTGAAGCGCTCGCCGGAAGCGACTTTAGGAACGGCAGGACCGACGCTCCGGCCATGCCCATTTTCAGGAAGTCGCGTCGTGATGATGTGTCGGTCATACCATGCCCTCGTCTCGCCAGCCTTGGCGCAGCTATCCATTAGGCTTCAAAGCGTGGGCTAGTCGTGTGCTCGCAACTAATGCTATAAAATCAGAAGTCTGTTGCATTTCTTGCAGCTCTATGGAAATTACGCAGAAAAATGAGGCATTTAAAGACCTTTGAACTGATCGAGGCCGTGGTGCGGGCGGGGTCGATGCGCAAGGCGGCGGAGGACATTAACCTAACTGCCTCTGCACTAAATCGACGAATCCAGAATTTCGAGCAGGAGTTCGGGTGGCCGATTTTTGAGCGGCTCCCTAGAGGCATGAGGCTAAACCCGGCTGGCGAGCTGTTGATGAAGCACATCCAATCGCAACGGACCGATCTTTCGCGCATCCAAGCGCAAGTATCGGATCTATCGGGGGAACGCCGCGGACATGTGTCGATCGCCTGCTCTCAGGCGTTGTTACCCTACTTCCTGCCAAAGCAAGTTGCGATCTACCGGTCTGCCCACCCGGGGGTAACATTCTCGGTGAATGTTCGTGACCGCTCGCAGGCAGAGCGAGACTTGGCGTCCTTTAGCAGCGACTTGGCGCTGGTTTTCGAGCCGATACATAT
>JAHQVS010000079.1 GCA_019634215.1 Paracoccaceae bacterium | reverse complement strand
TGACATAGATCAGGCCGAAACTGCGCGAGATCATACTCCAGGTTCTTACCCAGGCGCACTGGCTCTCCCGCTGTGGCGTTTGTCTCAGCGGCGCCCAGCAGAAGCGCTAGAGCCACTGCCAAAGGGCGTAGAAGCGGTATAGGGGACATACATTCCTCCGAAGCGTCACAACCGGGACTCCTCACGGTTGCCGTCGGAGGTCAGTCGTATTCAGATAAACGGCCACTGCAAACGGTTTTGTCCCCATTTGCGCCAGCGGAAGCAATTTGAGATGACTTCGGGACCGTCCCAAAGATCACCGTCTCTGCCAAAGAAGGCGCTCCAAGCCCCTCACCCCGGCGTTTGCAGCCACATCCCGTCATAGGCCGGAACCACATGCTCGGGCGTCTCCGCCGCCACCCGTTCGTAATCCAGATCGACATGCATGTTGGTCAGCACCGCCCGCCTCGGGCGCGCGGTTTCGATCCAAGCCAGCGCCGTCTCCAGATTGGCGTGGGTCGGGTGCGGCGTGTAGCGCAGCGCATCGACGATCCAGAGATCCAGATCCGCCACCGCCGCCCAGGCTTCCTCGGTCATCTCATTGACATCGGGCGTATACGCCATGCCGCCGATCCGAAAGCCGAGGGCCATCTGCTGACCATGGACCATCTCGAATGGAAGCGCCGTAATCGCCCCGCCCGCCCCCTCGATGGTGATCGGCTCCCACGCTCCCGCCACATCTCTCACAATTGGGAAATGCTCCAGGATCGGCGGATACAGCGACCCCGGCGGGGTCTCGAACACATAGCGGAAGCGGGTGAACAGAATCTCAGTCGTCGGCGGGTCCGCCCAGACCGGCAGCCGCTTTTTGATGTTGAACACCACCTGCCGCAGATCATCGATGCCGTGGGTATGGTCGGCATGATCATGGGTGACCAGCACCGCGTCCAGGGCTGAGATGCGAGCGTCAAGTAATTGACTGCGGATGTCCGGCCCGACGTCGATCAGCACACGTGTGACGCCGCCTGGTCCCCTGCGCTCCACCAGCAACGCACAGCGGCGCCGATAATTTTTCGGGTTATCAGGGTCGCAAGCCCCCCAAATCCCCGCACCGCCCGGCCCGCCGAGGCGCGGCACACCACCTGAGGAGCCGCAGCCAAGGATGGTTACATGCAGGACTGACGCATCCGCATCGCCAGTGTCGGGGCCGGAGGCCGGGCTGGCGTCGCTCATCACCGCCCCGTCACGCCGCATCCGCCGCGACGCGCGGAACCTTGGCGAACAGGCGATGGAAATTCTCCGTGGTCGCCTCGGCGAACGCTTCGGGTGACATCCCGAACACATCCGCGCCGACAGCCGCCGTCTTCGCCACATAAGCGGGCTCGTTGCGCTTGCCGCGATGCGGCGGCGGCGCGAGATAAGGCGCGTCGGTCTCCACCAAAACCCGCTCCAACGGCGCGGCGGCGAAGATGTCCCGCAACTCCTGCGCCTTCTTGAAGGTGACCACCCCGGACATCGACAAATAGAAGCCCAGCGACAGCGCCGTCTCCGCCAACGCGGCGCCCGAACTGAAGCAATGCATCACACAAGAGAACGGCCCGGCCGCGTGCTCACGGGTCAGAATCTCCGCCATATCCGCATCAGCGTCACGGGAATGGATGATCAACGGCAACCCGGTCCGCCGCGCCGCCTCGATCTGTACAGCAAAGCTCTGCTTCTGCGTCGCCTCGGTCTCGCGCTGATAGTGATAATCCAACCCGGCCTCGCCGATCCCAACCATCTTCGAATGAGCAGACCAACCGACGAGATCCTCCACGCTCGGATGCGGCTCCTCATGCGCGTTCAGCGGATGCAAACCGGCGGCAAAATACACCGGCTCAAACCGCTCAGCGATTGCCCGGACATTGTCCACCTGGCGCGGACGGGTGCAGATCGTCACCATCCGCCCCACCCCGGCGGCCTGGGCGCGGGCGACCACCTCCGGCAGTTCCTCCGCGAAATCAGGGAAATCCAGATGGCAATGGCTATCGACGAGCATGCGTCCCCTCGGCTTACGCGGCGCGCCGCAGAATCCGCTGCGCTTGGGCTTCAATATAGAGCGCGATATCCAGGATCGACCGCTGGGGGTCAAGGTTAAGGCCGACGGCGGCGTCAAAACGGCTGGCGACCTCCGCCGCCGTCTCCGCCCAGATCCGCCCGGCGGGCAGATCCGGCGCCAACCTTGCCGCCAACGCCGCCTCACCAGGCACGGCCTCAACGGGCGCGGCGCCCAGCGCCCCAGCCCGCGCCATCCGCTCACAGAACAGCCTCAGCAATAGCCCCAGCGCCTCAAACCGCTGCGCGCCCTCACGGCGGCCGACCTTGCCCATCATGCCCGTCAGTTTGCGCCGGTCTAGGCGTGGCGCCCCCGCCATCAGATCGCTCAACTCAGCATACAGCGCCACCCCGTCCAGGGCCCCCAGTCGCAACGCCGCCCCAGGGGAGCCCGGCGCCAACCGCGACAACGCCCGCGCCTCCTCAACGGACAGCTCAGGCGCCGCCGCCGAAATCGCCGCCATCGCCTCTTCTTGCGGCAGCAGGTTGAAGTCCAGCCGGCGGCAACGGGAGCGGATCGTCGCCGGCAACCGGCCCGGCGCGTGGGAGACCAGCAGAAACATCGCCCGCGCTGGCGGTTCCTCGATCAGCTTCAACAACGCGTTGGCGGCGGCGGCGTTCAGCTCATCCGCCGGGTCAACCAACGCCACCCGCCATCCTCCATCCGCTGAGGAAAGCTGAAAAAATTCAATCAACCGGCGCACTGTCTCCACCGAGATCGCAGTGCGAAAGGTCTTGGTCTTCTCATTCCAGGGCCGCCGCAGCTCCACCACTTGCGGATGCGCACCCACTATCAGCTGACGTATCGCCGGATCATCCTCCGGCGTGTCCAGCGTCTCCGGGGGCGGCGCCGCCTCGCCAAACAACCCGGCCTCGCCTTCCGGCGGGCGGGTCAGCAGAAACCGCGCAATGCGATAGGCCATCGTCGCCTTGCCGATCCCCGGCGGACCGCGAAGCAGCCAAGCGTGATGCGGCCGCCCTGCCCGCCACGCCGCCAGAAACGCCGACTCCGCCGCGCTTTGGCCGCGCAGCGCCAGCGTCTCACGCGGATGCGACACCCCCTCTAACCGGTCCGGGTCATTGGGGCGGTCTTCAAACTCCTCGCTCACCGAGCTCCTCCGCGCGCCGCTAGGGTCGCCTCCACCGCCGCCAACGTATCCGCCGCCACCGCTTCGGGGTCACGTCCGGCGTCAATCAGGCGGCAACGCCCTGGATCGGCGGCGGCGATAGCGCGAAACGCCTCCCGCAGCGCGCCTTGGAACGCCGCCCCGAAGCGCTCGAACCGATCCTCCGCGCCGGCGCCGCCCCGCCGCTGCGCCTCCGTCGGGTCCAAATCGTAAATCAGCGTTAAGTCAGGGTTTTTCCCAATCGCCAGTTGATGCAGAGCCTCCACCATCTCACGAGAAACGCCGCCTTCCTGTGCGCCTTCGCCCCGAGCCGCCGATTGATAGGCCCGGGTTGAGTCCACAAAGCGATCGCACAGCACCACCGAGCCCGTCGCTAAGGCAGGCGCCAGGGTTCGCTCCCAATGATCCCGCCGTGCGGCGTTGAACAACAGCAACTCGGTCGTCGCTGACCAGCGCCCAGGCGCGCCGGTCACCAACAATTGCCGGATCTCCTCCGCTCCCGGCGCGCCGCCGGGTTCGCGGGTCTCAATCACGTCGCGTCCCGCCGCCCGCAACCCCGCCGCCGCCAGACGGAGCTGCGTGCTTTTGCCAGCCCCGTCGACGCCCTCGAACGTCACAAATAGCCCAGGCCAACCGCCGGAGCGCGCCTCACTGGTCATTGCGGCGCAAGCTCTTGCGGCGAGGGCGGCGGCGCCGCTAACCAGTCCACGAAGATCGACAGCCCCGCCATCAACCGCGCGACATACCCGCCCTCCGGCACCGACTCAGCCGCCACTAACGGCGCCCGCATCGGCCCGACGCCGGGCACCTCGATAATCAGCTCACCGATCGGCTGCCCCTCTTCGATCGGGGCCGGCACCGGTCCACTGTAGATGATGCGCGCCTTGCGCTCGCCCCGGGCCGACCAAGGAACGGTCGCCTGCACATCCTTCGCCACCGCCAGCGGCACCGACCCTGACGCCCCAAGCCACACCTCGGCGCGTCCGACCACCTCACCTTTGGTCGCCAATGTCTCCAGCTTAAACTCCCGGAAGGCCCAAGAGATCACCCGCTCCGCCTCACGAGAACGCGCCTGATGTGACGGCAGCCCGGCCAACACCGTGACAACCCGGCGCCCGTCCTGCATCGCCGAGCCGACCAAACCATATCCGGCCTCCTCTGTGTGTCCGGTCTTCAGCCCATCACCGCCAATATCGAGATACAGCAGCGGGTTACGATTCGGTTGGCGCACCCCGGCCCAACTGAACTCACGCTCCTGATAGAACCCGTAGAAATCCGGGTAGTCATGGATGATATGAGACGCCAAAATCGCCAAATCCCGCACAGACATCACATGGTCGGGATGAGGCAACCCGGTGGCGTTGGCGAAGGTGGAGCCATTCATGCCCAACTCGCGCGCCCGGCGTGTCATCTGCTCGGCGAAAGCGCGCTCTGAGCCGGCCAACCCCTCCGCCAAGGCGATACAGGCGTCGTTGCCGGACTGAACGATAATCCCCCGCAACAGATCAGCCACCCGAGGACGATCCGTCAGGTTGAGGAACATGGTCGAGCCTTCCTTGCGGTAGGCGTTTTCACTGACGGGAAAGGTGTCGTCGAGCTGGAGCCGCCCCTGTTTCAGCGCCTCGAACACCATAGCGGCTGTCATCAGCTTTGACATTGAGGCTGGCGGGATCTGCTCGTCCGCCGCCTTCTCCAGCAAGATCGCGCCGGTGTCGTAATCGAACACAATCGCGTTGCGCGCAGCGGTGTCCAGCGATTGCGCCGCCGCGCCTGACGCGATCAAAGCGGCCGTCACCCCAACGGCGAACCGGCGCCAGGCCGCCGCCTTCCGCGCCATGCGCAACAAGATCGCGCCGGTTGTGCGGTATGCATGTTTGCTCAAAACTGCCCTCGTCCGTTAGAGCGCGTTAACGCCGCCCAGACGACAAACGCTCCACAGCGGGACAGGAGCGAGGGACGCGCGGGCGCGGCCCTCCAGCGGAGCGTAGATCAGGGGCGTACGATCTGAGCCCCTGTATGCCCGAGCGCGCGCGCATCGCGCAAGGCGCGGCGCGCGGTGTCGGTCTGCCCAATCGGCCCTAAGCGCACCCGGTGATAGGTGGCGCCCTTGATGCGTGCGGTTTCGACGAACGCGCCGCCGTAAACGCCGCCGCCAAGGCCCTCGGCCTCCAGCCGGCGCACCATCCGGTAGGCGTTGGCAGGATCACGGAACGAGCCGACCTGAACATAATTCGCGCCGACAAGAGACATGCCGCGCCGCACGGTCGGGGCGGGGGTCGCTTGGCGGCCTGGAATCGCGCCGGTGACGATGCTCGAACTATAATCCGTCGCCACCCGTGGTCTGACAGGCGCCGCAATAGGGGCCGGCGAATTCACCCGAACGGTTTCAACCGGAGAATAGGCCGGCAACGCGTAGGCCGGCTCAAAAGCCGACCCTGGCGAGGAAGTGCGATAGATCTGCGCCTGCGTCTCGGCGGCGCCGTTGCCACGCAACAGGTCGAGCGGGTCGATGATCACAGTGCTCCGGCCATTCTCCAGCACGCCAACAGCCGCCGCTGCGTCATGCGAGAGTTCAATCGCCAAGCTGCTGCCCGGCTCCAGGCGCTCCGTCACCCGCACCATCGCGGATTGTCCGGTCTGCGCGTTGGTGACGCGCGCCATGCTGTCGATCGGCAACCGGGCGTGCGCGGCGGTCATGCCGCTGGCGCTCTGAATGCCATCCCAGGAGGCTAGGCCAGTTTGAACCGGGAATAAGTCGCTATTGGCGCGCGCCGGCGCGGCGCTGGTCTCATAGACCCCAAGCTCCTCATCCGCCGCTCCGTCACGCCATTCGCCGGTGCTGGAGCATCCGGCGGTGGCCAAGACCACGGACGCGACCGCAATCACGCCGCGCTGCTTGTTAAACATCCTCCGCATCTTCCGTCTCCTTGCTCGGGCCATGTGAGCCCTGGCGTCGCAACGCCCCTAAAGCGGTCAGGAGCGTTTGGTTGCGATTTCTTTCACAAAGAGAGTTTAGGGATCTAAAGATTAACAATCAGATATCGATAAAGCCGACCCAAGATGAAATATCAAAAATCGGGCCAGATCCCATCACGCATCATACTGAGTTAGGGCGCTGAGCCAATTCTAAACAACATTGCACTGCCCCTCAAAATCGAGTTATTTCCTTGAGAGTCGATGTTTGCGGCCTAGCAACCTTTGTATGGTCAAGGCGCAATACGGTAGGGATCACCTGGGAGTAAAATCTCAACGAGAACTGGTTAATAAAGAGTGGGGCTATGCGGGGAAAAATACTTGCCACAATCTCCTGTTTGGCGATCATTAGTATGGTCAGCGAAGCGGTTGCGGTCGAATGGAATGTATCTCTGTGGGGAAAGCGCAGAGCATTTACCGAGCATGTTGAAAAGCTGGCCGAACTTGTCAGCACCCGGACGAACGGTGAGTTCAGACTGAATTTATCCTATGGCGGCCTAGCCAAGAACAGGGAGAACCTGGACGGCATTGCGGCCGGGGCCTTTGAAATGGCTCAGTTCTGTTCGGGGTATCATCCCGAAAAGAATCCATCTTTGACGGTGCTCGAGCTGCCCTTCCTCGGCATCACCAGCCTGGAGATGGAACGGCGTGTCAGCCAAGCGAGCTACACCCACCCGACAGTGGTGAACGATCTCGCGCGCTGGAATGCAGTGCCTCTCATGCCATCGCCATTGCCCCAGTATAATCTGGTCGGCGTCGGTCCGGTCCCACGATCACTGGGCCAACTTGCTGGCCTCAGAGTGCGCGCTGTCGGCGGCGTCGGCCGAGCGATGAAGTTTTTGGGAGCGAACCCCGTCGCACTGACCGCGTCGGAGGTGAGAGAAGCGATGTTGGGCGGCGCGGTGGACGCCGTCGCCTTCGCCCCCCATGCGCATATGGCGTTCGGCACGGTCGAAACCGGCTCTTGGTGGACCACCAACTTGAACCCGGGCACCGTGAATTGCCCCGTGGTGGTGAGCAGCCAAGCGCTGAAGGCGCTGTCCACTAGCCACAGATCCGTCCTGATCAGCTCGGTCGACGAGGCCCTCGACCATTATGTCGCGAACTACCAGGGGAAGACCATGTCCGCCTGGGGTCCGACACTGGAAAACCGCAGAATAAAGAAGGTCACTTTCAGCAAGAGCGAAATCAGCGCCCTACGCGATGCGGTGAACAGCAACTCTCTGCAAAATTGGATGCAAGAGAATATGGTTCGCGACGTCCCGGTGATCGACTTGATCGATCTGTTGCTGTTCGTTCTGACCGAGATCCAGAACGAGTCCTGATCGTCTCACACCACAGCGCGGTCGGACGGATACGGCGAGACGCACAACTCCCGTCCCCCGGCCGCTCCCGATCAAACAGTCTCAGTTTGATCGGGGCGTCTCAAGCGGCCTGGGAAAGCGGCTTACGCGCCACACCCCAGCTAAACGGACGGATCTCCTCCACCGCCTCGAACCCAAGGCGGGGCAAGATCAAATCCCACACCAGCCGAACCGGCTTCGCCGCGCGTTCCTCCGGGGAAAACTGCTTCGCGAGGTCAGGGCGGGCTTGATAGGCCGGGCTGCGATCGACCGACCAATCCATATCATCCAGCACCAGCAGGCCGCCGGGCTTCAACAGCATGTCGACAAGCACCACGCCGAGGCCCGTCGCGTCCCAGAGATGGCTGCCATCGAAATAGCAAAAATCGAACACAGGCCGGGGCTGCTCCGCCAACATGCCTTGCAGCTCCCAGGTGTAAGAGCGGTAAGCGAACCGGGTCGTCGCCCGATGCGAGAGGCCAGCCGCCGACAACAGCTCAGCGACATTGGGCGTGCGGGTCTGGGCGTTGGTTTTATCAACGGTGACCAAGTGGCCCGCGCCTTGATCCTCTAGAATCGCCGCGAGATAGGCGGCGCTTTTGCCGTGATAGGTGCCGATCTCCAGAACATGTTCGGCGCCGGCGGCGTCGATCAGTTCCCGCATCCGCGCCGCCTGCGCCTCATGCATAAACGGGACATCGCCGAACCGTTCTGTGACCTCGTCAAATTTGGTCATGGCGCGCCGGATCAGGCCAGAACGCCGCCTCTAACCGGCAGGCGGTGCGGAAGGTTTTGCGCAGCGCAGCCCAACGTCCCGAGGCCGCCGCAGCGCCGATCCGGCGCGCCGCCACCCGCTCGAACATCACCCCTACATCCGCGCAAAGCTCTTGATACTCCTCGCCGCCATAAGTGGCGATCCAAGCCGCATACTCGGGCGTCGACGGCGGAGACGCCGCCAAACGCGCACCAATCTCGCCATAGCCCAACACACAGGGCATCAACGCAGTCAGCAGGTCTAGCAGATCGCCGGCGACGCCAGCGTCGATGACAAACCGGGTGTAAGCCAGATTCTCCAGAGATTCAGTGGTTTCGGCCAACGCCTGCTCGGCGATACCCGCCGCCGCACAAGTCTCGATATGCAGACGCATCTCCACATCCAACAGCGCATGCACGGTGGCAGCGGCTTGGCGCATCTCATCGACCTGATCCGACTTCACGACAGCCATCGCCCAAGCGCGCGCGAAATGGATCAGAAACACATAATCTTGCTTGAGATAGTACAGGAACACGTCCCGCCGCAGCGTTCCCGCGCCAAGCTCTTCTACAAAGCGGTGCCGGGTATAGGCGTCCCACACCTCTTGCTCGGCCCGGCGCAACGCTTGGAATGTGTCCGATCCGTAATGTTGCATTGCGTCTCTCTCGCCAAAACTCTCTGTGTCTGCCATGACATCACCGCCTGACGACAATGTGGTCAAGAGGCGTGGGCCTTATGCGCGGGAACAGGTTTCAAGCCGGACGCCAAGCCTTTACATCCGCTGTCAGACGGGTCGAAACAGGAGGGAGCCCCCATGCGCATCATCCAACTAACCGACCCGCATGTGGTCGCCGCCGGAACCATCTGGAAAGATCAGCTCGACACTCCGGCCCGCCTAACAGAGGCGGTGGCGGCGGCGAACATGCTGAAGCCAGATCTGGTGGTGGTCACCGGCGACCTCACCGATGACGGCCCCGGCCCGGACGGCGAGGCGCAATATCAAGCCGCAGCGGCGGCGCTCTCCGCTCTGACGGCCCCGCTCCGCCTCTTGCCCGGCAATCACGACGATCGCGACCGGATGCGCGCCGCTTTCCCGAGCGTGGAATGGGACGCCCCGCCCTTCCTCACTTTCACGCAGGACTTTGACGGGCTGAATGTCATCGGCCTCGACACCATCATTCCCAACCAAACCGCTGGCATGCTCTGTGAGGACAGGCTGTCGCGCCTGCGCGGCCAACTCGACGATCGCCCCACGCTGATCTTCGCCCATCACCCGCCCGGCGTGCTGGGCCTGTCGTTTATGGATACGATCGGCCTGCAACAGCCCGAGGGGCTGGCGGCGGCGATTCAGGGGCATAACGTGCTGCGGATCGCTTGCGGCCATGTCCATATCGAGGCGCAGGCGCATTGGGCCGGCGCCCTGGTGTCGGCCCCGCCACCGGTCAGCGCCACCTTGCCGATCGCCCCCACGCCTGGCGCGCCAATCACCTTCACCACCGAACCGCTACGCCTCGCGGTCTATGATTGGCGCGACGGCGTGCTGAGTGTGAAAACCGTGGCCGCCTGACTTCCGCCAGCCGCCTCCCTCAGCCGCCTTCGCCCGCCGCATCGCGCCGACGCCGGAGCAACCGTCCCACGACGGGTGCGACGGCGGGCAAAATCAGGATCACCGCCGCAATCAGCAGAATCGAGAAGGTCAACGGCCGCTCCCACAGGAAGCTCCAACTGTCATTGTTGATCAGCAGCGCCCGGCGCAGATTCTCCTCCATCATTCCGCCGAGGATAAAGCCGAGGATCATCGGCGCCATCGGGAAGTCCAACAGCCGCAACACCACCGCCACCACCGCGAACAGCACCATCATATGGATGTCGAAGGTGTTGAAGCTGACGAAATACAC
>JAHQVS010000078.1 GCA_019634215.1 Paracoccaceae bacterium | reverse complement strand
TGCCGCCTGATCTGTTGACGGCGGATGCGCCCGAGCGGCTCCGGCGCGGCGGCGTCCCATCCACTGGCGCCTCTGGCGTGCGCCGCAAAAGCTTGCATCGTGGGCGTCCGCTGGGCGCCCGCTCGGGGGATCCACGCGCGGGCGGGCGGTTGGACTTGGTTGAAACCCTGCGCGCCGCCGTCCCTTGGGCGGAGATCCGCCGCCGCGCCGCCACCTCCGAGCGACATGTTCACGGGCGCGGGCCTGATCCCGCCCGCCCTTCGATCCGCCGAGCCGACTTGCGCGTAAAGCGATTCGCTCAGCCCTCAGAGAGCCTGACCATCTTCGTTGTCGACGCTTCCGGCTCAGCCGCGTTCCACCGTCTCGCCGAGGCCAAGGGCGCCGTGGAGCTGCTGCTGAGCCGCGCCTACGCCCGCCGTGATCAGGTCGCCGTCATCGCGTTTCGCCGCGCGCCGTCGCCGTCCACGCCCCCGGCGGAGCTGCTGTTGCCCCCGACTCGCGCCCTGGCCAGAGCCAAGCGCGCCCTCGCTGCGCTGCCTGGCGGCGGGGCGACTCCGCTGGCCGACGGCTTGTGCGCCGCCGCTGATCTCGCCGAAAAAGCCCTGCGGCATGGCGCCACGCCCACGGTGGCGGTGTTAACCGACGGCCGCGCCAACATCGCCCTCGACGGCCGCCCAAACCGCGCTCAAGCCGCCCAAGACGCCGCTTCAGCGGCCAAACGGCTCGCTACTCTGCGAATTCGCGCCTGTGTGATCGACACCTCCCCCCGCCCGCGCGAGGAAGCCCGAAATTTAGCTTCAGCCATGGCGGCGCGCTATGAGCCTCTGCCATACTCTTGCGTGTCGGCGTTGACGGACGTCGTGCAGGCGGCGCGGGATGGGTGAGTAGCGCGCCGTCGATGAACAGGCGGGGGCATGTATGATTTGGGACGCGGATAAGCTTCGTTGGGCGCGCGACGGCGCCGATTGGCCGCATCGTGACGTCAGCCGGTTTGAGCGCGTCGACGGTATGGGCTGGCATGTGCAAATCTGGGAGCGGGACCCCTCCGCCCCGGTGGCGCTGCTGCTGCACGGCGCCGGGGCGGCGACGCATTCCTGGCGCGGCCTCGCCCCTCTGCTGGCCGAGCGATTCACCGTGATCGCCCCGGATCTGCCGGCCCACGGCTTCACCGATACGCCCTGGTTCAGCCGCCTCTCGATGCCAGGTATGGCGCGCGCTGTGGCCGCTCTCGCCAACATGTGGGACAAACCCCCGGCGTTGATCGTCGGGCACTCCGCCGGCGCGGCGGTGGCGGCGCGGATGGTTCTGGACGGCGAGATCGCGCCGCCGACCACGCTGATCGGCGTTAACGCGGCCCTGACGCCGTTCCCCGGCCTCGCCGGGTTGATGTTTCCGACCATGGCGCGGGCCTTCTTCGCCAACCCCCTGGCGGTGCGCAGTTTCGCCTGGAGCGCCGCCGTCAATCCCGGCGTCGTCTCTCGCATGCTCGGCGATCTTGGCGACGACATCGACGCCCAGGGCCAAGCGCTTTACGCCCGTCTGATGGCCTCTCCGGCGCATGTCTCGGGGGCGCTCGGGATGATGGCGCAGTGGGATCTGGACCAACTCCGGCGCGATCTGCCGCGTCTGCCCCCGCAAATGTCGCTGCTGCTGATCGCCGGCGCCGCTGACAGGGCGGTTCCGCCGCCCCAGGCCGAGGCCGTAGCGCGCGGAATCGCCGAGGGCCGCCGCCCCGGCGCCGCCCCGGCCGAAGCCCGGCTGCTGCCCAATCTCGGCCATCTCGCCCATGAGCAGGACCCTCGTTTGGTGTTCGAGGAGATCACGACGTTCTGGGACGGGGTCGGCGCGGTGCAGAACGTCGCCGCCGCCTCCTGATGCATATCATGACAAAACGGACTGACCTGGCCCGCCGCCTGTCAGTACAGAGGAAGCTGAAAGGAGTGAAGTACCAACAATACAATGACTTAAATTGGAGCTTTCCCAGCTGCCCAGCTGCGGCGGGTTTTTTACATTCCAATCAGGACTGTATGCTCCCTGCTCAGCCAGCGCGGCAATACCCTTAACCTCCGCTGAGGACGCAGTAGCGCCGGTGTCTGCCAATAGGCGCAAAGCGGCTGTTTGTAGCGAGAGTGGCGCCGTAGTTGATGACCCGGAGCGGGCTCTTATTGTTGAGGTAGCCGATAAACCCCAACCTCACGGTTGCAGGTTGGGTCAATGGTTCTTCGGTCAAAGATCATGCCGAGCTTTTGCATGATGCGCATCGATGCTTCGTTCCCGATTTGATAAATGCTCACAATGTCTGTGATGCCCAGCTCATCTACGCCGAAGGAAAGAGCGGTGATCGCAGCTTCGCTCGCGTAACCTTTCCCCCAGCTCGGCTTCGAATATCTCCAACCAATTTCGATGGAGGGAAACACCTCTGGCAAGAAATTGGGCGAGGACAATCCTGTGAAGCCAATGAAATCGCCCGTTTTCTTTACTTCGATAGCGAACAACCCAAAGCCTTTTTCGCTCCACTCTTTTTCGAACGATTCGATGTACCGCGCCGCATCCTCAGCGGTTCGAGTCACGCCATTGCCAATATATTGCATCACATCGGGATCGCTGCACATTTCCGCAAATGGAGCATGATCTGTATGTTGCCAGCGTCTTAGAACTAACCGCTCGGTTTCAATCTCGTGTTGCGCCATTTTGCGGTTGAATCACACTGCCTAGCCTCGGAAAAGTTCGCGCTACATGTGTCATGGAATTCCAACCTCTTGCCCTTTCCGGCAATACTGCCCACCAACAAGCATGGCCGAAGTTCCCCACTTTTCAGCCATCACCATACACTGAGTCTCCCCCGTTCATCCCCCAAACTTAACCCAACCCGTGGCGCATTTCCGCACGACTGCGCCACACTCCGCACGTGACTCCCGCCACGCCACCCCGCCACCCCGCCATTCCCTCCGCGCCTCCCCCGCGCCAATCGCCGCGCCCGTTCGGAACAGGCTTGCGCAACTGAAAGTGACGCATCACACTGTCAATTAATGTTGACGTTTGACGCGCCCCCCGCCGCCACGCCCACATCCGACGCCCCAGCGCCGGAGGGTCACGCCGTATCTGCGGCGCAACGAGGCGACCGCCCACACGCCGTGGTGATCGGCGCCGGTTTCGGCGGCCTCGCGGCGGCGATCCGCTTCGGCGCCCGGGGCTATCGGGTGACGCTGTTGGAGCGGCTCGACCGCCCCGGCGGTCGCGCTCGCGTTCATGCTGTTCCAGGCCCGGACGGCGGCCGCTTTATCTTCGACGCCGGGCCCACCATCCTCACCGCCCCGCATCTGCTGGAGGAGTTGTGGGCGCTGCGCGGTCGCCGCCTCGCCGAGGATGTCGATCTGCGCGCGCTCGATCCGTTCTACACCATCCGCTACCACGACGGCGAAACCTTCACCTGCGGCCCCAGCCCCGAGGCGATGCGCGCCGAAGTCGCCCGGCTTTCGCCCGGAGACGTCGCCGGGTATGAGCGCTACATGGCGGTCAGCGCCGAGATGTATGAGCGCGGCTTCGTCAATCTGGCCGACAAACCCTTCGACACCATCTGGGACATGGCCGAGGTCCTGCCCGACCTCACCCGCCTGCGCGCCGATCGCAGCGTGCACGGCCTCGTCGCCAAGCATGTCAGGGACGAGCGCCTGCGCGTCGGCCTCAGCTTCCATCCGCTGTTCGTCGGCGGAAACCCGTTCAGCGCCACCTCGTTCTACAGCATGATCTCACATCTGGAGCGGATCGGCGGCGTCAACTTCGCCATGGGCGGCACCGGTCAGGTGGTGAACGGCATGGCCAAGCTGATCGAGGATGCCGGCGATGAGATCCGCTACGGCGTCGAGGTCGAGCGCATCCTCACCAAACGCCAGGGATCGAAACGGGGCTCAAAACCCCAGGCCTGCGGCGTCGCCCTCTCCACCGGCGAGAGCCTGCACGCGGATGTGGTGGTCTCCAACGCCGACGCCGCCTGGACCTATCGCCGTCTGCTGGCCCCCGAGGACCGCCGCCGTTGGACCAATAAGAAGCTCGACCGCGCCGCCTACTCCATGGGCCTGTTCGTCTGGTATTTCGGCACGACCAAACGCTACGAGGACGTCCCCCACCACATGATCGTGCTCGGCCCGCGCTACCGTGAGCTTTTGCGCGATATCTTCCGCCGCAAAACCCTGGCCGAGGATTTCAGCCTCTATCTGCACCGCCCCACCGCCACCGACCCCTCGATGGCGCCCCCCGGCTGCGACTCATTCTACGCCCTCTCCCCTGTCCCGCATCTCGACGCCGGCGTGGATTGGGAGCAGCAGGCCGAAAGCTACCGTCTCGCGATTCAGCAGCGTCTGGAGGAGACGGTCCTGCCCGGCCTCTCCGACCATATCGGCGCGTCGCTGATAGCCTCCCCGCTCGATTTCCGCCGCGATCTGCTCTCCGAGAAAGGCGCCGCCTTCGGGTTGGAGCCGCTCTTGACCCAGATGGCGTGGTTCCGCCCGCACAACCGCAGCGAGGATGTCGAGCGGCTGTATCTGGTCGGGGCTGGCACCCATCCCGGCGCCGGGGTGCCGGGCGTTCTGTGTTCCGCGAAAGTATTGGATAAGGTGGCTCCCCATGCCTCAGCCCTGGTCTGACATCGCCGCGCCGCGCGTTGGCGGGGGCCGCTCCCAGCCTTTCGCCAGCGCGGCGGACCGGCGCGCCTGCCGTTTGGCGATCCGCACCGGCTCGCGCTCGTTCTACGCCGCCTCGCTGATGCTGC
Organism: Paracoccaceae bacterium; assembly: GCA_019634215.1. GTDB lineage: Bacteria > Pseudomonadota > Alphaproteobacteria > Rhodobacterales > Rhodobacteraceae > JAHQVS01. Next base: position 1,853 of record JAHQVS010000078.1, on the reverse strand, counting down.
CCGCCCGGCTGCGCGATCCGGCCTATGCCCTTTACGCCTTTTGCCGCCTGTCCGACGACGCAGTCGACCTTGAGGAGGGCGGCCCTGGCGCCCGTTTCGCCTCGGTCGCCCGGCTGCGCGACCGGCTCGATCGCGCCTACGCCGGCCAACCGGTCGACGCCCCCGCCGACCGCGCCCTCGCCGACGCTGTCTGGCGTTTCGACATTCCCCGCGCTTTGCCCGAAGCCCTGCTGGAGGGCCTCGCCTGGGACGCTGAGGGCCGCCGCTATGAGACCATGAGCGATCTGCGCGACTACGCCGCCCGCGTGGCCGGCGCGGTGGGCGCGATGATGGCGGCGTTGATGGACGCCCGCACCCCGGAGCTGGCCGCCCGCGCCTGCGATCTCGGCGTGGCGATGCAGCTCACCAACATCGCCCGCGACATCGGCGAGGACGCCCGCGCCGGACGGATCTATCTACCGCTATCCTGGCTGCGCGAAGCCGGGATCGCCCCGGAGGATCTGCTCTATTACCCCGAGGCGACCCCCGCCTTGCGCCAGGTGACGGCCCGGCTGCTGCGCGAGGCTGACCGGCTCTACGCCCGCGCCGAGCCCGGCATCGCCGCGCTGCCCTCCGGCTGTCGTTCGGCGATCTGGTCGGCGCGGCTGATCTACGCCGAGATCGGCGCCGAGGTCGCCCGCAACGGCTTCGACAGCGTCGCCCAACGCGCCGCCACCACGTCTGGCCGCAAACTCGCCCTCGCCGGGCGGGCGGCGCGGTTGTCGGTCGCCGGGGTGGGGCGCGGCGCCATCGAAGCCGGTCTCACCGCTTCGGCGCTGCCGGAGGTCCGGTTCCTGGTCAATCCCCTGGCGGCGACCGCCGCCGCCCGCGCCCGGCCCCCGGCTTGGTGGGCGATGGGCGACCGCATCGTGCGCGTCATTGAGATGATTCAAGCGCTTGATGAACGCGAGCTGGCGGCCCGCGGCTTGCCGCCCGAGGCGATGGAGCGTAATTTCAGCGGGCGCAAACCATGACGCGCGGCACTCCCGCGCCGAGGCGCGCCACATGAGGGGATGGCGATGACGATGGCCTCCGAATTCGCCCTGCTCGGCTTTATCTTCGTATGCTTCCTGGCGGCCATGGGCGGCGCGCTGTTTCGCCCCGGCGCTTGGTACGAGACCCTGGAGCGTCCGTCCTGGCGTCCGCCGAACTGGCTGTTCGGCCCGGCTTGGGCGGTGCTCTACGCTATGATCGCAGTCTCCGGCTGGCTGGTCTGGCGCGAGGTCGGGCTGACCGGCGGCGCTCTCGCCTTCGCGGTCTACGCTGCGCAGCTGATCCTGAATTTCTTCTGGTCGGCGGTGTTCTTCGGCCTGCGCCGGATCGGCTGGGCCTTGGTCGAAATGGCTGCGCTGTGGCTGGCGATCTTGGCCAACATCCTGGTGTTCTGGCCAATCAGCCCGGCGGCGGGCGCGATGCTGATTCCCTACCTGCTCTGGGTCAGCTTCGCTTTCACCTTAAACCTCGCCATTTGGCGATTGAATCCAGGTGGGGCTGGGGCGGCAAACCGCCGCAACGACGCGGCGGGATCGGAGGCGTGATGTCTAACATGCAACTAATCAGCTTGATCGAAATCGCCGTGGTGTTCGGCGGAATCATGGGATTCTGCTGGTGGCAGATCCGCCTGATGCGCCGCGACATCGACGATTCCGAAGGCTCCGCCCTGGCGCGTCCGGCGCCCAGCGAGGAGGCGGCGGAGTAGCGCCATCCGCCGCCGCACGGTTGACAGGGGGCGGCGCTCAAAGCGCCTCATGAGAAGTGCTTCATAGGATCGCTTCATGGGGCGCTATTCCCAGGGCCTTGATACGTACGAGTAT
>JAHQVS010000077.1 GCA_019634215.1 Paracoccaceae bacterium | reverse complement strand
ATCCGGGCTTTGGGCGCGGATTCCGTGACAGCCGAAGGCCTCCGCCAGTTTCACGAAATCGGGCAGCGCCTCAGACCAGGAATGCGAATAGCGCTCCCCGTGCAAAAGCTCCTGCCACTGGCGCACCATGCCGAGGCGTTCATTGTTCACGATGAAGATCTTGATCGGCAGGTTGTACTGCACCGCCGTGCCCATCTCCTGCATGGTCATCAGGAACGAGGCCTCGCCGGCGATGTCGATCACCAAGCCCTTGGGCCGCGCCACCTGCACCCCCACCGCCGCCGGCACGCCGTAGCCCATGGTGCCGAGGCCGCCGGAGGTCATCCAGCGGTTCGGCTCCTCGAATTTATAGAATTGCGCCGCCCACATCTGATGCTGGCCAACCTCGGTGGTGACGTAGGTCTCCCTGTCCTTTGTCAGCTCATAGAGCCGCTTAATGGCGTGTTGCGGCTTAATGGTGTTTTGCGATTGTTTGAACTGCAGGCAATCCACCGCGCGCCATTTCTCGACCTGCGACCACCAAGCGGAGATGTCGCGCTTCTTGCGGCCGTTGGACTTCCAGAGCCGCAGCATATCCTCCAGCACATAGGCGCAATCGCCGATGATGGGAACGTCGACCGGCACGTTTTTGTTGATCGAGGACGGGTCGATATCGATGTGGATTTTCTTAGAGTCAGGGGAGAACGCGTCGATCCGGCCGGTGATGCGGTCATCGAAGCGGGCGCCGACGCAAATCATCAGATCACAGTCATGCATCGCCATGTTGGCTTCATATGTGCCGTGCATGCCCAACATGCCCAGGAATTGCGGGTCGGAGCCCGGATAGCAGCCGAGGCCCATCAGGGTCGAGGTGCATGGGAAGCCCGAGCCACGCACCAGTTCGCGCAGCAGTTGAGTCGCTAGCGGGCCAGCGTTAATAACGCCGCCGCCAGTGTAGAAGACCGGGCGCTCAGCTTTCTCGATCAACTCGACAGCGCGGCGAATCTGATCGAGGTCGCCCTTCACCTTAGGCTGGTAATGTTTGCGCACAGACCCATTGGGGCCGCGATAGGCGCCTTCCCACATCTGAACGTTTTTGGGAATATCGACCAGAACCGGCCCGGGGCGGCCGCTGGTCGCCACCCGGAACGCCTCATGGATGGTGCCGGGCAGCTCATCAACCTCGCGCACCAGCCAATTATGCTTGGTGCAAGGGCGTGTGATGCCGACGGTGTCGGCCTCCTGGAAGGCGTCGTTGCCGATCATGAAGGTGGCCACTTGCCCGGACAAGCAGACCAACGGCACCGAGTCCATCAGTGCGTCCTGCAGACAGGTCACCACATTGGTGGCGCCAGGGCCGCTGGTGACGAGCACCACGCCGGGCTTGCCGGTGGTGCGGGCATAGCCCTCGGCGGCATGTCCGGCGCCTTGCTCATGGCGCACCAGAATATGCTTGATGCCCTGGCTCTTGAAAATCTCGTCGTAAATCGGAAGGACGGCGCCGCCCGGGTAGCCGAAGACGACCTCGACGCCCTGATCCTTGAGGGCGCGCACCACCATTTCCGCTCCGGTCATCAGGTCTGACATCATAGGTCTCCTTTTGCGCCGCGCCCGCATGCTCCTTTTGGACGACGCGGCATTAAAAAAGGGCCCCGAGGGACCCTTGTGCGCGCACCGAAAAATCGCCCTGGATTCAGGCCGTTCCCGGTGCGCTCCCGACTACGAGAATCGCTCTATGTGAATTTTGATCATTCATGACATCATTCGCATATGACTCCGCCGACGATTGGTCAACCGCGTGTCGCATGTTTCGCAAAGATATCGGCTGGATTGTAGAATAATCTGCTAATGGCGCCTCAGTTGGATTCAGGCGTAGTCAGTTTCTTGGGGTCTGCGGCGAGAGCCGCGGCGTCCGCTTCTGTCAGGGAGCGCCAAGCACCCATCTGGTTGCGGCCCCAGGTGGCTTGGCGCTTGGCGTAGGCGCGGGTGGCGGTGATCGCGGCGTCGACAGCGTCCGCGAGGGAGAGTTCGCCGCGCAGATGCGCCGCCAGCTCCGGCGCGCCCAGGGCTTTCATTGCTGGGCTCTCTGGCGACAAACTCGCCGCAAGCGCCGCTCGCACCTCCTCCAGCGCGCCGGCCTCAATCATGGCCTGGAAACGATCGGCGATACGGGCGCGCAGCGTGGCTCGGTTTGGTGTCAGACGCAGGGCGACACAATCAGACAGTGGCGCGATCGGTGGGGGCGTCTCCTGGGACCAATCGGCGAGGCCGCGACCTGTCAGGCGCAACACTTCCAGGGCGCGGGCGACCCGGCGAGGGTTGCGTTGGTCCAATGCCGCGGCGGTCTCCGGGTCCTGAGCCGTCAGCTCGGCCAGGGCCGCCTCCAACCCGCCAGATTCAATCTGCCCGGCGATATCCGCGCGCAACTCTGGGGGTGTCGGTGGTATGGGAGCTAGCCCCTCGGTCAGGGCTTTGAAATACAGGCCGGTGCCGCCAACCACCACCGCTGGCTTGTTGGCGCTTTGAAGCTCATGAAGCAGTTTGGTCGTCTCGGTGAGCCAACGCCCAACCGAATAGGTTGGGTCGCGCCAATCGACATGGCCGTAAAGCCGATGCGGGGCGACGGCGGTGTCAGCGAAGGAGGGGCGTGCGGTCAGGATGCGCCACCCGTCATAGACCTGCAACGCGTCGGCGTTGATCACCTCGCCCTCAAGGGCTTGGGCCAGGGAAACCGCCAATGCGGATTTACCTGAGGCGGTAGGGCCGGCGATGAGAATCAGCATAGGCTTCGACATGCAATGGTTTTAATGTCACAGTGCCCGAGTTGCGCCATGAGACTCCAGGGCGTCAATATTGCTCAATTGCAACATAAATCAGCATGTCGGTTAGAATTACAGCGTATCTCAAGGGGTTGTATCCAGATAGGCGATGAAAAACCATGTTTCATGGTTGACGTTGCTTGCTTCTAGACAAACGATCGCAGTATACGAGCCTAGCTTAATGATGTGGGGTTAATGTCCATGATCGCTGGTATGGCCAAAACTAGTCGCGATTATGCTGAAATGGCGGGCCAGAATGTTCGCAGCATTCTACAACGGATCGAGCCATCAGCTGAAAAGCGGCTGAGAAGCTGCACTGAAAGCTTCAGCGAGCTTGGGTTTCTGATGCTGATTGCTTATCAGCTTGATGATCTGATCCCATATACTGCCGATAATATACATTTCTCTTCCGAGAAAGTCGGCGTCGACATCGGCGACACCTTTGAGTTCGGCGGGGCCTCCCTGTTAGCGGCGCACACCCAAGCTATGGATGTCGGCGTTGCGGTGGATCTCGCTGACCTTGATGACATCTCTTCCGATCAAGAAGGTTGGGACGCCGCCGAGATCGACGATTGGGACATGCCCGAGCAAGACTCCGCCGCCGATCAATTCTGGCTGGTTTAATCGCTTTCTTCAGTCGACCGTGGTCAGACTGAAGGCTCTTGGGCGCAGCCACATCGGGTTTGGCGGGTTGTAAGGTGTTTTCCCTTGCGCCCCGCCTTCCGGATCGGTAAGCCCCACCCACTTTCACACGCGAAGTTTGGGCGCAAGCGGGAGACATCCGCAAGCGTCCGCCGGTCGTTGTGTTTTTCCTTCAAGATTAAAGGGAAAGCGCTGCGTCGCTTCGCGGAGGCGTAACCGGAAACGAGGAAACTTCTCATGGCTTTGCCTGAGTTCTCAATGCGTCAGCTATTGGAAGCTGGCGTCCACTTTGGCCACCAAACGCATCGCTGGAACCCAAGAACCCAAGGGTACATTTACGGCGATCGCAACGGCATCCATATTATCGACCTGACCCAAACCGTTCCTCTGCTGCATCAGGCGCTGGTGGCGGTGCGCGATTGCGTTTCCAAGGGCGGCCGGGTGCTGTTCGTCGGGACCAAGCGTCAGGCGCAAAAGCCGGTGGCCGACGCCGCCGACAGATCGGCGCAGTATTTCATGAACCACCGTTGGATGGGCGGCACGCTCACCAACTGGACCACGGTGTCGCAGTCGATCCAGCGGCTGAAGAAGCTGGATGAGCAGCTTAACGCCGAGGCCAAAGGCTTCACCAAGAAAGAGCGCCTGCAGATCGAGCGTCAGCGTGACAAGTTGCAACTGACCCTGGGCGGCATTCGCGAGCTGGGCGGCAAGCCGGATATGCTGTTCGTGATCGACACCAATAAGGAGGAGCTGGCGGTCAAAGAGGCCAACAAGCTCAGAATCCCGGTGATCGCGGTGCTCGACACCAACTCCGATCCGAATGGCATCGACTTCCCCATCCCAGGCAACGACGACGCCGCGCGTGCGATTTCGCTGTATTGCGATCTGATCGCACTGGCCGCGATCGACGGCATGTCGGCTCAGCTTGGCGCCGCTGGTATTGATATCGGCGAGTTGTCGGAGCTGCCGACCGAGGAGGCCTTGGAGGCGAGCGACGCCGCTGAAGCCGACGCTGAAGCCGAGATTGTGGTCACGGAAGCGGAGATGTCCGTCGCCGAGCCCGCAGATGCGGAGGCCGAAAAGGCCGCCGAAGCCACTCCGGCCTGACAAGCATCGCGATTTTTCGCCGCCCGGACCGTTGGCGTTTCGCCTGCGGTTTGAGCTGAGGCGGCGCGTGGCTAAGCTCAGGGCTGATCCGCTCTGGGATCATTCAATATGACAGTTTGGCGACCGCTCTCGCGGTTGCGCCCTCATCGGCCTTTGTGCGAGGGCACGTTGCACATATATAGGCGCATTCGCCACAACCACCCAGCGTGTCGCTTCGCCGTCGGCTTGCGCCGATCGCCGGGGCGGGGCGCGTGAGAAGGAGTAGAGGAGATGGCTCAGATCACCGCCGCATTGGTGAAGGAGCTTCGCGAGAAAACCGGCGCCGGGATGATGGACAGCAAGAAAGCGCTGACTGAATCCGATGGCGACATGGAGGCCGCAGTCGACTGGTTGCGGGCCAAAGGCATGGCCAAAGCCGCGAAGAAGGCCTCCCGCGTCGCGGCCGAGGGCCTTGTCGGCGTCGCCTCGGGCGCGAAGGCTGGCGCGGTGGTCGAGATCAACTCTGAGACCGACTTCGTCGCGCGCAACGCCGAGTTTCAGGAAATGGTGGCGTTGATCGCCAAAACCGGCTTGGCGCTCGACGGCGACACTCCGTCCGTGGAGGCATTGACGCAGGTGACGCTGGACGGCGTCGGCAAGAGCGTCGAGGAGCATATCAAGGACAAGGTCGCCACCATCGGCGAGAACATGACCTTGCGCCGCTTCAACAAGCTCAGCGTCAAGAACGGCGTGGTCGCGACCTATATCCACAACGCCGCCGCCTCGGGCATGGGCAAGATTGGCGTGTTGGCCGCGCTGGAGAGCGACGGCGACGCCGCCAAGCTGGAGGCTTTCGGCCGTCAGATCTGCATGCACATCGCCGCCAGCAATCCGGCGTCGTTGAGCGAGAAGGATCTCGATCCGCAATTGGTCGAGCGCGAGCGGCAGGTGTTGACCGAGCAGGCCCGCGAGTCCGGCAAGCCGGACAATGTGATCGAGAAGATGATTGTTGGCCGGTTGAACAAATATTATCAGGAGGTTTGCCTCCTGAAGCAGAATTTTGTCATCAACCCGGACCTGACGGTCGAAAAGGCGATCAAGGAGGCTGCTGGCGATGTTGGTGCGCCGATCGAGCTGACCGCTTTCGTGCGGCTTGAGGTCGGCGAAGGCGTCGAGAAGGAAGAGACCGACTTCGCCGCCGAGGTCGCCGCGCAAGTCGGCAAGTCCTAGGCTGATCAACCGCGATCAACCTTGGCGAACGCGCCCATATTTGGCGTGCGCCGCGCCGTTAAGCGCATTATCGCGCTTGCGGCGCGGCGTGTTTTCCGACAGGTTGCGGGCGTTTTGAAACTACGAGCGTCCGCGACATGACTCTATCGGACCTGCCGATATCCCCTGAGGAGCGGCCCTTGTTCAAGCGTGTGCTGGTGAAAATCTCCGGTGAAGCGCTTATGGGCGACCAGGGATATGGGCTGCATCCTCCCACCATAGACCGCATCGCTGGAGAAGTCGCCAAACTCCGAGAAATCGGGATTGAGGTGGCTTTGGTGGTTGGTGGCGGCAATATCTTTCGCGGGCTTGCGGGCGCCGCCGCAGGGATGGATCGCGCCTCCGCCGATTACATGGGAATGTTGGCCACAGTGCTGAACGCGCTGGCGATGCAAGCGGCGCTCGAGCGTCTGGGCGTCGACGCCCGGGTGCAAAGCGCGATCCCGATGCCGACGGTGTGCGAACCCTATATCCGCTCCCGAGCGGTGCGGCATTTGGATGAAGGCCGGGTGGTGATTTTCGCCGCCGGCACAGGCAACCCTTTTTTCACCACCGACACCGCCGCCACCTTGCGGGCGATGGAGACCGGCTGCGAAGCTTTGTTCAAGGCGACTCAGGTGGATGGGGTTTACGACGCCGACCCGAAGACCAACCCGGATGCGAAGCGATATGAAACGGTCACATACACTGAAGTGCTGCTGAAGGATTTAAAGGTGATGGACGCCGCCGCAATCGCATTGGCGCGCGACAACAGGTTGCCAGTCGTCGTATTTTCGCTTCAATCCGAAGGAGGGTTCGCGCCGGTGATGCTTGGGCGCGGCCCCTGTACGATTGTGCGGGATGAGTGATCAGCCGGAACGAACGGCGAGGGCGTGTCGACGCGACGCCCCAATAGTATCGGACAGGAGACCAAGATGGCCGATGGCCCAGATCTTGACGACTTGAAGCGGCGTATGACCGGCGCTGTGGATTCTTTGAAGCAGGATTTATCGTCGCTGCGCACCGGGCGCGCCACGGCCTCCATGCTCGATCCGGTGACGGTGGAGTCCTATGGCCAGCAGACGCCCGTCAACCAAGTTGGCACCATCAACGTTCCCGAGCCGCGCATGTTGGTGCTGAACGTTTGGGACAAAGGCATGGTCGGCAAGGTGGATAAGGCGATCCGCAACTCCGGCCTAGGGGTGAACCCGGTGGTGGACGGCACCATCATCCGTATTCCGATCCCAGAGCTGAATGAGGAACGCCGCAAGGAGCTGGCCAAGGTCGCCAGCCAATACGGCGAGAAAGCGCGGGTCGCGGTCCGCAACGTGCGCCGGGATGGCATGGATCAAATCAAGAAGGCCAAGGCCGACGGCCTGTCCGAGGACGCGCAAAAGCAGGCGTCGGATGATATCCAGAAACTTACGGACGCTCAAATCGCGCTGGTGGACCAAGCGATCGCCGATAAAGAAAAAGAGATCATGCAGGTTTAGGGCGCTATTGCTTGAGCGCTTCGGCGCTGGAGCCGGTGCAAAACACGACAACGATAAGCTTGGAGAGCCTTTGTGATGCGGTTGAGCCCATCCTAAGGAAGCCAGCGTAGGAGCGCCACGACTGGCGAATTCAGGGAGTGCGAGTGTGTCGCGGCGACGCGCCGGCGAGGGCGCAGCCGAGGCATTGCGGGGGTATGCGCTCAAAGCCCATGCACACGGCGTGGGCGAGAGGTTAATAGCGAGGGATCATGGCGAGTTTGAATCAGGCGGTGAGGAGGGAGGCGGCGTCTTGCACGGCGACTGCTGAACAACCCCGCGCGCCGCGCCATGTCGCGCTGATTATGGATGGCAACGGCCGCTGGGCGCATGCGCGGGGATTGCGCCGCCTTGAGGGCCACAGCCGAGGCGTCGATACTGTACGGGAGATATTGCGCGCCAGCCCTGAGTTGGGGGTGGAGTATCTGACGCTCTATGCGTTCTCGACCGAGAATTGGCGCCGGCCTAAGAACGAGGTCGACGGGCTGATGAATCTGTTCCGCTACTACATTCGGCGGGAGGCGGATCAGCTCGATAAGGATGGCGTGCAGGTGCGATTTATCGGTGATTCCAGCCGATTGGCGCCTGATCTCCAGTGTGAGATGGCGGCGCTGGTGGAGCGCACCCGCGAAAACAGACGATTGGTGGTGGCGATCGCCATCAATTACGGCGGCCGCGCCGAGATCGTCGACGCCGCCCGGCGGTTGGCGGAACAGGCGGCGCGGGGCGAGATCGAGGCGGGCGAGATTGATGAAGCCGCCCTCACCGGCGCGCTATCGGCGCCGGACATCCCTGACCCAGATCTGGTGATCCGAACCAGCGGCGAGCAGCGATTGTCGAATTTTCTGCTCTGGCAGTCGGCGTATTCTGAACTGATGTTCGTACCCGAGCCGTGGCCCGACTTCACCGCCGACGCCTTCCGCCGTGCTATCGCCCGCTTCGCTGGCCGTGACCGGCGATACGGCGCGGTGGCGGGCTAAAGCGGGGGCGGGGGTGTCGGAGAGCGCGCCCAACGGCGGATCGGCGGCGCGTTTTAGCGATCTCGGCCCGCGTTTGGTCTCCGCCGCGTTGATGGGATTGGTGGCCGTCACGGCTTTGACCCTCGGCGGCGTGTGGAGCGCGTTGTTGGCGGCGATCGCCGGCGGTGCGATGGCTTGGGAATACCGCGCCATTTTGACCGCGAGTGACGGCGGGTTCAGCCGCCGCGACGCGTTCTTCCCCGCAATTGTCGCGCTGGCCCCGCTGGCGGCGCATTTCGAGGGGCGCTTCACCCCTGCGCTGTTGTTGTTGTTGGGCGGCATCGTCGTGACAATCAGCCTGGATCGCGGCGGTGGGCGGGATTGGCGTTGGACCGCGCCCGGCATCGCCCTGCTTGGCGGAGCGGCGGCGGCTTTCGTGTTCCTGCGCGATCAGCCGCAATATGGGTTGGAGACCATCATCTGGCTGGTGTCGGTGGTGGTGGCGACCGATGTCGGCGGCTATTTCGCTGGTCGTTTGATTGGCGGGCCGAAACTGGCCCCGAGCCTCTCCCCAGGGAAAACATGGTCTGGCCTTGCGGGGGGAGTGGGGCTCGCCTGTTGCGTCGGCGCGGTGTTTTCCGCCGCGACCACAGGGACTTATCTCCAAGAGGTCTGCACCGTGTCGGCGATCGCGGCGCTGGTGGCCCAGGCGGGGGATTTGGGCGAGAGTGCGGTTAAGCGGCGCTTCGGGGTAAAGGATGCGAGCAAACTGATTCCCGGTCATGGCGGCGCGCTTGACCGGCTGGATGGTCTGATGGCGGCGACGCTGATCACAGCGATCCTCACCTTCGCGCGCGGCAAGGAGGTGTTTGTCTGGTGAGCCGTCGGCGGATCAGCATTCTCGGCGCCACAGGCTCGATTGGGCGGAACACGCTTGACGTCTTGGCGGCGTCGGGCGGCCGGGAGCGCTTCGAGGTGGCGGCGCTGACTGCGCATCGTAATGCTGAAGGCTTGGCGGCGGCGGCGAAGAAGTGTGGCGCCCGGTTGGCGGTGGTGTCTGATCCGGCGGCGTATAACGCCTTAAAAGCGGCGCTTGTGGGGACGGGAACCGAGACGGCGGCGGGTCCGGAGGCGGTGCGCGCGGCGGCGGAGATTGAGGCCGATTGGGTGATGTCGGCGATCGTCGGCGCTGCCGGGTTGGAGCCGAGCCTGGCGGCGGCGCGTTCCGGCGCGACGGTGGCTTTGGCCAACAAGGAGACTTTGGTTTGCGCGGGGGAGCTGTTTCTCGCGGAGATGGCGAAGGGTGGCGGAAAGCTGCTGCCGGTGGACAGCGAACATAACGCTATTTTTCAAGTGTTTGAGACCGAGCAGGCCACTGCGGTCGAGAAACTGATCGTCACCGCCTCGGGCGGCCCGTTTCGCGCCTGGAGCCGGGAACGGATGGCCACGGCGACACGGGAGCAGGCGTTGGCGCATCCAAATTGGTCGATGGGGGAGAAAATCTCGATCGACAGCGCCACCATGTTCAATAAGGCGTTGGAGGTGATCGAGGCGGCGCGGCTGTTCCCGGTGGCGCCCGAGCAGGTCGAGGTGTT
>JAHQVS010000076.1 GCA_019634215.1 Paracoccaceae bacterium | reverse complement strand
GATTACCTCCCCACCGCCGCCGCCCAGCAAGCGCGGGTCAAACCCATTTATGAGACCTTGCCCGGTTGGAGCGACAGCACCTACGGCGCCCGCAATTTCGCAGATTTGCCGGCGGCGGCGATTAAATATGTGGTGCGCGTGGAGGAGCTGATCGGCCGCCCGGTCGCCTTACTGTCGACATCTCCGGAGCGCGACGACACCATTTTGATGCGCGATCCGTTCGCGGATTAACCCATGCAGTACAGGTTACAAACGAGGTTTCGGCGGGCGATGTAAGGCGGGGCGATGGCGATTTACCTTCTCGGCGGCGCGAACGGCGCCGCACCTGACGGCTGGCACGAAGAGTTGCTGCGCATCCGCCCGGACATTGGCGGCTCGGGCGGCCTCATCAACCTGTCCATGGCCGCCGCCGGGCCGCTCTCGGCATTGCTTCAGGCGGCGTTGGCGCGTGACGCCAAGCCAGGGGACGTGCTGATTTGGGATCATGCGGACAGCATTCTTGGCTGCGTGAAAGAGGGGGGGCACGACCCCCTTGAAGCGATGCGCGTGGTCGAGATGTTCCTGCGTGGTTGCGCGCGCCGCAAGGTGATGGTGGCGCCGCTGATCTCCGAGCGGCTGGAGGAGGCGATCAGCGTCGATCTGCAGGAGATCCCGCTGCGCTTGACCCATCTGTTTGAGCGCTTCGCGTTACCGGCGCTCTCACTCACCGCTGAGCTGCGTGCGGGGCTCAAAGCGCGAGATTTGCGTCCAGGACAGTTCGCTCAGGATGGCGTGATTTACTCCACCGCGCGTGCGATCCGCTCGATTCTGGCGCAAGGGGTGTCCAACCACTGCAAGTCGATTGAGCTGTCGAAGCGCGCCCCGCAGCAAAGGCCGTCCAACGTCTATCCCGCCACCAAGGGCATGCTGAGGGTGGCGTTGCCTGCGAATGCCGTGAGCTTCCACCACGCCGCCAGCGGCCCCGCCGTCATCGGCCCCGTCACGACGGAGGTGATAGAGATCGCGCCGGATGGGTGGGCGGAGTTTGAGATTGAGGGCGAATTGTTGGGCTTGGCCGCCGTGTTGGGACCAGACGAGGGCGTGATACGGATCTCGATCGACTCCGAGGGGTTCGACGACTTCCGTCAAACGCCGATCTCGCTGTGGAGCTCTCGCGAGGCGCCGGTGTTGGGGCAAGTCAGTTTCGCCCATATGGTCGGGCGCCGGGCGACTCTGGGGTTCCCGAGCCGTTTGAGAATCCAGAACATCTCCGCAGCGCCAGGACCAACAGCCATCCGCGCGGACTATGGGGCCGCCCCGCCGATGGAGCTGAACCCCAACGCCAAGGTGCGGGTCCTCGCCTTGATGGAGCGCCGTCCGCATCAGCACGCCGCGCCGGAGGCTGTGAAGCCCTCGGTGGAGGAGGAGGCGCCTGAGCCCGAGCCTGCTGAGGCCGATGGCTTGCTCTCTCTGGCCGGCGCCATCGCCGGCGCTTCGGCGGGGCCGGAATATGACGATGAGAATCGTTAACCTGCCCAGCACTGGCCCATAGCAAGCCCGATCGGCGCTTGATTACATCGGTTCCAGCCGGAGGAAACCGATCTCTCCCTCAGATCGCCCCCGCCGCCCGCAACATCTCCCAAGCCGCCCGCACGTCCCGCATTCTGAAGGAGTGACCGCCTGAGAACAGGCAAAACGCCAGATGCTTGCGCTCGGCGTTCTCGCCTTGTTTGCAGCGCAACTCGTCTCGGGTCTCTTCGCCTTCAGCCAGCGCGTAACCGCCATTTTTCGCATACATCTCCAGAGTTTGCGCCACGTCGCCTTGATGCGCATCGCCGATACGGCGCCCGGCCAATGGCACGATCTTATCGGCGTCGCCATGGATATGAACCACATGCGCGGGATCGCCCTCGCAGCGGGTCGGCGCCGGGCGCCAGAACACTCCGGCGACCGGAATATAACCAGCGTATTTGGCGCCGCGCGCACAGATCACGTTCCACACCAGCATCCCCCCGGCGGAGAACCCGGTCAGCACCACCCGCTCAGGGTCGACCACCCCGCGCGCGGCGGCGTCGGCGATCACGGCGTCAAAATAGGCGACCTCGTCAATTTCGGGCCGGAAATTGTTTCCGGGCACCCCCGGCAGCGACCAATCATCCCCCGGCGCCTGTAGGGAGATCAGCGCCAGCCCCTGCTCATCGGCAAACGCTTTGAGCGCCTTGTTGCGCATCGCGCCAGTGGCCTTGCCGCGATAGCCATGAGCGAACACCAGCGCCCCAGCCGGCCCATCAGTATTTTCCGGAGCCCGCAGCCGATAGGTTCGCCCCGAGACGCCGCCGGTTTCAGGGCTGGAGAGCACGCAATCGCTGTCGGCATCGCAGGCATGGGCGTCTTCAATGGCGAGACTCGCCGTTAGGCCCGCCGCCAGCAGCAGCGCCCAAAGCAAGCAGGAGACGCCGCATTGGCGCGGCGAACTGTGCATTTTCATGGCGGTCTTTCCCCTTTTGACTGACGCGGCGGACAATAGGGCGCCGCTAGAGCTTGGTCAGGGCGGTCCGGGACACTCCAGGTCACAATCTCGCGCGCGGGTCACCTCGGCTTCGGCGTTTACAGCGAAGATCTACGCAGATCATTGATCAGAAGAAGGTCGGGCAAGTTGAGGGCGGCGGCCCAAGGCAGGCCGCATATGGCTTTGATCAGAAGCCCGGTTTCTGCGTCGCCCAGACCCCGGCCGCCATCAGCACAAAGCCGAAGGCGCGCCAAGGGTCGAGTGGGAACGCTTTCGCACCCAGAAAGCCGAAATGATCGATGATCAGCGCGCCGACAAGCTGCCCCAGAAGCACAAAGAAGATCGCATTGCCGACCCCCATGCGCGGCGCGATCCAGGTGATGGACAGAATATAGAAGGCCACAAAAAGCCCGGCGAGAAACAGGTGTTTGGGAGCGGACAACAACAAGTGGACCGGTTTGGGGCCAGAGACAGCGGCGACAGAGGCCGCCGCGATCAACGCCACAAGAAACAGCGCGCAGGCCGCCATAGCGGGCGAGCCGATCCGCGCGCCCAAGGCGGCGTTCAAGGAGGCGAGAACCGGGATGCCGAGGCCCGCGACAAACATGACAGCGGCTTGATAGGACATGCCGAAACCTCTCGAAACAGCGATCGCGCCGACAGATGCGTCCGCGCGATCGCCGTTCAGGACGCCGTCTGACGGAATTTTTCCACAGGAAGACCGCCGACGCCCCAGTTCTGCAACGGCGTCTCGTCGATCACCACAAAAGTCGTGCGGGGGTCTTTTCCAAGCACGTCCCGAAGCAGTTCTGTGACGCCGGCGATCAACAGCGCCTTCTCCTCTTCACTGGGGCCGTCGCCTTCCGGGCCGCCTTCGCGCGTCACTTTGATGTTCACGTAGGGCATGGCTGTTCCTCGCTTGGCGTCTCGTTTGGGATGTAGCTGAAAACCTTGGTCACGATGCGCCACTCGCCGCCATCACGCACCAGCGTCAGGAAATCGAGATAGGCGCGGCCCATCATCGACATGCGGGCGCTCACGCGGGCGAGCCGGGGGCCGCCGAACGCGATTTCGAGCACGGCTTCGTTTCGGCCGCCGCCGCGTTTCGCTGGCGGTTCACGTTGGTCCACCCGGGCCATATAGGTTTCAAGATCGAGATACAGCTCGTCTCCCTGCGTGGCGCAGATATAAGCGAGCCGGGGATGGAAAACGCCGCGCAGCATGGCGCTGTCCGCCTGATACAGCCCGTCGAAATAGGCTTCCATCAACCGGGAAATCGCCGCATGGTCCGAAAGGCTCATTGGATCAGCCCCTCGGCGCGCAAGGCGGCCTGGGTCGCAGGCCGGTTCGCGACCCGCGCCACAAAAGCCGCGAGGCGCGGCCAGGCCGACAGCTCGATCCCAGTGAAATTCGCCCAGTTCGCAACCACGAACAAATACGCGTCGGCGATGGTAAAGCGATCAGCCGCCAAATAGCCGCCGTCTTCGGAAAGCTGTGCCTCGACATGGGCGAACTGCACAGCGACAGCCTCGCGCGCTGCGGTTTTCTCCGACTCTGTCGATCCCTCGCGAAACAGCGGCCCGAACGCCTTGTGCAGTTCGGATGAGACGAAGGTCAGATGTTCCTGCATCCGTGCGCGGGCCATTGTCCCGGCCTGCGGCGCGAGCTGGGCGTTCGGTGCTCCATCGGCGAGAAATTGCAGGATCGCCGGCCCCTCGGTCAGAACCTGCCCATCTTCGAGTTGCAGGGCAGGCACATAGCCCTTGGGATTGATGTCACGGTAGGTGACCCCGGTTTCCGTTCGTCCGATTGCAGTGTCGACGGCTTCGATCTCGAACGGTGCGCCGATCTCGCTCAGTGCGATATGGCTCGCCAAAGAGCAGGCCCCTGGCTTGTAGAACAGTTTCATGACGCATCTCGCCTTTCCTGGTTGGTGACGCGCTGTAGATGATCTGAGAGGTTGCTGTTGACAACGTGGTTTCTCTTGGTAACTAGATAAAATAGATTACCTGTCAGTAACTTGGTAACCCGATATGCCGCTGAAGATGAGGCGAAATAACAGCCCGAAACCGCCGCAACCCTGTATGTTGACCGAATGCATGTCGGTGATTGCGGGGGCGTGGGCGCCGAATGTGATCTGGTCGCTGCGGGCCGGCCCCCGGCGTTTCAGTGAACTGCGCGCCGACATCCCGCCGATCTCCGCCAAAGTGCTGTCGGCGCGGTTGTCGGAGTTGGAGGAAAGGGGCGTGCTCGTGCGCCACGTTCGCAGAACATCGCCCCCGTCAACGGAATATGAGCTGACGCCACTTGGCACGGAGCTGATTCCGGCGCTGGATGCGATCGTTCAGGTCGGGCATCGCCTGAAAGGGCTTCGACTGAAAAAAGGCGGGTGACTTTGCAATTGAACTTCGAGAGTGGCGCCCGCGCTGTCGCCTCTTTTGGGGGAGAGTGTGGTCACGATCAGGCGAGCACGGAATGCCTAGTTCGGCGGCGGCCCCGTAATCACCCGGCTGGCGCCTTGAAACGCTTCTAGCGCTTGCGGGTCGAACCACTCAGTCCAAAGTGGGCGGTTGTTGGCGATCAGCCGTCCCACCGTCGTTGGCGCGTCGGCATTATTCAGCGCGCGCCAGTTCAACGCCTCGGTCATGATTTTAGCCGGAATATTGAATTTATTAAGAAAAGGCAGCAATCGTGGCGTTTTTTGAATCAGGGCCTGAGCATAGGCGATACGTTGCGGTGGGCGCGTAAACGCTGGCCGGCAGGCGGCGTCGGATGGGCAATACGCCAGCTCTCCCACCCTCAGAGGCCAAAGCCGCGCCTCGGCGACCCACAGCGATGGCGCCCAGAAATAAGAGATCCAGGGTGTGCGATCCGCTGTCGGCGCTTGCCGCGCCGCTTGGATTGCGCTCACCAGCGCCTCACCGGAGAGCGGGGTCTCCAACTCGAACCATTGCGCCAACTTCAGTTGCTCCGCCACGGCTCGCGCCTCCTCGGCGCATTCCCAGGTCGCTGGGCACAACCGTAGAGTTGGCCGAATTCCCTCGGCGGCCATCTTGCGCCCAAACGCGGGCAAATCCGCCAGCTGACGCAGCTCGGGATGTTCGGCGGCGAGCCAAGCGGGGATGAACAGCCCCTGAAAGTCGCCCTCGCCGTAGAGCGCGGCGCCCAAGCCGACGACCGTCGGCGGCGTATCTGTCTCTGCAAACTTTGCGAGGCGGACTCCGGGCGCAATCACCCGTTGGCCGACTTGATCCTGATCGCCACCGCCGCCGCTTTCCTCAATCGCCGTTAAGGTTTGTTCCGTGTCCGCCCGACGCCGCACGGCCAGACAGCCGTAGCCGTCGCGCAATGCGCGCTCCATCACATGGGCGGTGATCTCGGCGGCAGGCCACTCAAACTCCGCCACCACCACAGCCCCGCAACTCTGCCCGAGCCCGCTCGGACTCAACGCGGCCGCATCCCCGTTCTGCGCCGCCGCCAACGACGCTGAAAGCGCCAGCGCCCCGCCCAGCCCCAATGCGCTTAACCTTCTGCCGCACAGCATTCGAGTGGTCATTGCGTTGGTTCCGCCCTATGAGACATCTCTGGAAGCGAGCGCCTAAAGGCGGGCTCGCTGCGGCATTGCATCGCCGCCAATCCATTTGAATTCAAGCTTGAAGCGCGCCGGGAAGGCGCGTCGCCGATCTGAGGACTCCGCCAATGACCGATTCCGCCGTCAGCCCCGCCGCGACGACGTCTCTCACTCCACAGTTGACGCTGGACCCGATTGAGCGCGCCATCACCGAAATTGCGGCTGGCCGCCCAGTGGTGGTGGTTGACGACGCCGACCGTGAGAATGAGGGCGATTTGATCATGGCCGCCGAGCTGGCCACGCCCGAGCATGTCGCCTTCATGATCCGCCACACCAGCGGCATTCTCTGCACCCCCCTGGAGGCGGGCGAGGCGCGGCGGCTCGGCTTGTCGCCGATGGTGGCCGAGAACGACGCGCCACTCTCCACCGCCTTCACTGTCTCGGTCGATTATCGCCATGGCCTGACCACCGGCATCTCCGCCGATGAACGTTGCGCCACCATCCGCGCGCTGGCGAATCCCAACGCCGGCCGCGCTGATTTCGTCCGCCCCGGCCATATCTTCCCGTTGATCTCCCGCGATGGCGGCGTGTTGATGCGCACCGGTCATACAGAAGCGGCGGTCGATCTCTCCCGCTTGGCCGGGTTGCGGTCGGTAGGCTTGCTTGCCGAGTTGGTCAACGACGACGGCAGCGTGCAAAAAGGCGCACAGGTTCAGGCGTTCGCTCAAGAGCACGGCCTCGCCCTGGTCTCGATTGACGCCCTGATCGCCTATCGTCAGCAGAGCGAAACCCTGATCGAACGCGTCGAAACGCGCGACGGGGCCCCGACGCTCGTAGGCCCTGCCCACGCCATTGTCTATTCCACCCGTTACGACGATGCTCAGCATCTCGCCTTGGTGTTCGGCGACCCAACAACGAAGGATGCGCCTCTGGTCCGGTTGCATCAAGAGGACGTGTTGAGCGACGTGTTCTGTCCGGACGAAAGCGGTCTAAGCCCGGCGCTGGAGCGTATCAAAGCCGAGGGCGCCGGCGTGTTTGTTTACCTGCGGCACGGCGCCACCGGCGTCGCCGCCCGCCCTGAGGCCATGGCGGACGGGGAGGGGGCCGTCTCCACAGCCGCGCGCAAGGAGTATTGGCGTGATATTGGCCTCGGCGCCCAGATCATGCGCGATCTCGGCCTCACCCGGGTGCGCGTGCTCGCCAGCCGTGAGCGGCAATATGTCGGCGCCGCTGGCTTCGGCGTTGAGATCATCGGTACGGAGATTCTATAAGGCGAGTCGAATCGGGGCGCGGGATCGGGGATCTTCGACGGAGGGCGCCGCGTTATGGCCGCGACATGCAAAACTCTTCTTCTCAAAGCAGTAGCAGCTCACACGGCGCTGTTCTTGGCGGCTTGGGTTGCTCTTTGGGGCGCTCCCGGTGCGGCCCAAACCGCGAATAGCGATCACGCTGTCAAGACCGCGCCCAAGCCCGCCGCCCGGCAAGTCGCCTCACCGCCGTCGGTGAAGCAGCCAGCGGCCAAACCAAAGGCCCCAGAGGCGAGCGCCGCCTGGCGCAACGAGCGGTTTGAAACGTACGGGGATTGGTTGCTTTCGTGCGAGGTCGCCGTGGCAGAGCAGCCCTCGGCAACGCCGCCGCCGCGCCGTTGTTATTTGCAGAACGCACAGACGTACCAGCCGCCCCCTAATTTCCGCTCGGCGACGCTGTTTCTGCTCTCTACTCCTGACGGCTACAGCGTCCAACTTGGCCTGGAGCCCGGCGCGTCAGTGGCGAACACGAATCTGGCGATTCTCCGCCGCCCTCTCAGTCAAGTTGCCGTTGAGGTGCTGGAGGGGGCTGCCCATAGCTCAGGAGGCGCCTCGGCGCCGGCGCCCGAGGCGGCTTCCCAAGAGACCGAACAACTGTTCACCCTCAGCGAATGCGACGGCCATTTGTGCGATCTTGGTCGGATCAAATCCACCTTTCTGTTGACGCGGATGTACGCCGAGCCCACGGGCGCGCTGATCTGGCGCATGCGCCCGTTGAATGGCGCCCGCCCGGAAATCCGGTTTGATCTCACTGATTTCGCCGCCGCCGCCAAGGCGTTCGCCGCCGCCGACCCGGACGCCGCCCGCGCTTATGAGGAGTTCATCAAATAGCCGCGTGTCGGCCATGTCCGACACGCCGCCCATCCGCTATCAGACGGAGCGCGCTCGCGCTTCGACGCGGGCGCGGCAGTCGTAATTGAATAAGGACAGCTTATGAAAGCCTTACGCTCCCTGATCCTTCCGGCAATGTTCACCCTTGCCGCATCACCCGCCTTGGCGGCGGACGACCCGGCTTTTGGTCTATGGCTCGTCGAGGCCAAGACGGCGATCGTCGAGATTGCGCCCTGTGGCGACAAGGCCTGCGGCAAAATCGTCTGGCTGGAAGAGCCGAACGACGCGAACGGCGCGCCGAAGGTCGACACTCAGAACCCGGATGAGGGCAATCGCAGCAATCCAATCTGCGGCCTCGCGATGTTGGGGAACTTCGCCCAGGATTCAGAGGGCGAATGGGAGAGCGGTTATATCTACGACGCCAGCGACGGCTCCACCTATGACGCCAAGATGGCGGTTCAGGAAGGCGGAACCTTGGAAGTGCGTGGTTTCATCGGCGTTTCGCTCTTTGGCAAATCTCAAACCTGGAGCCGTGTCGAGGATGCGCGCGGCGGCTGCTAACACCGCCCTTAATTCCCCTTCCCCGCGTATGTATGGGGGGAGGGGTTCGGGCGCGCAGGCACTCCGCCTTCAAAGCACGCTTGAGGGGAAGAATGCTCAACAAATACAGTGTTTAGGCTATTCAAACAGTTAGATCGAAGGCAAACCCTTGCGGCCCTCTATCACTCTAATTCGCTGTCGAAGCGCCTCGTGACAGCTCGGCGCGTGCTGAGAACAACTCACGCGCCGCCGTTGTCAGGGCTTGGCGGCGGTCTCTAAGCTCCTCTGGGTCATACCCGATCAGCAAGAGCAGTTGGCCGCCCTCGGAATCGGTGAGCGCCATGCGTTTGGCCAGCCGTCCGCGCCGATAGCCCTCGGCCCGCCAAGCACCAGTGTACAGCCGCACCGTCTCAAGCGACTCTGCGGGCCCCTTGAGCAATCGAAACTCAGCCAGCCCATCTGCGCTTAAATCCAAAGCGCCCATCGGCCCGGTCGGAGCCAGCAGCCACAGCGAACGCGCGCCCTGACTGAGTGCCGCCAGCCGTTGTGGCGGCGTCTCTTTCGTTGGAGTGCGCTCTTCGGCGATTAACGATGCGGTGACGTCGCGGGCCGGGTCGATCAACAGCGCATTGACCGCGCGGGGATAGGCGAAGCTCTCCGCCTCCGTTAACAGCAGATTTTCCGCCGCGATCAATTGGCAAGCGCAAGGGGCTTCGCTGGAGGTTTGTTCGGCGTAGGCGGGGGGCGTTTGCAAACAGCTCGCAAGCGCCTCGCGAGCGGCCTCCACGGGCGATGGGCGGTTCAAGGCGACTCCAAATCCAGCGCATCGCTCCGCCGGCGCCCCGCGCGCGAGCGCCCGGCCCGGGCCGCTCTCAAGATAAGCACGCCCGATTTCAGACTCGAAGAAGAACGGAATTTGCGCAGACTCGTAGCGGGTCGCGCCGTTGCGCGCCGCCATGCGCGCCAGCCGGTCGACGGCGGCGCCCCGCGCGGCGCCCTCTAGGTCTCGCGCGTCATGCGCCAAAATCTCCGGTGGCCTCGGCGGTTGCGTCAACTTCGGCGCGCCGATATCGACAGACGCTTGACCGCCAATCAGATTGCCGCCCAGCGGGGGGCCGCCGCCGCAGCCCTTAACCCCGACAAGCATGAGGACGGCAAGCAGCGCGCCCGTCATAAGGGGGGCCGTAAGGAAACTAGTTGGCGTGCGAATGTTGCGGCCGCCTGTATGTAATGATCGCATGAAGCGAGAAAATTTGAGGAACGTCATGCCGCCAAGAGTACCGATGGTCGCGGTTTTTGTCGCTGTTTATTTCGCTGTCGCGATCGGTGGCGGCGATGGTGCGCTGATGAAGCCGTTTGCGGAGGTCCCGCTTTCCCTAGCCGGGTTGGAGTTGGCGATTGCTGGCCTGATTGGCATTGAACCAACATTGGCCGACGCCGGGAGCGCCGCCTGGTTGCCATTACGGACGGACCAAGCCTTGGCGCTGGCTTCGGCCAGCGGAGCTGTGCTTGACGCCGCTTGGCGCCCGGTGCGCACGTTCGTGGATTCGGCGATCTCAATCTTGATTGCGGCGATGGCGGTGGCGGCTGCGGGCATGTGGCCTGAAGCGGCGACACCCGCCTATGCCGTGATAGCCGCCCTCGCCGTCGGGGACGCCGGCGCGGCGGTTCGATTACGCCGCCGGGTATAAGGAAAAATTGGTAGTGCAGAACGGACTGAAGCCTGCCTGGAAATATCAGTCCGACTCGCTATCGTGTAATAGAGGCGGAATTACCTAGCGGAACCCGAGTATTTTTCTCAGTTGAATCTATGGTGTTAAGACGTTTTACGGCTGTAGGTGTTGTCGGGATGTCACCCGCAGAGTCATATTCACCATTTCAGATGAGGGAAGACATGCTTATGCGTGAAATAGGGCTGCAATGTGTCAAAGATTGAGTTTATGGCGAAACTATGAGTTCATAGATAGGTCGCCAGGAGAAAACGGGGATCAAAGCCCGAATTGTAAGCGAATTGAGGCGATTGTGGGTATTGTCTGTCATGGTATTGACTTAAAGACATGTCGGCTTTTGCCTTGATCTTGCCATTAATCGTAAGCGAGTAACGAAGAGAAGCATGTACAGACGGCGGGAGAAAAATGATGAACGGGTCATCGCCTGCACATCAGCGACTTGAGGACGTGCCAGAAGAGCGCAAAATTGAGGGGATTGTCAAATGGTATGATTTAAGCCGCGGGTTCGGCTTCATCGTAGCCGACGAAGAGGAGGGGGACATTCTGGTTCACGCTAGTTGCGTGCGCGCCTTCGGCGCTCCAGCGCTGCGAGACCGCGATAGAGTCACCGCCTCAATTATTGACACCCCTCGGGGGCGTCAAGTCTCTCGGTTGATTGAAATCACCAGCGAGGCGTGCGAGGACATACCGGCAAGTCCGGCGCCTGATGAGCGCCGCCCCACGGACATCGCCGCCGCGGCTGCGCCGCAAGGCGTGTTTCTACCTGCGCGGGTGAAATGGTTCGACAAGCACAAAGGCTTTGGCTTCGTGAACGTCTACGGCGATCGTCGCGATGTGTTCGTGCACATGGAGACTGTTCGGGCCGGCGGCTTCACAACTCTGCAGCCGGGCGAGGCGGTGCTGGTGCGCACGACGCGCGGACCTCGGGGAGCAATGGTGTCGCAGGTTTGCGAATGGTCTATAATCGACCTCACCGAAGCCCCGCCGGACGCCAACGTCGCGCGTTTGAAGACGCCGGATCAGGACTCCGAAGAAGACTAAGCCTCGCTGCGGCGATTGTTAGTCTGATGTGGCTCGGCGTTGGAGCGCCGGCCACGTCGGAGGCGTGGGCTCAGACCCAACCCATGCCGGAAGCGCCTCCCGCAGCCTCACCCCTCTCCTCTGACGCTAAGGCCGCCCCCCAAAAGGTGGTCATCCCTAGGAACGCTCCCCAATCTGGATTGGCGACGGCGTCGGTGACGGTCGAATCCGCTGGCGGCGGCGTTCATGTGTTCTCCGCCGAGGTGGCCGACACTGCGGCCACCCGCAATCACGGCATGATGTATCGCACTAAGCTCGCCAAGGATGCGGGGATGCTGTTTGTGTATGATCCCCCGCAACCGGCGGCGTTCTGGATGCGGAACACATTGATCCCTCTGGATATTGTCTTTATTTCCCCAGAGGGACGCATCATCCGCATCGCCGAGAACGCCCGCCCCCGGGATGAAACCCCGCTGCCGTCCGGCGGCGTGATCATCGCGGCGCTTGAGATCCAGGGCGGCCTCTCCCGCCGTCTCGGCCTCGCGCCGGGCGACATCGTGCGCTCGATCGCATTAAGTCCATTCTGGGCGAGACGGCATCTAGACGCAGACGCTCCGGCGCAGTAAAGGGACGGTCTGGTTCCGGGCGTAGCGCAGTCTGGTAGCGCGACGGTTTTGGGTACCGTAGGTCGGGAGTTCGAATCTCTCCGCCCGGACCAATTTCACCAGAGTAAAGTATTGTTATACAAAGGGATTTCCGCCCTCTGGGGTGGCCCCTTTTCTCTTGCCTTCCCGAAAACGCCGGAATTTGCCGGATTTTCCCGGATTCGTAGCGTCTGCATCCCCCACATTTTTCCCCACAGCGCGGGCCGGGTTTGTTCGCCTCAACCCTCCTTAGGGAATCAATCTCATGGCTAAGCTGATCTGCGTCGGCAGCCTCAAGGGCGGGCCTGGGAAAACAACAATCAGCGCCTCGCTCTGTGTTTGGCTTGAAAGCCTCAATTTGAAGGTGGCCGGTATTGACTGCGATCCAAGCGGCGCGTTTGCGCTCTGGGGGGCTCAGAGAGAGGCCACGGCTCGGCGCCGCGATGTGAAGGGCGTCCACCCCATCAAAATCCACCACTTGGACGGCTCTGAGGAAGATAGCGACAGCGTCGCCGGGTTGATCGACAAAAACGCCCTCAGCGATTTGGTGGATAAACTAGAGGTCACCGGGTTTGACGCCATCGTCATTGATAGCCCTGGCGAGAACAGCCATTTCGCGAACCATGCGCATGCGCTCTCTGACATGGTGATAACGCCCGTGGACATGAACGACGCCACCGCCGTCCGGGTCACCACGGAGCCCTATGCAGGCGCGATAGACAGCTGGAGAAAAAAAGCGGTTCAGCCAGAGGCCGAGGGCGGCTTTGGGATGGAGGCCTATTTTGATTGGTGTCTCATTCCCACCAAAGTGCATGTGACCGAGGCCCGCCGGGTGATGATCCCTTTGCATCATCGGCGCATTGAGCTCCTCAAAAGCCGCCAGGCCGAGCTGGAGATGCGGGTGATGCCCCCGATGCATTATGAGCCCGCGCATTCCGCCGCGATGGAGGTCGGGCTCACGATAGTGGAGCGGGCCGGGGCAATGCATCCTCACTGGCTGGAGTCAGAGGTCGGCGCATTCGATCGGACTAACGCCCTGGATGTCCTGGCCGCCACCTTCAAAGAGGTTTTTGCGCCATCCATGGTGCCGTCATTTGTGATTAGACCCGGAAGGGAATAAATTTCCACAGGGGACTGGTTCTATTACCCCAGCAACATCAGCAGTCAGATGAGCGGGGGCGCATATGTCAGAAGGCAAGCCGCAGAACATACAAAATATTCTAAATAAAATGGGGAACCCTATAAGGTTAGGCACCAAAGCCAGATTGCAGAATCTGATGGGTAAATTATGTATCGAACTAGGATTCTGCCTGGAGTTTCATGATATTGAGCGCATATCTAGTATAAGACCCATAGAGGCTGAGCAATTTGCTATGGAAGTGATTAAGGCGGAGGGCCTTGACTATGAGTATGATATAAAATGGAGGCGAGAAATTAGAAATATATTCATTGAATATTTTGGATCAAATATTGCATATTGATTTATGATGGTTAATAATTACAATGGTCGAAACTTTCTCGTCGGCTTTGACATCAACGGGATGATCACTCTCAACATCTCGATGCCAGTGTCGAAACCAACCCTGATGGCATTGTCGCGGCCCGCCTTGCCGCTATGCGGGGCGCATCGGCATATATCATCGAGTATCAGCGGGCATTCCCCATTTAGACCGTCCCTGCAAAGCAAACTGAACATGGTCAACGAACGCAAGCGGAATTATCCCGGCAAGCGCATCCGATTGTTCGATGCTGCGGACAATGCCCGAAGCCAAAGCGCAGTCGGGCGGTTTGTACGTCGGCTGAGGCCATTTTCGCGCACGGCGTCACGACGGCCGACGGCGAACAACATCGAACCGAGACGTTTTTCGATCATGAGGACGCCTCCTTGGACGGCGGCCCGCGCAGCCCGTTGATCATTCATAGCACGCCCGCGAACAGTGTGCGGGGAAGCGCGGCCTCGGCCATTTGAAATACAGCATAGCGTGCATGGCGGACGAGACGGGCTCCGGTCTTGATCAGGCGCTCGCGCAAACTCGTCAGCGTCCATTTTTCGATCGCCTCCGGCGCGGCCAGGGTTCGGAGAAAGTTAGCGAGGTTGTAGGCGAGAGCGTGGAGCTGGAGGCGAACGGTGGCGTCGCTGTCGTCGCCGCTGAATAGCGCCTCCCACAATTTGAACGCCTCGGCGTTCAGCGCCTTCGCCTCGGCTTCCGCTTTGGCGATGTTCCCCAGCGACCGCGCGATAAATTTACGCGGCTCGACCAAATGGTGACGCTAATTATCTATTTAAATCAATAATTTAATCGTGGTTTATGTTGAATTTTCTGGCGGACGGGGTGGATTTCGTTCGGTTGGTTTTTGTTGAAAATTACTCTGAATCTTCAAATGTTTACATACCCACCCTGCGCTCAGCTGTATCCCATTTTGTATCTCGCAATATGATGCGTGCTATCTAAGTTGAGAAGCGGACAAGCCAACCTGCGCTATTGATGTAAAAACCTGTCCGATTAATTTAGATTTATTGTGCATTCATTTTGAGGCATCTTATTCGATAAAACTCACTTATTTTTAGTATATTTACATAGCATTAAGCTTATCTTAAGGATTTCCCTGTCTTATTCAGTGTTTCACGTGGAACTTATACTTGTAATTTTACAATGCATCTGCCTGCGCAGCTCGGAAGATGTTTTCTTGGCCAGCAGGGGAACCGCAGGAGGCAGGGTAATATTCCTGGCTCCCACGCAACCACCCACCCCGCCGCCGCCGCCCTGGCCCGAGCCCCGTTCATGCATTGCGACGATCGGCTGCAATACATGATCGCGGCGCTGCGAGAGG
>JAHQVS010000075.1 GCA_019634215.1 Paracoccaceae bacterium | reverse complement strand
CCTATTGCCCGCAAGCCGTACAGCCCGCTTTAGAAGCGTTGGTGTGAAGCCCGAGCCAGGAAGCAAACGGTCACCGCATGCTGCCCGGCTCAGGCTGGTGACAACGCCGGCTCGATGAGCACGCCTCTCGCGAGGATGCTTTTCTTTACCTGCTCAAAGCAGCGCGTGCTTGATGAAATCCAGCGGCTTTAATCGGTGGGCAAAAATCATAGTCAGCAGTAGACGGACATTGCGGAAATGTCACAGGGATGCAGCAGGGCTTTTTGCGCTGGCGGTTTTTCGCTATGAGCAAATTACCCCGCCTCGACGCTGTCAGGCCAGTGATCACCCCCGGTCCGCCCCATTTATCTGGCGATCCTATCCGTAGCCAGTCTTCAACGTTTGAGAGCCAATTCAGTCTCGGCAGCTCGGTATGTGACCTTAAGCCCTTTTCACAATCAAAATACGTATTAAACCTTAGTGACTTGGTGAAACGGCTCTCGCGATCAACATAACGCGATTGGCACGTCTACCACATGCACCCAAGGAGCGCGCATGCGACGTACTTTACTCCGCAAGATCCTCGTCCCTGCGTCTTTCGGCCTATTTGCTTTGACATTCGCCCCGACGCTAGCCACCTCCGACACAGTAGAGAGACTCCGCAGCGGATCGACCGAATTGCGTTTGGGATACCGAACCGACGCTGCCCCCTTCTCCTCAGAAGCCGACGGCGCCCGACTAGGATTTACCATCGATCTCTGCAATGCAATCGCCGACCGTATTGAGGCTGAGGTGGAGCCGAGCAAGGTCGATATCGTTTGGCGGTCCGTAAGTGTGTCGACGCGCTTCACAGAGCTGCAAGAAGCCCGGATAGACATGCTTTGCGGCGCCACGACCGTCACCGACGCGCGCCGCGAGATCATGAGCTTCACAGTCCTCACCTATCAGACAGACGGCGCGATCCTGATCAATGCAGACGCGTTTGCGAACGATAGCTGGGGGGACGCGATCGGCGCGCTCGTCTCGACAACGTCAAGAGACGTGATGGAGCAGCTCTTGACCGAAGCTGGCGACGGCTTCGCAGAATTGCGCGTCTTCGAGAACCGTGGCGCCGGCGTCGCTAGCGTACGTGAGGGAGAAATCGACAGTTTCTTCGGCGATCGCGCCATCTTGGAAGCGATCGCCGAGGCCGAGCCGGGACGCTTCGTCGTCGCAGAGACCAGCTTCAGTATTGAGCCGTACGCGATAGCGCTTCGCGTTGGCGATGACGCAATGTTGGAGATTGCGAATGATGCACTGCGGGATCTCTATCGTACGGGAGAAATCAATGAGATTCACAAAAAATGGTTCGGTGGTCAGGCGCCGCCTGACGCGCTGTTAGAGATCTATCGCTCACAGATCTCAAGTGGCGCCGAAGAGTGAATAGATGACTGAAAATATAGCCTGATCAAGGTGCTGGGATTGCTCCCTGCCACGCATCCCATCCGCACTTTTAGCAGCTCCCATAGTTTCTGCCCCAACTCAAGCAACCTCCCCGACACCTGATCAATTCGCGACGTGGGCATGAAGCTGGTCAGGTGGGAGATCATGATAATGGCGGCGATTGAGGAGCCGCATTGGTGAGACTCTGTGCGCCGACTGCATAGCGACGCACCATTTGACGAATCGTATACAATATTGGATGCTATTTTATAGAGACAGGAAGACATAACTAACTGCTCACGCGGCGAAGGGCGTGGTGTACGCACAACTCACTCAAGGCCCTCGCCTGACTGGGGGAGGAAATCGTGAAAGCGTTGACACTTGCTACTGTGGCGGCTCCGCTCTGATCGGCGCGACGGCCGCCATCGCCCAAGACTACCCCTCTCGCGATATCACAACAGTCGTGGTCTGGGGCGCTGGCGGCGGCACGGACACAATCAACCGCATGATCATGACTGAGATGGAGAAGCATCTGCCGGTGTCGATCTCCGTGGTGAACAAAACCGGCGGCGTCGCCGGATCGACCGGAATGACCTATGCCTTCAACCAGCCGAATGACGGCTACACCCTCGCCGGTATTTCCGAGTCGAACGTCACCGCCGCCGTGCAGGGCGGCTGGAAGCAAAGATTCTCGGTTTGGCATCCGTTCATCGTCGGCGGCTCGCCAGACCTGATCTCGGTGCCGCAAGCCTCTCCCTATAAAACATTGAAAGACTTGGCGAAGGCAGCGAAAGCCACGCCTGGCGCGCTCCCCGCCGCCGCCGGCGGCTCTGGGTCAATCCATCACCTCAACCTGCTGGCCCTGGAAAAAGGCTCGGGCGCGGCCTTTAAGTTTATTCCCTACAAAGGGTCCGGCCCGTCGTAAGAGGCCGCATTAACGGGGGAGGTTCAGCTCGTCGTCACCTCGCTTGCAGAGCAGCAGCCTTTAATCGACGGCGCGGTGCTTCGCCCTCTGGGGATGCTGACGGCGGCGGACGTCACACTTGGAGACATAACGATACCAACCGCCTTTGGCGTGTACCCTGATCTAGAGAATTACCTGCCGCTGAAACAAGCAATCGGCTTCGCCATGCACGCCTCCGCTCCAGATGAGGCGAAGAGCGTCATCACCTCGGCTTTCAAGAAAGCGATGGCGGCGGCGGTCGTGGCGGATTGGGCCCAAAGCAACTTCTATGATCTTTCAGGCCAGTCCGGCAAAGAGGCGAGCCGACTCTTCAACAGGCTTGAAGTAACCTTTGCTTGGGCCTTGGTTGATCTCCAATCGGCTAAGGTGAGTCCGGTCGACCTGGGAATCAACAAGCCCTAAACCATTCAATACCCGCCGGGGGAGCACCTCAAGATCACCCTGGCGGGTAAATCTATGCGCCGGTTGGCGTGTGACGCCGACGCAGGTTTCGGGATTTCACCTGCAGCTCATCTGCACTGCTTGCGAGACTGCGCGGAACATCGAGGCGCGGAGCCTCTATCCAGGCTGCGTCCCCGCGGATTGCCTAGACGCCATCATGCCCGCCTCACTATGTATGCCGAAAGACACATCCAGAGTGATAGGTCCTGTCACGCCTTCAAATCGTCATGAGGCTTAGTAAGCCTCCGCGCGAAAAGGGCCGAATTTGTGGGGTGGGAGAGGCATGGAAGAGGATCATATTCATGATCATAGTGACAATGATGCGGCTCTCGCCCTAGTTCCGCATGAGAGTGCAAGCCATGTCGCAGTTCGTGACGGATCTTGGTTCGACCCGACAACTTGGCGCGATGGAATCGTGCCTGGAGATGATGCGCAGGTATTGATCCCCGTTGGTTTTACCGTGACCTATGATGATGTCTCGGACGCGCGACTATTTACAGCCCGTATCGACGGTAACCTCTCATTCGCCACCGACGTTGATTCTCGCATGGTGATCGACACTTTAGTGGTCGGTGCGGACGGAGGTTTAAGCATCGGGTCCGCTGAGGACCCCGTGGCGGCGGATGTCGAGGTCGAGCTAATTATCGCGAACAACGGCGACATCGACGTCACCTGGGATCCCACTCTGCTCAGCCGGGGAATCGTGGCGCTTGGAGATGTGGAGATCCACGGTCAGGAAAAGGCTGCACATCTAAAAGTCGTTGACGATCCGCTGGCTGGCGACACGTCGATCCATTTCGAGGAAGCGCCCTCCGGTTGGCAGGTGGGCGACACTATCGTCATCGCCGGCACCCATTACGAAGGCTATAATTGGGACAACTCGATCCGCGCTAACCGCCATCACGAGCCTGAAGATGAAGTCAGGGTCATCACGGAGATTGAGGGTGGCGTCATACATTTCGGTGAGCCGTTGGTTTTCGACCACGACGCGCCAAGAGAAGATCTGAAAACGTCGGTTGCCAACTACACACGAAATGTCAGCATCTCCACGGAAAGCTCCGATACCGCTGAGATCCATCAACGCGGTCACGTGATGTTCCGCCATTCCGACGATGTCGATGTGCGCTACGCCGAATTCCATGAACTTGGCCGCACCGACAAGTCAGAACCGGCGCTGAACCCAGAAGAGTTCACCGAGATTGCCGCAGACAGCAACGTGAAGGGCCGGTACTCGTTCCACTTTCACCGTTCTGGAACTGAAGAGGTCGATGAGCCCGCCATGGCCGTTGGCAATGCCGTCTTTGGCTCGCCAGGGTGGGGATATGTTCATCATGATAGCAATGCCATTCTCCATGAGAATGCGAGCTACAATACTTTCGGCGCAGGCTTTGTGGCTGAGACGGGCAACGAAATTGGTTCTTGGACCAATAACATCGCGATCTACGCCATGGGCAACAGCTGGGCGCGACCGAAGAACGGCAATGATGTTGAAAATTTCGACTTAGGTCAGACTGGCGACGGTTTTTGGTTCCAGGGCCGGATGGTTGAGGCCAGCGGCAATATCGCGGCGAGCGTGAATACTGGATTTGTCTACTTCCATCGGGGCCGTGGTTCAGAGCAAGGGCCGGATGGCCAGATCGCTTTTGACCCCTCGTTATTCGACTTTCCAGAAGCGGTTGGGGAAGGAGGTTTGGTCAATCCGGACGACACCCCGATCCTGCATTTCAGCCACAATGAAGCCTTCGCCGCCAAGGAGGGTTTGCATGTAGTGAAGGCTAACCCAAACCAAGGCCATGATATTCATAGCGTTTTGGATAACTTCACTGCCTGGAGCGTGGTTGAGGGCGCGCATTTTGAATATACGTCGCATTACACGCTGATAGACTTCGACGTCGTTGGTAAAGTACCAGTCCCATTCCAAAGCCCTGCCAATGGCATCAGTTTTGGCCCCAACACCACGGACATGATCATTGTGCGTCCCGTGATTGAGGGCTTTGATAATTCTGGCATCAATCTAGTGAAGGCTTTCACCGATGCGAGTCTCTCGGCCAACTTGCACCAGTACAAAGTGATTGATGCGACATTCACGGATGTCGGCGTCGACTATCTGAACTATGACCCCGCCTTAGACCAACTTCTGTCATCCACGGCGTTGCAAGCCAGCCCAGTAGAAATCACACTCGACGGCCCACTGACTTATCACGAGGGCTATCCGGACCCGACTGCCAGGCATGTCTCTATCACTGGCGTTAAGACTGACACTCTTGGCACAACCGCCTTACCAAGCGGCACTGATAATTTCGACATTGGGTATAATGATGTAATCCGCATCTTAGAAGCCGACGGCTATTATCAGACTTCTGACGGTAGAAACTTTTTTGTGGCTGAAATCTACTTTTCAGATCGATTGACCGGAGAAGTTTTTAAGAGCGGCCAGTTGGTTGAAATTGACCCCAATGTGCCGCTGGGCAGTCAATTCTCCGCCTATCGAGACGCCAAGTTCAACGGTCTGATCAATCTTGAAGATGGGCCGCCTGTTGCTGGAGATCCGGTGATTGCGCAAACACAGATCGGCTCGGACCTAACGCTGGATCTGCTAGCCGGCGCGACAGATCCCACAGGGGATCAACTGAAAGTCGACGGGATTGTTCAGCCTACAGGCGGCAAGGTGTTTGTGGCGGATGATGGGGATATCACTTATCGGCCGGACATAGGCTTCTCCGGCGTCGACTCTTTTAAATATTGGATTACTGATGGTTTCGGTCACTTCACCGAAGCATGGGCCATCATTGAGGTTTCGGCATCTGCAATCCAACCAGTCCCAATTACGTATGTGGAGCACGTAGGCGATCGTTTTGACAATGAGATCGCCGGGGGCGTTCAGCATGACGCAATCTTTGGTCGAGCCGGGAATGACGTACTTTGGGGACGCATCGGCGATGACCGGATTACTGGGGGCGACGGAGACGACCTAATCTATGGCGGCAGCGGGGATGATACTTTGGCTGCGGGAAAAGGCGCCGACACCATTCATGCTGGCGCTGGCGATGATGTCGGCATTGGTGGGGCTGGCGCCGACTTAATGTATGGCATGGCCGGCGCAGATCGCTTCGCTGCCGGGGCTGGCGACGATATGTTGTTTGGCGGCGGCGGGAACGACATCCTCGCGGGTAGGGCGGACGACGACACGTTGTATGGACAGGCCGGGGATGACACTCTCGTCGGCGGGGGCGGGACAAACCGCATCTACGGCGGCGCGGGGGACGACGCAATCAATACGACTTTGGGGCGCAACACCCTCGTCTACGACGAGGCTGATTTTGGGCACGATGAGCTGCACGGATTTATCAGTGGCAATGACCAGTTCGAGGTCTTCTCAAACGTCGTGTCGGATCTGAACGATATTGAAATCGAGAGTATAAACCCTCAACGCACCCTTGTGCGCTTCGGTGATGCAGGCGGAACCGTCACACTCTATGGCGTGTCATCTGATGAGGTTTCCTTGGATGACTTTACCCTAGTGCCGACAGTAGCCAGCACAGTTGCTGCAGCCGTTGTTCAAGAAGCGTACGCTGACGAAAGCGCGAGCCAAGGAGCCGCTGAGGTTTCTGATGAGATATCGTTTACAGCTGGACACGACGACACATTGTTTTGACAGTCCATCCGTGGCCTTGAAGTTCAAAGATCTGCCCCGTGGGAGCATCATCTGAACGCGCAGCGTGCTGAAGAGTAATGCGCCCGCCGGGCGTCCACAACTCAGAAGATCGACCGCAACATCCTCAGTGCTGGCCACTGTCATAGGTTGTTTCGGTAGAAGATGGCCAAGACATCAAACACCGCTCCCTATAAGGCACTGATTTATATAAACATTGGTAGGCGCGGAGGGATTCGAACCCCCAACCAAACCGTTATGAGCGGTCTGCTCTGACCGTTGAGCTACGCGCCCGGCCATCCGTAGATTTAGCGCCCGCCCCGCCCCGGCGCAATGACGGGGTTCTGGGTCGGCGGCGGTTATGGCATTCTCCGTTAACCTTAGGTCCTATTCGGCGCGGGGCGGAGCGGGATGGTGCAGACCGGCGGATTCTGGAGTTATAAACGGCGGGATAAGCACCCGCGCCAGGGACGGACGCGGCGATGCGCTGGACAGCCTGCGGGCGACGCTGGCGACGGAGATCGGGCGGCGGCGCGGGCGGGATTTTCCGCTGTGGATAGACCGGGCGGATATCGCCTCGGGCGACAGATGGCGCAATGAGATCCAACGGGGGCTGTCAAAGGCGCGGATCTTCGCGCCGATCCTCCCCCCGTCCTGGCTGAACAGCGCCAATTGCCGCGACGAGTTCGAGGCGTTCAACCGCTACGACCTCAGCCGTCGCGGCGCCGGGGGAGCGTCGGAGCGGATGGCGACGAGGTGATGGACATGGTGCGGGCGGTGGCGGAAGCGATCGCGGCGGCGGTGGCGGCTGAGGCGACGCCGCCAACTTACAAGGACACTGAAAAAACATGTTTTGGCGGCCGACACACTCGACACCCGTGAGGAGCCCGAAGCGTCATGAGCCGTAAGCCGTCAGATGAGGTTGCGGCTCGGATCGCGTCGCTTGTGGCGCTTGAAGGAGCCGGTTTCACTGCGAAGGCGATGCATCTGGGGCTTGATCCGGGAAGTTCGTTTCGCGGCGCGGATCTCAGCCGGGTCGATCTTCGGGACCAGGATCTCGCCGGATATGATCTCAGTGGGGCTAATCTGCGCTACGCCGACCTTCGGCGGGCTGACCTCTCACATGCGGTGCTCGAGGGGGTGGATATTAGTGGCGCGCAGCTCACCGGCGTCACTTGGCCATCTGGATTCGATCCTCAGACCTGGCGGGACGGAGTCTGGTTCGCCAAACGCTGGTGGTCAGCGGACACAACAGAGCTGAAATTCTCCAATCCGTATTGGCCGGAAGGCCGGGATACCGAAATCGTTGACATCTCGGATCTCGCGCCCATCGCGGGGCTGGGCGCGCTCAGGAACCTCAGGCTCAACAGAATCCAGGTCACCGACCTCGCGCCGATCGCGGGGCTGGCCGCACTCAAAGACCTAAACCTCGCCAGCACCCAGGTCGACGACCTCGCACCGATCGCGGGGCTGGTCGCGCTCGAAACCCTCTACCTCAACGGCACCCAAATCGCCGACCTCGCGCCGATCGCGGG
>JAHQVS010000014.1 GCA_019634215.1 Paracoccaceae bacterium | reverse complement strand
CTCAGGTTAAAGGCGATCGGTACGCGCAGCGTTAGTTGCGTCACACCGATTTCTGGCGGAATCGGGGGCAGCGGCTTAGCCCGCTCCAGCATCGCTAGAATCTCCTGATCGAGCAAACGATAGCCGGCGCTGCGGGCGAGTTCCACTCGCTCAACCCCACCATCAGCGCGCATCACAAACAGAAGCTGCCCTGCGCCCTCCTGCCCGCGTGAGCGGGCGCGCCGGGGATAACGGCGATGGCGCTGCAACAACGCCGCGATTTGCGCGATGAAGTCACGTTCAACACCAGGATCGCCCCCACCAGCCGCACTCTCAGTCGCACCATCAACGACTCCAGTGGTCGCAGCATCTCCAACGGCGGCGCCTTGGGCGTCTGAGATCTCCGCCGCTTCCTGCTTGGCAGACAGCTTGGGTTTCGAAGCTGGTTTTGGAGGAGTCTGGTTGGCAGATCTACCGGGGCGAGGCGGGCGCCTCTGTGGCTTGACGACTTTCGTCGGCGCTTGCTCCTCGCGCGGCTCAGCGGCGACCGGCCTCGGCGGCCGTATGGTTTCAATTTGGGAATTCGGCTCTAGCGCTTTCGCAACGACAACAGGCTCCGCCACCTGGGCCGGAAGTTGCTCAACAACAACGGCCTGCATCGCGACTGGCGGCACGGGCGCACTCTCAGTCACAGGCTGAAGCAGCGTATCAAGAGCCACCGCTGCAACAGCTTGCGGCAACATTGCATCCGCCGCTTCGATCGGGAGGGGATCAACCGTCTCAGTTGGCGCCTCAGCCGCCGTTTGTTCCAGAGCAGGGGCCTCCGACACTGTTTCTGGCGGAATGTAGGCAACAGCACCGATAATTCCCCCGGCCTGCGCCAGCGACACCGATAGACCTCCAGCTCCCGCGCCAGCGGCCCCGGCGCGCTCTGCGGGCCAAAACGCCGCCGCCCCCGCAATATGCAATGCGCACGCTAGAGCGGCGCTGATCAGCAGATGACGCGGCTTCAGCTCCATGACAAGCCCGTCATCAGGGCGCCGGCACGGTCATCAAGCGCACGCCGTTGACGCCCACCGCCTGCAATCGCTCCAGCAACCGCACGACATCAGCCGCCTCCACGCCGCCGTCAGCTTTGACCCGCACATCACTGGCTTGATCACGCGCGATCGCTGCTTCAACAGCGGCCAACAACGACGCCTCATCCAAAACCGCGCCATTGAGCGCAAGCTGGCCCTCACCCCCAATTTGCACCATAAGCGGCTCCATAGGCGGCGCCCCCTCAGACGCAGATTGGGTTGGGGTGATCTCGAACGGGTCGCTTGCGGAAATCTTGCCCACCACCATAAAGAAGATCAGCAGCAGAAACACGATGTTGATTAGCGGCAGCACCCGCTCCTCCTCATCGCTTCTCCGCTCTCGCGACCGGCGCCGCATCCGCTACAGTCTCCCGTCAGGCATCAAAGCGATATCCTGCGCCCCTAGAGCGCGCAGCCTATCCAGAACCGTCACCAATCGCTGCATATCAACACCGCCACGCGGTCTCAGCAGCACCCGCTGCTCAGGCTTTGCCGCCAACACCTTGCCGATCCTCGCCGTCAACTCGGGCGAACTCAACGCCTCTCCGGCTAACCGCACAGTCTCCGGCCCAACATCCACCAGCAGCGCGCCCTCCGCCCCGCCGCCGCTTGAAGCAGCCGCCGTAGAAGTCAAGCTGATACTGCGCCAGTCCAGAAAGCTGGAGGCGAGCATGAAGAACACCAGCAAGATGAACACCACATCGATCAATGGGGTCAGGCTGATGCGCGTCCGGCGACGCGGCCTGGACAACCGGCGCGGCGTGTCAAACTCCGCCTCCATTCCTCTACTCCGCAGCCGCGACCATCACCGGGCGCGCCGTATCTGGCATCGCCGCGTCAGCCGCGAACAACGCAGTCAGCGCGCTCTCCAGATGATGCTCGCAGCGTTCAATACGGCGCTCAAACCAGTTCACGGCAGCCACGGTCGGGATCGCCACCGCTAAGCCGACGGCGGTGGTCAACAACGCCTCCCAGATCCCGCCGGATAAGATCGCCGGATCAACCTGACTGCCCGCAGCCTCCAAAGCAGCGAACGCCGCGATCATGCCAAGTACGGTGCCGAACAGACCGAGCAGCGGCGCCAAGGATGCGATCACCTCTAAGGGGCGCATATATCCGCGCAACGCTTCCAACTGGTCTGAGGCGAGTCGGAAACTGTCAGCGCGCGCTTGAGCGGGTGACCGCCCTGTCGCCAACGCCTCGATCGCTGAGACTACGGGAACGGTCATCACCCCTTTTGCAACGGAGATGGTGGCCCGCGCCCCAGCCACGTCGCCGGCGCGAAACTGCGCCACCGCACTGTCAATCTCCTGCCGTCGGCCAGGCTGCGCGACGGCGAACTGCCACGCCTTCGCCAGCACCAGCGCCAGCGCCGCCAGCGACATCCCAACCAGGATCGCCACCACTGGCCCGCCAGCCATCAGTATCTCCACAAGCTCCCCCAAAGGCGCCTCAGGCGCAGCTGATGCGTCAGCTTCCGGCGCCTCAGTCGCGATGTCTTCATTTTCCATGGTTGGTTATTTCAAAAAGGGTTGCGGTTGGCGTGACGAGGTCTCAACCCGATCGAGGCAGTCCGCCACCGGCGCAACCTCACCTCGGCAGACCAGCACGTCGTTCAGTAGGATTTTCCCGACGCCGTCGCAGGGCAGCCCCGCCAACGCGAATGCTTTCACCACGGTTTTTCCCGTCCGTAGCGGCCCCATCTCCACCGCCACCCGCCGGGTGATGACGTCGTCCGGGTCGAAAATCACCAGATCGAGATTGAGGCTCTCCAACGGTTTCGAAAGCTGGTTCCGCGCCACCATGAAGGCGTTGCAAGCGTCACCTTTCGCCTCCAGCTTGTTTAATTCTAGCGTCGCCACCGGCGCTGCGGCCTCCTGGGCGAAACCGGGTCCACTCGAAAGCCCGGCGGCACAGATTATGGGAAGTGCGGTCCAACGCATGACCTGAGGCCTTCCGCCTGACGTGCTTCGGCGACGCGGCTTACACGTCCGCCTGTCACATATAGAAATTGGGAAGAGAATGGCTGGCGGATGGGTTGGAGACACACCCAAGGCTAGCTATCTTGAGTGTTTTGATCGGATAAGCAGCGATTGAGGTCAAGATGTTTTGTGCCTTGGCCCTACCAAGGCGAGTCCGGTTTCCCTCTAAAAAGCGTTCTAGCCGCTTAGGTGTAGGGCGGGCGCCCATGCTGAGAGGCGCACCTCAAGCAATAAAGAAAAGGGTGGAGCGGGCGATCGGGATCGAACCGACGACATTCAGCTTGGGAAGCTGACGTTCTACCACTGAACTACGCCCGCGCTCTAAGACACTGTTTAATCTAAAACTTTCAGCCTGAACCGTTACACAACAGATCTGACAAAGATCGAACAGAGCCTGAATATAATAGAAATGTGTAACGCGTTATGCAATAATAATTCGAATGGATCAGCCTTCGGTTTGTAGATCAGGAAGGTTATCCGCCTGTTTCTCAAAATCGCCAGTAGAGTAAAACAACATATCTCAGTTGGCATTTAGAGCCCACTCCTGACCAGCAACCAGAATCAACTACCGCAAAAGCTGACATGCAAGTGGGTGTCTTTTAGCTGCTTCACTCCAAAGCGATGAGAGAACCGCTGGAGCGGCTAGGCGTGCCGTTCGTTAAGGCCCCTTCTCTGAGGCCTTAGTCGAGTAGCCTCTAGCGGCTTCCATGTGCGCATCGCATTTGCATCACTCTGCCGAATGAGGCGCCGGCAGCCCAAGTGCTCCAACAATCAACCGCCATAACTGATCAGCGAACTGCGCTGGCTCAATCCGCTCCGGCTCACGCAACACCATCGCCACCGCCTCGCGAAAGCCGCCATTGATGACGGCGGCGGCGATGGCGGGGTCGATGTGGAGAGGTATTTCACCCCGGTCCTGCGCTTTAGAAATGTTCACCACCGCCAGCTCGATAATCGCCTCTCGCCGGGCCGCCTCCACCCCCATCACCTTGGCGTCGCCGCCGAGGCGGCCCAACATCAACGGCGCCATCGGGTCCTGGAACAAGAATTCCACAGTGTGGAGAAGGCGCAAATGCTCCCGCTCCCGCCAAGGCATCCCCTTTGGAAACAGCTGGTTCGCCACCGCGTCATACCGGTCGTAGAACTCAGCGATGATCGCCGAAACCAATCCTGCCTTAGACCCAAAATAATGATAGGCCAGCCCTACTGACACACCGGCCCGTTGGGCGACATGGTTCATCTCGAAAGCGCCGTCATTCTCAACGAACACCGTCTGCGCCGCATGGAAAATCGCGGATTTACTGTCTCTGTGATCCTTCGCCGCCATTTCCCGGGACGCATCCACCTTCTGAATTGACCCCGCTCGGGGAATGTGGTGTTTGGGCCTGCGATTGAATTGAATTCAATTCAACCGCTAGCACACTAGATGAGGAGTCTAGCGCTTCGAGCAGGAAGGCCGACCATGCTTTTATCATCTGCAGTTGCTCCGAAGAATCCACTCAAGGTGGATCACGCCGCCTTCCGGCCAGACCCGCACGTCGGCTTCGCGCAGTATCGTCCCCTGTCAGGGGTGATCGAGTTTGAACCCGGCCTGCCCTTTATCACCCGCCACAAGGATGTCACGGCGCTGATGACGGACCCTCGCACCCGTCAGTTTGAGACTGAATCCCTCACTCTTCGGGGCGTCAACAGCGGCGCGCTCTATGATTTTTTTGCCAACTCGATGCTGGTTTCCAACCCGCCCGTTCACGCCAAACGGCGCGCTCCGGCAGCGAAGGCGTTCGCGTTCAAGGCGATTGAGGCCTGGCGACCCCGTATCCGAACTTTGGTTGCGGAGATTCTCGAAACCGCGCGGCAAAATGAAGAGTTTGATTTTGTAAAGGGCGTTGCAGCGCAACTCCCGTCGCGATTGATCGCGCAAATGCTGGGCGCGCCTGAAGCCGACGCACCGTTTTTCTCTGGGCATGTCAACATCATGACGCGCGCGCTTGGCTCATTCCGTATGGAAGATTACCCAAAGCTGGAAGCCTCGGCGGCGGCGCTTCATGACTATGTACGCGGCGCCCTGGAACAACGGCGACTGCACCCAAGCGATGATTTCCTCAGCACCTATCTGCAACGGGTCGACGCCGATGGCGATCTCACCCCGATGGAGACGGTGATGCAAATCCTCACGATCATCATTGGCGGCTCCGACACCACCCGCTTCGCCTTGACCATGATGGTCGCGCATTTACAGCAGAATCGCCGCCAATGGGACGCCTTATGCGCCGACCCCAAGCTCGCGGAGGGCGCGGTGCGGGAAACTTTGCGGTATGACCCGCCTGTTGGCGGCATTGGGCGCACGACGATCGCACCGCTGGAGATCGATGGCGTCACATTGCCGGCGGGCACACCACTAACGCTGTCAATGTTGTCAGCTCAACGCGATGCGGCGATCTACGCCCGTCCTGATGAGTTCGACATCTCCCGCACCGACCATCCGAAATGGAGCGTCAGCTTAGGGTTGGGCATACATCGCTGCCTAGGCGAGGCGCTCGCGCGGGCTGAATTGGAAGAGGCGCTGATTGCGCTGACCCAACACCTGCCAAACCTACGGCTCACCGACACGCCGCCAGTACCCAAGGGTCATAGCGGCGTGCGGGGAGTGTCCTCAATGCGAGTCGCCATCGCCTGACATTGGCGAAGGGTTGGTGGATTCCTATTTCTTCAAGAGCTCAAGCCGCGTTCTCGAAACAGCGCCTTCATATCGGCCATGGGACGGGCGCCGAGATGCTGGATCACTTCAGCCGCCGCCACACAGCCCATGCGTCCGCAGGTCCCTGGGTCAGCGCCTTGGGTGAGACCGAACAGAAATCCGGCGGCGTATTGGTCGCCGGCCCCGGTGGTGTCGACCAGCTCGTCGATCACCTCGGCCTCGACCGCCACCCGCACGCCGTCCCGCATCACCACGCAGCCATTTTCACTACGGGTGAGGGCGACGAGTGGAACCTCCTGAGCAGCGGTCACGGCGGCATCTTCGAAATCCTCGGTTTGATAGAGCGACAGGATCTCGGCCTCATTGGCGAACAGAATATCGACCGGTCCCTGGATGATCTCCCGGAACGAGTCGCGGTGGCGTTCGACGCAAAAAGAGTCTGACAAAGTGAGCGCCACTTGCCCCCCCGCCGCCTTCGCAGCCGTCATCGCATGGCGGAAGCTGGCCTTGGTGGCCTCATTGTCCCAGAGATATCCCTCCAGATACAACACCTTGGCGTCTTCAATTAGCGGGGTGGGGACATCCGATACATCCAACAGACCAGACACGCCGAGATCGGTGCACATGGTGCGCTGGGCGTCAGATGAAACCAAAATCATCGAGCGCGCAGTGGCGCCATTGTGGTCCGCAGGGAAGGGCGGCGTGTCAAATTTGGCGCCGACCGCTCGGATGTCGTGGGCGAAGATCTTGCCGAGTTGGTCATCCTTGGTCTTACCGACAAATCCCACCGACGCTCCGAGCGCCGCCAAGCCAGCGATGGTGTTGGCGGCGGACCCCCCGGACACTTCAGTCGCTTGCCCCATGTCATCGTAAATCGCAGTAGCCTGCTCACTATCGACCAACACCATTCCGCCCTTTGGGAGGCCATGACGATCCAGCAGCGCGTCGTCGACACGGGCAAGGATGTCGACGATCGCAGCGCCCAGCGCCACGACATCGAGTGATTTTTCAGCAGCGCTCATCTGGCGGCGGCTTCCTTTGATTTAGGGCCAAACCTGATCAAACGGACAGAGTTTGATTGAGGAAACTGGCGGGAAAATTACAAAACAGAGCGAATCAAATACGCCCTAGGGAGATGGAGATTTTTCGGAGAACTCGCACAGATCGGCGATCACGCAGCGCCAACATTCCGGTTTACGCGCTTTGCAAAGATAACGCCCATGCAGAATCAGCCAGTGATGAGCATGAAGGTTATACTCGACCGGCGTCACATCCTCCAATCGCCGCTCGACCGCCACCACATCCTTGCCGGGCGCCATGCCGGTGCGGTTCGAGACCCGAAACACATGGGTGTCGACTGCCATAGTCGGCTGCTTGAACCACATGTTCAGCACCACATTCGCGGTTTTGCGCCCTACGCCGGGCAAGCTCTCCAACGCGGCGCGGCTGGTGGGAACCTCACCCCCGAACTCGTCGATCAGCTTCTGGCTCAGCGACATCACGTTCTTGGCCTTGTTGCGAAAGAGGCCGATGGTTTTGATGTGCTCAATCAGCCCTTCTTCGCCTAACGCCAGCATTTTCTCGGGCGTGTCGGCGACCACGAAGAGGTCACGGGTCGCCCGATTCACACCCTTATCCGTCGCCTGCGCCGACAACGCGACGGCGACCAAGAGGGTAAAAGCGTTGGTGTGATCCAACTCGCCCTTGGGCTCCGACTCGATTTCGTGAAAGCGTCGAAAAATTTCGGTGATGGTCTGTGGCGTCATGGGCGCGGACCATGCCGCCACAGACGATCCAGCGCAAGGCGGCGGCGCAAGAATTGGGTGGGATCGACAGGGCGGAAGGCCTTAATTTGAGGGCGCAGGGATGATGCAGCCCGAGAAGGACCTAGCCGATGCCAAAAACCGCCGCGAAAGCCCAGCCGCCCGAGGCGCTCGATCCGCATCGCTACGCCTGTGTCGAGGCCGCGATCCGCTATCTGGAAGCGAATGCCGCCGACCACCCAGACCTGGAGACGCTAGCGGCCAAGATCGGCTTCAGCCCAACACATTTCCAGCGGATGTTCTCCAGCTGGGTCGGGGTAAGCCCGAAGAAATATCTCGGTTACCTGACTCTGGACCACGCCAAGAACCTATTGGCTGAACGGCGAACGGTGTTGGAGACAACGTTGGAAACCGGGCTCTCCTCCCCGGGCCGGTTGCATGATCTGTTCGTGACCTGGGAGGCGATGAGCCCCGGCGTCTACGCCTCTGGCGGCGAGGGTCTGACCATCCGGTATGGCTGGAGCGACAGCCCGTTCGGCGCAGCTCTGGCGATGGGCACTGAAGCAGGTCTGTGTGGTCTCGCCTTCGCCAATGGATGCGGGCGCGAGGCGGCCGAGGCTGACCTGCGAAAGCGCTGGCCCAACGCCGTTTATGTCGAGGACCCGACCTTCCTAGCCCCTTGGGCCGAAGCGGCGTTCACCGGCAAGGGCGCCGCAAAACTGGCGCTGATTGGGGCGCCGTTTCAAATCAAGGTGTGGGAAGCGCTGCTGCGGGTGCCAAGTGGCTATGTGACCACCTACTCCGATATCGCCGCCGCCGTCGAACGGCCTAAAGCGGCGCGGGCGGTGGGAACGGCGGTCGGCCGTAACCCGGTTTCATGGCTGATCCCTTGCCATCGCGCACTGCGGCTGTCGGGCGAGTTGGGTGGATATCACTGGGGATTGCCGATCAAACGGGCGATGCTGGCCTATG
>JAHQVS010000074.1 GCA_019634215.1 Paracoccaceae bacterium | reverse complement strand
CCGATCACACGGTCATCGCCTCCGTCGCCGTAGAGCATGTCATTGTCAGCGCCGCCGCGCAGCACATCGTCACCTGCGCCGCCATAGACGGTGTCGTCGCCCCGATCACCGGACAACACAAGATCGTCGCC
This sequence comes from Paracoccaceae bacterium, assembly GCA_019634215.1. Lineage (GTDB taxonomy): Bacteria > Pseudomonadota > Alphaproteobacteria > Rhodobacterales > Rhodobacteraceae > JAHQVS01. Next base: position 6,890 of record JAHQVS010000074.1, on the reverse strand, counting down.
GTCCTGACCATACACCATGTCGTCGCCCGCGCCGCCACGGATGATGTCGCCGCCGGCGCCGCCATAGGCCACGTCATTCCCAGCCTCGCTGCGCAGGGTGTCCTGGCCGACGCCGCCATCCATCCAGTCAGCGCCGTCGGTTCCCATCAGCATATTGTCCAGATCATCGCCCAAAACTTGGTTGAGCGACGGATCTACTGGGTCGACAGGATCAACCGGATCGACGGGATCAACCGGGTCCGTTGGCTCCGAATTTCCGTCTATTCTTGTCCCGGTGTACTCGGGTTGGCTGTGATACGGCGCGCGATCCACCAGCCCTGCCATCGCAACACTTTTACCACTAAAGACGTTTTCACTCACAATCTCGAAATTGGCGATCTGGTCCGATAGTCCCATTCGGCCTGCGATGTTGTCTTCCAGTTGATTGGCGCGCCACTCAAAGTGTGAGCTATCCAAATCAGAGAACGAGATGTCTCTGAGGGTCATGCTTTGCCCCGTAATCGGGCTGAAGAATGTGACGCCGTCAGCAGTCTCTTCTACTGAGAAGTTAAGCTCATTATCTCCCCGCACACTGAGATAGAAGAAGCTGATCTTGTCAGTTGCGGGGTTAAAGTCGACGATTTCTTCTAGTCCCTCTTCGTGAGACCGAATGTAAACCGTGTTGTCTCTGACCAGACCGCTACCGTTTTCCCAGGCCAAAGCAGCGCTGAGGTCTTGCTGCAGGTGAGCATCCGCAATGGGAGCAAAGTTTCCGGCTTGGAGATCCTCAAGGTGAATGCCCTCCAGCAACAAAGATTTGTTGGAGTCGAACATATGCAGGAACATCAAACCCTCAGGAGTATCGACCGGGATTTGATTGTGAATTGAGTCAGTTCCAACATCCACTTTATCTTTAGACGGATCGAAGTTCGTGATCAGTTTTGTTTCATTGATATCGTAAACTTGTCCGCCCTCGCCCACCGGGCCGACGTCGCCATCGTCAGGTAACGGATCATCGCCATGATTATGGCCGTCACCAGGATCTACCGGGTCGACGGGATCGACCATAGGTGGATCAATCGGCATCGGTGCGGCGCCGTCGGGGATCTCATCGCCACGCGGGTCGCCCAAAGTCACCATGCTCTGGAAGTAATCAATGACATCCTCATGCGGCACCTCCAGCGCGCCCCATTGCGGCCAGTCAAAAGTGTCGTTCATGAAGGGCTGGCTCTGATCATGGCTCAGCACCGTCAGGTGGTTGAGGTCATGCGCCGTGGCCACCGGTGTCGCGTTCTCGCCGTCGAAGGGCAGATCGCCATGCGTGCGCCCATGCATCCAGCCGCCATAGTGCGGCTCCATCTTCAGGGTGTTGATGAAGGTTTCGACCAGATTATGCTCTTCAAGATAGTCGGCGTAACCAGCGTGCCCATGCTCGGCGACCATCGCCATCACGTCAGCCGGATCGCCGAGGCGCGCCGTGCTCTGAATATCGGCCAGCAGTTGCGGGTCGAAAGCGTCGTCGCGGATCCAACCGACCTTTGCGCCTTGCATCCCATAATACAGCCCGACGCCGAAATAATCGTCGCCATAGGCCTGATCATTGTTGGTCATGTCATTGGCGAAGGCCCACTGACCGACGGTCTCAAGATCCGTGGCTTCCAGACCGAAGAAGGCGCGCAGGCCGTTATAGGCGACCATCGCCTCGGTCGTGATTGGCGTCCGCCCGCCTTCCAGATCGTTATGCATGGTGTGGCTGCTGGTGCCGTGGAAATTCCCGTAAGTCAGGATGTCGACATACTCGCCGGAGCCAGCGTTATGATCCATGTGATCATGTTCCATGTGCTCGTTTCCTTCAATCACAGGGTCTTTCGCCTGTAGTTTTTATTCTAAGGTCTGAGCGCAATAACCAGCACACCTGCCGCACTAGTTTGTGTGGGTTCAATGATGTGGCGATGTATGCGGTCAAATACTCGGCAATTTTGGATCGTCCGATACAGGGTATTCCATGGCGCTTGTGTGGATGGCTTTGCACGCCAACTGCGACAGGATTATGTTAATATTTTGGAAGACAGAGAACTCTGCTGACCTAGATAGCGGCCGCTCGGACAGGCTTTGCCGATGACGGTTTGCCCGGCACATTCAACCTCAAGGCGCGATTTCCACCGGCGTCCCTGCCCTGACGCCCTCCGGCCCTCTCCCGCCTATACAGGGCCCGACCCGCGTGATTACGTTCTGGATCAATAAGATAGAACGACCGGGAGACGATTATGGCGATGTTTCATCAGGGCAATCGCACTCTACAGGACCGCTATGACGGCAGGGCCGTGGCGGACCGTATTGTCGAGCTGGTGGAAAGCGACAGCTTCTCCGAGGAGTTCAAGGACTTCATCGAAGCCTGCCCGTTTTTCTTCCTGGCGACCTCAGCCAACGGTGCAACCGACTGTTCCTTCAAAGGCGGCGCGCCGGGCTTCGTTCAGGTAACGGGTCCCCGGACACTGATTTTCCCCGATTATGACGGCAACCGCATGTACAAATCACTGGGCAACATCTTGGAAAATCCAAGCGTGGGATTGTTGTTCATGAATTTCGGGGCCGAGGAAGGCCAAGGCGCGCTTTTTCTAAGGGTGCGGGTGAATGGACGGGCGAGTGTCCACGACACGCATGAGGCGCTCGCCAGCTATCCTGGCGCTCATCGGATCGTTCAGGTCGAAGCGGATCACATCTACCCGAACTGCCCCCGCTATGTGCCACAGATGGAGCATATCGCGCCGTCACGGCATGTGCCCCAGGCTGGGGAGGATCAGCCCATCCCTGAATGGAAGAAAATCCCCCCTATCGCCGAGCTGCTCTAGCTTCGAACCCGCTCCCTCAATTTCGGTCGAAGCGGGTTAACCGATTACCACCGCCTGACCAGCATCTTCTGAGTAAGTAAAACCGACTTTTCCGGTCAACTGGCGCCAGTTGACCAGAACCGTCACTACTGCAAACAGGCCGGAGGGGCCTCGGCCGGCTTCACCGGATCGACCATATATCCGTAAGCCGCGATGCTGTGCCAGCACAGGATTTTCTGATTGCGCTCTAGCAACTTGTTGCTCAGATCCGGCCAGTCGAAGGAAGACACCCTGAACACCGCTCCCACATGGGTGTAGGGCGCGCGCCGTGTGCTTGGCGGAACGGCGGGCACAAGATCAACGACATTGCAGACGCGGTCGATGCGGCCGATGGACTGGGCCAGGATCGCGAACCCCTGATCACCGACCCGAGGTGAAGCAAAGGTCACCAAGCGCAGGCGTTCAGCATCTTGCGGCGCGCGGCGGGCGGCGTCAACGCCAGCAAGCGTGGCGAGCGCGCCGCCAAGGCTGTGCCCGATGAAGGTCGCCTCCCGCCCAGTGATCAGCTTCGGCAGCGACGTCGCGAATGGCGTCCGCTGACCTTCCCAGGCCAGTTCAAGGCTGCCGAAAATCTGCAGAAAGCCTCTGTGCACATTCGCGTTGGATGGGCTGCCCGAGGCGTCCTCGGGATAAGGGTGTTGGCGCACCTGGAGGTTGCGCAGCCATTCATTGGGTTGCAACGTTCCACGAAAAACGATGACCCGCCGCCCACTCTCAATATGGTCCGCCACGAACCCATAAAAGGTGTGAGTGTCCCTGAGGCGGTTGAGAAGACGCTTGGTGGCGCGGCCAGGATCGCCAAAGATGAACGCCACCAGTTGCAAGTCCGGCGGCAGCAGCTCCTTGGCATCCCGGCCATTCTCAACAGCATCGTACATCTCATACGACAAAGCGGAGAGATCCGCATGAACCGCTAGATCCGCCGATGTCTGCGCGCCTGCGGACGGGGCGATCTCCTGCACACTGGCCTCTTCCCAGTCGCGGCGCCGATCAATCTTCGTGCGATCTGCGCAGATAAACCGCTCAGCCGAAGGCGTGGCTTGCGCTGGCTCAAACGAGGAAAGAAATGCCGTCACCCCGGCAATGACCGCCATCGTCACGGGCGATCGAAAACTCAGCAGAAACATTACTACCTCTAACGATCAGCGCATTCGCGCCTGTATGGTTGTCGAAATCTGGTTGGTTAGAACAGGCTGCTTGTTGGTCACAGAAGCCATAAACTGAGATCGAGTTAGCCCGTGTGCGTCAGCGCCGCCCAGTCGCAGGGCTTCGGCAAAGCGCCCGACATGTATTGTGCCGCCAACGTTTCATCCGCAGGGGCCATATCCTCCTGCAACTCCTGCCCTCCTTCCGCGCCGTCTTCGCTCCCAGCTTTTTGGGCCTGATCAAACCAGTAAGACGCTGCGCCCAAATTGCTCGGCGCACCCGTCACCGCGTTGACCGCTCGCCGGATCAGGCGCAAGCCGTCGGTCTGATCGCCGCTGAAGATCTTCCCCAACTTCACCATGGCGTCGGCGTTCCCCTGCTCGGCGGCGGCGCACAACCACTTGATCGACTCCTCGGTGCTGTAGACGCCACGTTTTGGGGCGTCGCCAGAACAACACAGGCTATCGCCCAACGCGAATTGGGCCTCGGGGTCGCCAGCCTCGGCGTCCTCCTGATTTCGCTTCTGACTCACTGCATCGACACCGACTCTTGCGCCCTCAATCGCGGCGCTCGCGCAACCGGTGAGGCCTATCGCCACCAGCAGGACAAGCGGCCGGGCCAACACGCCCGAATATGTACCTTTCATGGACAGCTCCATAGACAAACAAATCATCCCCTCGGGAGGACTAGCTATGGGTCTAACACTCCAATGAAATATCCATATTTCCAAAGCGAAACGGTCTGTATTCATATGTAAATGATATGTAACAGATCGCAAATTCCACAATGTTTACTTATAAAATTTGATGAATTTACATAGCTATTTCGGGCGCCTCAGCGAGGCTCGCTCAAGCCGAAGGGCACAAGCCTTCAACCTTTCCCATGGTCTCCCGCGCAAAGAAAACATCTAAACCGTGCTTTATGGCCTTTGAACTACACAACCAGGCTTCGCTTTACGGAACAGACGCCAGACCGTTAAGGAGTCCGAAATGATCGACATCCCCCGTTACGTCTCGCTTGCCACGCTCGGGCTTGGTTGTTGTGATATCCTTCACGCCGCAGGCCACACCCTCTTTCCCGACCATATCGCTCCCGAGGTCGCCGACCTCGATATGACCGAACCTACCGGTCTGGACCAGCTCACTGTGATGGTCACGTTGTGCGCCTCCAACGTAAGCATGCGGCGTCGGCGATCTTTCGGGAATAGATAGAGTGCGCGTAGTGTCCACTTTAGTAATGGTGGACACTTAGGCGTGCTCGATGAACGGATGGCATTAGAAGTTTTGGTCTGATGAGGAGAAGATGGAGAGCTGCCGTCAGGCGTCTCTGCCTGAGCAGCCCGTGGCTCAAGTCGCGCGGCGATTGCAATGAGCTCGAACCTGATCTTCAAGTGGCCCCAAGATGGGCGCTATTGCGTCCCGGAACCTGTTACGCCTTCGTCGCTGTTTAGCGGGTTGAACTCGCCGATGACGATCAGAGGCAAGAGCCGCCTCTCAGCCCAAGCCGCGCGCGCTTCGGTTGTTTTGCCGGAACTTTCGACCCTTCACGCCGCCATATCAGTTCAACCCGATAGGCGGTCACGCGCCGATAACCGTAGAGCTCGTGCTGGCGCGCCGGTTCTATGGCGCCGACTACGCTCACAAGCATTGACTAACAAGAATATCGAACCGCAACACACTGATACAGGCTGTAGACTTGAGCACTTCAGATCATGATGAGACACCGAGATGCGCCTTGTCGAGCACGGCGTGCACACCTTTGCTGATGTCGACCAGTTGCGTCACGTGCAGGTCAGCCATCAGGCTACAGAGCATGTAGGCTTGGTTGCGTGTCAGTTTGCTGCGGGTGCAGATCAGAGTGATCATCTCCCGCACCGCCTGCCGTGCCGCTTCGTCGAGATCGCGATTGAAGCCCATTGAAATAAGCCTCTTTTCTGTCTCGGCGAAGGGTTGGCTGATCGACATGTCTTTGCGAACAGTAAGCCGGAAGACGCCGTCCAGCGCAGTCTCAAGAGCGGTGATGCAGACCTCGCCATGCCCTTGGCAGCCATGTCCGTCACCTGCGTAGAACATCGCGCCCTCGTTAAAGACTGGGAAGTAGACGGTCGTGCCGGGGCGAAGATCCTTATTGTCCATGTTGCCGCCGAACGCCATCGGCTCCGGCGAGCCAACGCGGCCCCATTCCTTCGGCGGCGCGACACCGAGGATGCCGAAGAACGGGTCGAGCGGCACCGACGCGCCCCAGGGCGTGCTGGCGGCGCCGGCCGCATGGTCAATCATCAGATGGATGCGCTCATAGTCGGTGAACTCTTCGGGCAGCGTGCCGAGAAGCGGGATGATCGCGCAGAACCCCCAGTCCTGACGGGGCACCGCCTCCAGTATGTCCACCTGCAAGGTGTCGCCCGGTTCTGCGCCGCGCACGTGGATCGGCCCGGTCATCATGTGCGACCCGACGGGCCCCGAGACGAAGACCCCATCCGTGCCGCCCGGCCGCAGCGTATCGAGTGCTGCGCGGTGATCGGGGGTGACGAGCGATTTGTCCGCCGGCGTGTCCGCGTCGAAACAGGCGGGCAAGGTGCTGATCCTGACGGTCTCGCCGGAGTCGATTTCCAGCACGGGCGGGATGGCGGCATCCATGTAGCCCCAGAAGAGGTTTTCCGGCGCGGCGCTGAGTTCGATCATCACGATGTCTCCTTTCAGAGGGTTGGGCGGCGCCACGCTGCCCCTGGCGGCGCGGCGGCGTTCTGTCCTGCCCCGCAGGGCGACCGGACCCCGCCTGCGGGGGCGCTACGGGTAGCCCCGGCCAAGCTCCCAGAACAGGCTGGCGCCGGTGCGGATGCCGGCGTGGAACAGCCGCAACTCGATGTTCTCATTG
>JAHQVS010000073.1 GCA_019634215.1 Paracoccaceae bacterium | reverse complement strand
GAAACCATGGAAAACCCTTTCAAGCTTGGGAACGACGGCGCACCAAGATCTGCGCCGCAAGGCCCCCCGCTGGTCCGACGACCAGCGACACCCCATAAGCTAGGCCAGCCATGAGGATGATCGCCGGCCCAGACGGCAGGCTGAAATGATAGGAGAGCAACAGGCCGCTCATGCTGGAGAGAAGCGCAACCAGGATGGCGACGGCGATAAGCGCCCCGATCCCGGCCGCCCAAAACCGCGCGGCTGCGGCCGGCAGGATCATGATCCCGACCGCCATTAATGTGCCGAGCGCATGAAAGCCGCCGACGAGATTCATGACCACCAGCGCGAGAAAGCTGAAATGCGTCACTGCGCTCAGACCGCTCACGGACCGCAAAAACTGTGGGTCGGCGCATTCGAGCACCAGCAATCGATACAGAAGCGCAAGCGCAAAAGTGGTGAGACTGGCGATGCCGCACAGCAGGATTAGCGCGGCGTCGTCGAGCGCGAGCACCGTTCCAAACAGGACATGCATCAAGTCGACGTTGCTTCCCTTCGTCGACACGATGACGACGCCCGCCGCTAGCGAGATGAGGTAGAAGGCCGCGAGGCTCGCATCCTCCTTCAAAGCAGTCGTTCGCGAGACAACGCCGGCGAGAAGCGCCACCGTCATACCGGCGATCAGTCCGCCAATTGTCATAGCGCCGAGCGACAGGCCGGACACCAGATAACCCACGGCCGCGCCCGGTAAAATTGCGTGAGCCATCGCATCGCCAGTCAGGCTCATACGGCGGAGCATCAGAAAGACGCCAATGGGAGTTGCGCCTACGGAGATAGCGACACACCCCATCAGCGCGCGGCGCATAAATCCGTAGGCCGAGAACGGTTCAACCAACGCCTCCCAAATCATGCGGCGCTCCGTCCACAAGTATGCGGCGGACCGGCGCAAGCTTCACACATCTGGCGCGCCCGAAACTGATTCTCCGCCGTGAGAACTTTGCCGGTCGCGCCATGGGCTACGAGTTCGCGGGCCAGCATCAGTGTTTCTGGAAAGTGAGCACGGACAGTCTCGAAATCATGGAGGACGGCGAGCACCGTGCGCCCTTCGCTGTGCCAACGCTTCACGACACCGATCAAGTCCGCCATCGTCCGCGCATCGATCGCGGTGAAAGGTTCGTCCAGCAGTACAAGCTGGGCATCTTGTAAAAGCAGTCGAGCAAACAGTGTACGCTGCATCTGACCGCCGGAGAGCGACCCAATCGGTCTGGTCTCAAACCCCGCAAGGCCAACTGCAGCGATTGCCTCATCGATGCGTGTTTTGTGCGCGCGCCGCAATCGTCCGAAGGCGCCGATCTCTCGCCAGAGCCCCATCGCAACAAGATCGAGGACCGACATTGGAAATGTCCGATCGATCTCTGATTGTTGCGGAAGGTAGGCGACATGTTCTTTTTTGAGCGATCCAAACGAAACCCCGCCTTCCAGCGGGGGTAGCGCCCCGACGACACCTTTCAACAGAGTCGATTTGCCTGCGCCATTGGGTCCAACGATTGCGGTGAGGCTACCTGTCGCGATCTCGCCATGGAGGCGCTGTACAGCCGGATGCTGGTCATATCCTAGGGTCAGCCCCTGGAACGCGAGCGCGTAGGTCATGCGCCACCTACCTTCGCCGTCGCCCAGAAATATCCAGCCCAGAGTGCGGCGACGATCAGCACAGCACCGGTCAGTCTCGCTCTGACGCTTAATAATAGGAGTCTCGAAAAAACGACCCGCACCGGTTTCATCGAAGCTCTCCCGCCAATCCACAGGCTGAGCACCGGCCCAAAACCTCGATGACGTGGCGGGACGGTGCGAAGCCGATCTCCCGGACTGCGTGCGACAGCGCCGCCATAACGTCTTTTGATACGGTCTCTTCGACAGCGCCACAGTGGTTGCAAATCGACAAAATGGCCGCATGCGCGTCAACATCGCACTGACAGGCGACAAAGGCATTGCGCGACTCCAGCCGATGGACGCGCCCACTTGCAACCAACGCGTCCAGAGCACGATAGATTGTGGTGGGAGCTAAACGGCTGTTGCCACTCTTCAGCGCATCCAGGACATCATAGGCTGACAACGGTGCGCGCCGAGCCCTGAGAAGAGCTAAAACCGTCGCCTGAAGCCTCTCTCCGCGCTTTCCCATCGCCACATCTCTTCAGGATTTAATTTTTGATACGTTATAACATCACCTTTTTATTGCAAGTCTTTTGGTTCATGCTGGGCCTAAGCGGTATGTGGCTTGAGATAAGAATGCCTTCTAAGTCGGAAACTTATCCATCCATCCAGGACGACCGGATAACTCTTGACGGGGTGGGGATCGGCCTGCGCCCACTTTCCTCATGTTTTAACGGCGCCTCCCACAGGCGCTCCACCTCTTCATTCAAGCGCAGCCTGGCAGCATACAAGCTATGCAGCGCCGCCGCCGCATAGACATTGCAATCCAACGCCTCGTTGCGTTCGCTATCGCCGCGCGGCACCCATTGCCTCACAGGCCGCCCGTTAACGTATTTGAGGCGCACCTTTTCCGCCGTCAGCTGGTCGAACCATTCGGTCGGCAGTTGGTCGGAGAAATGGACATAGCCAGGGCCAGGTTCTGTTGGGTTCAACCGCGCCGCCAACCGGTCCTTGAGCGCGTCGACGCCGATGACGAACAACTCCGCGCGCCCTTGCCCTTGGAGATCTTGCGCGGCCATCGGCGGCGAGCTCGACATAGAGCGCAGCGGCGCTGTTATGGTCTGGGATTTTTCCAGCCCAGGAAGCCCAACTCACGCCTGTTAGGTCGCCCACGCCTGAAGCTCACGCTAAATCAGCCTGTCGCGCCTTAACGTAATCCTGCCGCTTCATGGGTCTAAATGCGCATTGTGAAAAGATACGGTATATCATATCAAATATAGAAGATTACAGGGTCCATCAAGCGCAACATGCCTCGCACCGTGGCTATGTGCGACGGTCGAGAGGGAGTATAATGAAGCATCAAGACAATATGCTTCCCGCCTTCGATTCCTCCGAGTTTCTCGACGACGACGCCATCGGCGTCGACATCGTGGATACGCTAGAGGGCTTGTCTGCGATCCACCAATCAGGGTGCGCCGCCGCCATCTGGGAGCGGCGACCGTTGCTACGGTTTCAGAATTGGATCGACCAGCTCTACCCTGAGCAATTGCCGTCCGTGCGAGTCGCTCTGCGGCCCGACGCCGTGTCCGACGCGGTCCTTCACGCCTGCGACATCGCTGGCGCGCCCGATTGCCTGGAACGGGCGATGTTGGCGGACGACATCGCCGCCTTGGCGCATCGTTTCGCCGCGCTGATGAGCGCGCCATACCTGCGCCTGCGCTTGGATGTGGTGACGGGGAACGCTTGCAAGAGATTCCACGTCGACGCCGTCACCGCGCGATTGCTCTGCACCTATCGCGGCGCCGGTACGCATTACGGCGTCGCCGCTGAGGGCGCCCAGCCGCAGCGGATTCACACCGCACCCACCGGCGCGCCGGTCGTGCTGCGCGGCTCGCTGTGGCCAAACGAGCCCCCCCGGCGGGTTTTGCACCGTTCGCCGCCAATAGCAGGCTCCGGCGAAACGCGGCTTCTGCTCGTGCTCGATCCGCTCGACGCCAACGAGCTTGAGGAAAATCACGTCGTCCATTGAGCGGCGTATCAGACCAACAAGGGAGGACCCACCATGAAAACACGCGCAGCAATTGCTTGGGAGGCGAACCGACCGCTTGAGATCGAGGAGATTGATCTGGAGGGACCGAAGGAAGGTGAAGTGCTGGTCCGGATCGTGACCACCAGCCTGTGCCACACCGACGTCTTCACCCTGTCGGGTGAGGACCCTGAGGGGCTGTTTCCCTGCATCTTGGGTCATGAAGGCTGCGGGATCGTCGAAGAGGTTGGCAAGGGGGTGACCTCGGTCGCACCGGGCGACCATGTCATTCCGCTCTATATTCCGGAAGACCCAGAGTGCCCTTACATCAAGTCGGGCAAAACCAATCTCTGCCAGACCATCCGCAAGACCCAGGGCGCTGGCTTGATGCCTGACGGAACCTCGCGCTTCTCCTACAAGGGCAAGCCGATCCTGCATTATATGGGCACCAGCACCTTCAGCGAGTACACGGTGCTGCCCGAGATTTCTGTGGCGAAGATCTCTAAGGAGGCGCCCCTCTCCAAAGCCTCCGTCATGGGCTGCGCCGTACCGACCGGCATGGGCGCCGTGCGCAACACCGCTAAGGTGGAAAATGGCGCGAGCGTCGCGGTGTTTGGTCTGGGCGCCGTCGGCATGGCGGTGATTCAGGGCGCGGTGATGAACGGGGCGTCGCGAATTATCGGCGTTGACATCAACCCGTCGAAATTCCAAGGGGCGAAGGCGCTCGGCGCGACCGAATGCGTCAACCCCAAGGACCATTCGGCCCCGATCCAGGACGTGCTGGTCGAGATGACCAATGGCGGCTTGGACTACACCTTCGAGGCGGTCGGCAACGTCAATCTCATGCGCGCCGCGCTGGAAGCCTGTCATAAAGGCTGGGGCGAGTGCACCGTGATCGGCGTGGCTGGTGCGGGACAGGAGATCGCCACCCGGCCGTTCCAACTTGTGACGGGCCGGGTGTGGCGCGGCACGGCGTTCGGTGGCGTGTTGGGCCGGAGCCAACTTCCTGGTATGGTGGATGAATGGTTGCGCGGCGATTTTATCGTCGATCCCTACATCACCCACCATATGGCGCACGAGCAGATCAACACGGCCTTTGATCTGCTGAAAGCGGGCGAGTCGATCCGGTCGGTCGTGCATTTCCGGGAGGGTGAGACGATGACTGTCAATTCGCTTCCCGGCCAAATCGTCCCGGCTTGAGTGGATTTACACGCAAAGATCCCGGTGCTTGGAAGCACCGGGATTGCGCAGACCACTTAGGCGAAGGTGGACAGTACGCACACTCCATCACTCCCCGATAGGTCGCCTTCGCCGAACACTCACGGCTGACCTTTACTCATGCAGAAACCAGCTCCGCTCTTTAACCTGCACTAATGAGCTGCATAATCCGAGGCCACTGTGCCGCGATCCAGTTGAGCGAAGGATATTACCCCACCGCCCACAGCAGCATCGAGCGGAGGACGTATTCAGGCAGATGGCGCAGTTATGCGGGCATGAGCCTGTCACCACGTTTATAGTGGCGACAGCGGAGCTGAAGCAGCCGGATTATGCCGTCAAGGCGCGCGGTTTCGCGGAAAGAGTGCTCGAAAAGGTTTGACCCGCCCAGAGGGGCTACGGTCCGTTCCACCACACCCGGCCCAGACCGGATAAATCGCAGCCTGTGATGCTGTCGGCGTGACGCTGGAACGCCTTGGAGCGGCAGAATTCGAGCAGCGTCTGCATCGGGGCTTCGAACCAAGCGCGCCGGTCCACCAACAGGTCGAAGCGTTCCTCAATGATGGGAATGAAGCGCAGGCGGTAGGGGCTGGCCACGGCTTCTAAGCCGAAGCAGAAATCCGCTTTGCCGGTGGCGACCGCCAGTACGGCGTCAGTCTCGGAGCGAGCCTCCAGCGAGGTCTCGACGCCTTTGGGCGCGCCCCCTGCCTCGGTCAATAGATGCTCAAACAATTGTTGCGACCCGGCTTCGGCTTGCCGTGCCGCCATGCGCAAGCCGGCCGCGTCCAAAAGGCTCTCCACGGCGTCTGGCGCTGTTTCCGCCAGGATCAGCCCCCGCCGCCGCCGCGCCCACTCCACCAGCGCCAGGGGGCGGTCTGCGCATTCCCGTGCAACCGCTGGGACGTTCCAATCACCTGTGTTTGGGTCATAGAGATGCAGGCCGGTCGCGACCCCT
>JAHQVS010000072.1 GCA_019634215.1 Paracoccaceae bacterium | reverse complement strand
GAAGCAAAAAAATCTACCGCTCCTCGAAGTATATAATCCAATTTACTCAATTCATGATGGTAAAATTATCGCCGTTGCGGAGTTTTATCAAATTTCGACAGAGTTGGAGGAAGATATTTTAAATGCTCGACTCCAATCTTGGCTGTTGGTCGCGAGTGTCTTCCTGATTACCTTCTCGCTGCTATTTGGCATTGTCAGGCGAGGCAGCAATCTGATCGAAAGCCAGCGCGCGGCGCTGGAGATGCGGTATGTACAGCTTTCCAAGGTTTCCGAGCAGAATGATGCGCTGCGACGCCGAATCCAGGCAGCCTCTGGGCGGGTGAGTGAGTTGAACGAAAGCTATCTCAAGCGGATCAGTGCGGAGTTGCATGATGGGCCGGCGCAAATGCTCTCATTCGCGAAGCTAAGATTGGACAGCTGGGCGACGGGCGTCGGCTGCGCCAACCGCCAGGAGTGGGCGGAGTTGCCGCTGATCACGCAATCGCTTGATGAGGCGCTGACTGAGATAAGAGATCTTTGCCGCGGCCTAAGTCTGCCAGCGATTGAATGTAAGACGTTCTCTGAGGTTGTGTCGGCGGCGGTGCGGGCGCACGAGCAGCGTAATGGCGTTTTTGTTCAGTTGTCGATTTTTGGCGATGATCTTGAGTTCGACCATTCTGTTAAGATTTGTGCGTATCGGTTCGTACAAGAGGGGTTGAACAACGCCGCGCGCCATGGGGAGGGCGCGGATTTGCGCGTTTCGTGCAATCTAGTGAAAGACCGTGTGACGTTAAGCGTGTTCGACGCCGGTCCAGGGTTTGATCCAAATAAGCTAGTGACCAGCGGTGGACTTGGCTTGCGGGGGCTGAGGGAACGCATCGAAAGCCATGGCGGCAGCTTTAGCGTCTCCAGTGCTCCCGGGGCGGGAACGAGGCTGCATATGAGCATCTTAGCGCCTGAGGAGGTTCGCCTGTGACGAATGAAAAAATCCGCATCGCCATCATTGATGATCATCCGCTGTTTCGCGACGGGGTGGTCCGGACGATAAATGAAACCGACCATATGGAAGTGGTGGGTGAGGGCGGCAACGCCGACGAGGCTTTCGAACTGGTCGGCGACATGATGCCGGACATTGTTTGCCTGGACATCTCCATGCCTGGTGGCGGGATCAAAGCGGCGCAGCGGATCAACACCGCCTACCCGGCTGTGCGGATCATTATGCTGACAGTGTCCGAGGAGGATGAGGATGTCTCCGCCGCGTTGGCGGCTGGAGCGTCAGGATATCTGCTGAAGGGGGTTGGCGCCTCGGAGCTGGTTGAAGTGCTGAGAACTATCGCCAGCGGGGAATCTTATGTTTCGCCCAGCCTCGCCGCACGCCTCTTGTCTGTGGTTAAGCAAGCCCCTCAGGATGAGGCGGAGCCACATCTGATCGATACTTTGACCCGGCGTGAAGAACAGATTTTAGAACTGGTAGCACGAGGTTTGAGTAATAAGGAAGTCGGCAACGCGTTAGACTTACAAGAGAAAACTGTGAAGCATTATATGACAAATATTTTGCAGAAATTACATGTCCGGAACCGTGTCGAAGCGGCGTTGTTGGCGCGGGAGTGGGGCATGTAAAGCAAGTTTGTTGGAGTTATTACTATGTTACGGCTGAAACTTATTTTATAATTTTGGGACCAAGGTCGAAAAAATAACCAGACCAAAAGCCCAGAGATTGCCCCGCTCTGGTCCATTTTGAAGACTCATGTGTTAAGACATTCTTTCCTAAAGCTCAGCTCAGGGGAGGAGTTGGCGCTTGATCACAGGGAGAGAGTGCGCCCAGCGCACAAAGAGTTTTCGAACAAACCCTCCCCCTGTGCGCCCGTGCTTTGGCCGGCGATACTTACCGGCGAATGAGACGATCTCTGAAAGAGATTGATGGAGATGGCCCCGGACGCCCGACACGTCCGCAGGCCTAGCTAGATCCGGTGTAGTGGCCTAAGAAGCCCCCTCCACGGTATTATGCCGGATCTAGCGACCCTATTACTAAAAATTATCGTCATTAATAGTGCTTCAGGCTGCTAAACCCGGATAAATTTGGGGTGTGGCGCATTTTCCAAGCCACCGCTTATGTGTGCGCCCCGCGATTGAGGGCGCGTCCCTAAAAACAAACACTGAGACTGACTTCGCCGCTTTTGCCCCGGAGTAGACGAGATCATCGCCAGCCGTCCACTGGCTGATCGACGTCGCCCTGCGACCCCGGTAGGATCTAACGATAAGGTAAACGGGGCGTATGTGATCGATGGATCAGGCTTGTGTTGAGCCAGTTTGGCTTGGAGTCTTGCTGTCGCCGGTCAGCACGGCGGCGGCCTTGGTGGTGAGCGCGCCGATGGCGTGGTTGTTGGTGTGGGAGTTGAGGGGATGGCGGGCGCGTGTGGCGGCGGTCGTGCTCGGGTCGCCACTCGTATTGCCGTTATTGGCTGTTGGATTGTACGCGATGCTGGCCCTGGCGTCGGGGCCGGCTTCCTGCAATCAAGGCGGCGCATGGGTGTTTCTCAGCGTGGCGGGAAAGACTCTGTGCGCAGCGCTGTATGCGACGCCATTCGTCGCGCCGCCGTTATTGGCGGCGTTTCAGGCTGTTGATCAGCGGGTGTGGGAGGCGGCGGCGACGTTGCGGGCCGATCGGGCGGATCAATTTTGGTCGGTGGCCTTGCCGATGGTGCGGCCTGCGATGTTGGTCGCCGGTGGTGTCGGGTGCGCCCAGTCGGTGGCGGCGTTTGGGGCGATGGCGCTGTTTGACGCCCGCGAAACCTGTGATGGCGCGGAGTGCGCCAGCATGATGAACGCTGGCGGCCTGATTTTGATGGGGTCCTTGATCGCGACGGCGATCCTGCGGCTCGATCCGGCAAGAGTGCGGGGGGGACAACGCGAATGAGCCAAGACGCTTTGGTGCCAGCCTGGGAGCCGGGCTTGTCCGCGCAATTGAAGGGGCGTTTCGGCGACTTTGACCTGAATGTCACCTTCGACGCGCCGAACCGGGGCGTCACCACCCTCTTTGGCCCGCCCGGCGGCGGCAAGACGCTGCTGCTGCGATGTCTCGCTGGTTTGGAGCGCGCCGAGGAGGGGCAGGTTCAGGTTGGCGAGACGCTGTGGCAGGATGGGTTGCTGTTTCTGCAGCCGCATGAGCGGGAGGTCGGCTGCGTCTTTCAGGATGCGGCGCTGTTTCCGCATCTAACCGTGCGGGGCAATCTTGAGTTTGGCCGCCGCCGCGCTGGCGGCGAAACCCAGTTGGATGGCCGGGTGGCGACGCGGATTCTCGGGTTGGAGCACCTGCTTGACCAAGGAGTTGACGCGCTGACCCTCAGCGAACGGATACGGGTCTCCATCGCTCGGGCGCTGTTGGCCAATCCGCAGCTGTTATTGATGGATCGGCCCTTGGCCATGCTCGAGCCCGAAGGCCGCCGGTCGATGCTGCCCTATCTAGAGGCGCTGGCGGATCAGCTTTCGATACCGATTCTGTATATCGGCGACGATATCGAGGAAGTCGCGCGGCTGGCGGATCATGTGATCCTGCTGCGCGATGGCCGTGTGCGGTTTTCCGGGCAGGCCGCCACGTTCTTCGCCCGCGCCGAGACCGCCAATGAGATTGGCGCGGCGTCGGAGTCGGCGGCGGGGGCGGTGCTGGAGGGGCGGATTGTTGAGCGCGATCCGGGTCTTGGGTTGGCGCGGGTGGCGGTGATTGGCGGCTCGCTATGGGTTGTCGACTTGGACCCGTCGCCTGCGGAAATCGGCGTCGGCGCGCGTTGCCGTCTGCGGGTTCCAGCGTCGTCGGTGTCGCTCTTTCTCGCGCCGCCCAGCCGCAGTTCGGTGCTGAACGCACTGCCGGCGAAGGTGCATCGTGTGGCGATGGTGGACGTGGCGAGGGCGGCGGTGGAGCTGCGGCTTGGCGAGGATGGGCGCGGCGCCGGATTGTTGGCCCATGTCACCCGCCGCTCCTTGGAGGCGCTTAAGGTTGCGCCGGGGCGGGTGATGTATGCTGCAGTGAAGGCGGTGGCGCTGTCGGAGCGTATCAGCGGGTCTTCTCGCTGAATTGGAGCGCTTTGGGTGCGCCTCTCATTTGTCTTATTTTCTGTTTTTCCAAGAATATCCCCGATCAGGCTGAGTCAGTTTGATCGGGTGGGCTCGGTAGGCAGCAATGAAGGCCAGCCTCAGATGGATCTAAGCGGCGCCGTCGAATTGGTAAGCGTCCATTTGCAGAATGCCAAAGGCGTGGCTGCGGTGGATGCGTCTCCCAGCGCCATCGCCTGCGCCGAGTGCGACGAACAACGGCAGTAGGTGCTCTTCGGTGGGGTGGTTGCGCGCCCCGTGTGGCGCTTGGGCGCGATAATCCATCAGGGCGTCGTCGTCACCGGAGGCGATACGGTCGGCGGCCCAATCTCCAAAACTGGTCACCCAATCTGGGGCGGGCGCGTCCAGCGGATAGCCGCCGGCGAAAAAGCTTTGCAGATCATGGGTCATGGCTCCGGAGGCGAGGATCATCACACCCTCATTGCGCAAGGGACGCAGAGCAGCGCCGACGGCGTGATGATGAGCCGGGCCCTTCTCGGTGTTGACCGAAAGCTGGGTCACGGGCAGGTCCGCCTCAGGAAACATCAGGCTGAGCGGAACCCAGGCCCCATGGTCGAGCCCGCGTGATGGCGCGCGGTCGGGCGCAAGATCTGCGTCATTCAGCAACGCATACACTCTGTCCGCCAGATCAGGCGCGCCAGGGGCAGGATACTGCATGTCGAACAATGCTTGGGGAAAGCCTCGCCCGAAATCATGAATGGTTTCAGGCTGCTGGGCCATCGACACCGTGGGCTGTTCGGTCTCCCAATGGGCCGAGATCACCAAGATCGCCTTGGGGCGGGGCGCGTCAGAGCCCCAAGCCTTCAGGAAGTCTCGGGCTGGGGTGTTGTCGAGCACCAGGGTGGGGGAGCCGTGTGAGACGAACAGGCTTGGTTGTGATGAGGGCTGGGGGGATTGGTGATCCATGGATGAGGCTCCGTGTTTTTGGCCTCAGTCATGTTTGCCTCAGAATCTGGGGAAACAATTACTTAGATTGGCGACAGACTGTTTCGGTGAGGGAAATAAAATTGCGCTTCCCCATGATTCACGATGGGGAAGCGCTGGAGCGAAGATCGAAGGCGCCGCCTACCGGCAGCCGGCGGCCAGAATCTCGTCGGCGCTGGCGGTCTCCACCAGCTTGAAGAAGGTGGCGAACGGCGTGCCGACGTTTTCGATCCAGGAGTGGATTTCCATCAATCGCTGCATGTCTTGCTTGCCCTTCAACTGACCGCTCTTGACGCTCTTGATGATCTCGAACGCCCAGCGCTCCAGATAGCGTGGGGAGAGGTTGCTGGCGTCGGCGATGATGGGGTCGGATGAGCCAATTGGTTGTTGCAAGCGCCCAGCAGCGAAATCGTCGATCCGGGAGATGCGGGAGCCGACGAACACCACCGCCTTGGTGTCGCTGAATTCCTCGTTCACCAAATCGCCAGCGACCTCCAGCCAGCGGTTGGCGCGGGGGAAATCATACGCGTCTAGCAGCTCGTCTGGTTTCACCACCTGAGCGCCAGCGGGGCGGGTGGCGGGAATGCTGACCAAGGCCAGCAGGTCGATTTGCTCCGCCGCTTCACGCGACGGCGCGGCGTCGATCCGGCAAGCGAGACCGCGTGCGATCGCCGCTTTGCGCTCGGCGGAGACGCCGGCGCCAATCAGCATGTAGCCGTAGAATACCGAGTTGCGCACTTCCTCTTCGTCGCGCTGGAGGAAATAGATGCGGACGTCGGCGGGGGTGGCGATGTCGAGCGTGAGGCTGCGTACGGCGGCGGGTGGGGGGGGAAGCGCCGAGGCGGCCGCCGTTCTGGGCGCGGCTTCCACTGCATTGGCCGTCTCGACCACTTCTGGAGCGGAGGTGGTCTCCGGGTCATTTGTGGCGGTTTCGGGGGCGGCGCCGCCTTCCCCTCCTGACGACGTCTCCGGCGTGCTCACGTCCACAGAGTGGCGGATCTTGTTTTCTATATCTTTGATGGAATTGCACGCGAGGAGTGAGAGCATCAGCCCTACGCTGGTTAGCAGCCGCGCAGCTCGCGCGGGCGGTCGGGGGAGGAAGGTGCGATCCGCCATCTGAACCTCATTCAGCATATGGATTAGGCCTGAGGGCCATTCTTCCGGAGCTGTAGATAAGCACCGGGGAAGTAAATTCACGCTGTGTTATTACCTCTATATTTCTCCCTGGGTATGCGGAATTGTTCGAATCTTGCGCCACAGCCAAGAGGTCGCCGCCAGGAATGGCGTTCAGGCATCAGAATGAGACATGGGGTGCGAGGGGGAGATCGCATAGGCGGGGCGGCGGCGGCATTTTGCACTTCCATGGCTTTGGCCACCCCCAGCGCTTTGCGGTTTGGGTAATCTTGACGCCCAGCTGAAAGGAAAATCGCGAATACCCGCTCTGGAATGCCGATTCCAGGCCACCAGAACTTGCGGCCTAACGCCGCATTTCTATTTGCAGATGGCAACCATGCCGACTCAATGAGGGACCAGGGAAGGGCCGACATGCTCCTGCGCGCGATAGATCGATTTTTCAAACATGAGGCCGCCGGGGGCGTGATCCTGATGTCGGCCGCGATTTTGGCGCTGGTGTTCAGCAATACTTCGCTGGCCGCAATTTACGACCAACTGATCTCCGCCAAGCTCGCCGTCACGCTGGACGGCGCCGGGCTGGAGAAGCCGCTGATCCTTTGGATCAACGACGGCTTGATGGCGATCTTCTTCTTTCTCATCGGGATGGAGCTGAAGCGCGAGGTGCTTGAGGGCAAGCTGCGTGATCCGCGTCAGATCATCTTGCCGGGCTTGGCCGCCGTCGGCGGCATGGCGTTTCCGGCCCTAGTTTACGCCGTGCTGAACTGGGACGACGCCGAGTTGATCCGGGGCTGGGCGATCCCGGCGGCGACCGATATCGCCTTCGCTCTGGGCGTGCTCGCTTTGGTCGGGGTCCGGGCGCCAGCGGCGTTGAAGATGTTTCTGCTGACGCTCGCCATTCTCGACGACCTGGGCGCGATCATCATTATCGCCCTGTTTTATACGGAAAACCTGTCGATCACGATGCTCGCCTTTGCGCTATTGCCGCTGATGGGGTTGTTGGCGCTGAACTGGAAGCGTTCACATCATGGGCCCATCTATCTGCTGCTGGGCTTGGTGCTGTGGGTGTGCGTGCTGAAGTCTGGCGTGCATGCGACCTTGGCCGGGGTAATCGTGGCGTTGACGATCCCTCTGAAATGTAAGAACGGCGCTGATTTGCTGCACCGTTATGAGCATGGCCTGACGCCGTATGTGCTGTACGGCGTGTTGCCGATCTTCGCCTTCGCCAACGCCGGAGTTGCGCTGGTTGGGATGTCGTTCATGGATTTGTTTGACCCGCTGCCGCTTGGTATCGCGTTGGGCCTGTTGATCGGGAAGCAGATCGGCGTGTTCGGTTGCACATGGCTTGCGGTGCGCAGCGGTTTGGCGCAACTGCCGGAGGGCGTGACTTGGCTGCATGTCTATGGCGTCTCCTGCCTTGCGGGCATCGGCTTCACCATGTCGTTGTTCATCGGCGGCCTCTCCTTCGACGCCGAGGCCAACGCCGCCGGGGTGCGGATCGGGGTGCTCGCCGGGTCGATCTTGTCTGGGATCATCGGCTACGTGGTGCTGCGCTACTTCGCTGGCAAACAGCCCATCGGGGCAGAGTTCCAACCGGCGCAGTAGATCCTCGCACAGCCGTCCCGCCCCTTGTGGGCGGGGCGTGCAGGAGGGTAAGCCGGGATGCGCCGCCGAGGACTCTGGAGGCTCGTCATATCAGCCGTTGACCCCTCATTGCCGATCGATGATGCATTGCCAGAGCTGCGCGCGCACTTGGCAGAGACCAATAATCTTGTGCTTCATGCGCCGCCCGGCGCCGGCAAGACCACCAAGGTCCCGCTGGCGCTGCTAGACGCGCCTTGGCGCGGACGTGGCAAGATCGTGATGCTGGAGCCGCGCCGGATCGCCGCCCGCGCCGCTGCTGAGCGGATGGCGTTCCTTTTGGGCGAGGCGGTGGGTGAGACCGTCGGCTACCGCATTCGCCACGAGGTCAAGGTCTCGAAAGCTACGCAAATCGAGGTGGTTACCGAAGGGATTTTGACCCGTCGGCTGCAATCCGACCCTGAATTGTCGGATGTGGCTGTCGTGATTTTCGATGAATTTCATGAACGCTCGATCCACGCTGATCTCGGCCTCGCGCTGTGCCTGGAGGCGCAATCGGCGCTGCGCGAGGATCTGCGGCTGATCGTGATGTCGGCGACGCTGGACGGCGCGGCGGTGGCGGGGCTGCTCGGCGGCGGCGCGCCCGCGCCGGTGGTGGCGTCGGAGGGGCGGATGTTCCCGGTGCAGACGCGCTGGCGCGATGCGCCGCTGACGCCAGGGCGGGGCCAGCGCGGCGGCGTCCGGCTGGATCAGGCGATGGCGCACGCCGTGCTTCAGGCGTTGGAGGAGGAGGGCGGCGATATTCTCGCCTTTCTGCCCGGCGCTGGCGAGATCCAGGGCGCGGCG
>JAHQVS010000071.1 GCA_019634215.1 Paracoccaceae bacterium | reverse complement strand
CCAACTCAGTCAAAGCCTCGGCCAATCGCCCTGCATGCGGCGGTTCGATCGGCTGTTTACATTCCTGGCATAGGCGGCGCACCAGCCGTTGCGCGATCGCGCCGTTCAGGGTCGAGCCGAGCAGATAATCCTCCACCCCCATGTCGAGCAGCCGCCCCACCGCCGCCGAGGCGCTGTTGGTATGCAAAGTCGACAGCACCAAATGGCCGGTCAACGCCGCCTGTGCGGCGATTTTGGCGGTCTCGGCGTCGCGGATCTCACCGATCATCACCACATCCGGGTCATGGCGCAGAAACGCCCGTAGCGCGGAGGCGAAATCGAGCCCGATATCCGGCTTCACCTGAACTTGTACTGCGTCCGCCAACCGATACTCGACCGGATCCTCAACCGTCAGAAACTTCCGCTCCGGGGACGCGATAGCCTGTAACGCCGCGTAGAGCGTCGTAGTCTTTCCGCTGCCGGTCGGCCCGGTCACCAAAATAATCCCGTTCGGGCGCGCCAACATAGCCTCAAACCGGCTCAACCCCTCAGGATCAAGGCCCAGCGCCGGCAAGCCCAGAGGTTGCTGCGCCCGGTCGAGAATCCGCAAAACCACCGCTTCGCCATCCAGCGCCGGCAAGGTTGAGACCCTTAAATCAATCGCACGGCCACTGCTGGTGGTGCGGATTCGCCCGTCCTGGGGCAAACGCCGTTCAGCGATGTCGAGACGGGCCATAATCTTTATGCGCGACACAATCGCCTGCGCCTCGTCGGCGGCGATGGTTCGATGGTCGCGCAAACTCCCATCCACCCGGCAGCGCACCCGCACACCCGCCTCCGTGCGCTCCAGATGCACATCCGAGGCGCCCATACGCACGGCCGCCTCAATCAGTTCATTCACCAATCGAATAATCGGCGCTTCGGAGGCTAGATCCCGCAACCGTTCAACATCATCATCAGACGAACCAACCAAGGGATCGGCCTCGGCCGGCTCCTCGTAGAAGCGCCCAATCAGCTCATCGACATCGGACGACAGCGCGAGAACCGGCGTCAGCTCACGGTCCAGCGCTTTTGAGAGCGCCTCAAGCGGAAAACTCTCAAACGGATCGGCGAGTGCGACCTTCAAACAGCCCTCATCGTCCTCCTGAAGCGGCGCAACTAGGTGAGCGCGGAGAAACGCCACACTGACGCGGCCGAGAGGATAGGGGGCGAGGGGAAGATCCTCAGCAGCCATTCGCCGAAGGCCCAGCTCCTCCGCGATTGAATCGGCAAGGCGCGCTTCTGACACCAAACCGAGCTTCACCAAAACCCGGTCCACGCGCTCGTTCACACCCGCCCGCGCACGCTCCGCCCGATCCCAGGAAGCGGCGGTGAGCACCCCTTCCGCCTCTAACCTGCGGCGGATGGCGGCGAACACCGCTTTGATGTCGGCGTCGACAGCCATTGACAGTTATCCATCTTCCAAAGAGTCCGGCGCCAACACCGCGCCGCATCACAATCATTCTGATCAAGCGGAGCCAGTGTGATCAGGAAAAATAAAGACAAAACAAAATCCAGAGCCAATCAGACAATCGAGGCCGACAATCTCACTCTGGGCGCAGTTCAATCACGGTGAAAGGCGGAATCGCGCCTGGGTCCGCCTTGATGTAAGCAACCGCCTTCGCGATCGCCCCCTCCGCCGAAGCCGCTGACACCCCTAAACGGTAAACATCGCGCAAGTTGCGCCCGCCAGACCCGCCGCGAGGGCCAGTGGTCGCCGGCGCAGCGATCCCGCCGGACAAGATTGAAGATGGGCTGACCGGATTGACGCCCGGAATCGGCCCTTGAACCCGCAAATGCTCCAATCCCCGTGGGCCGCCGCCGCCGCGGCCACCATACACCGTCGCCAATGCCGCCGCCCTACGCGCCAGTTCCGGGGAGACATTAAGCACCAAGCCTAACTCGTCCTCCCGTAGGAACGGCCCGTTCCGAGGCCCGAACCGACGGCCTGCGCCCTCATACTCAGCCGCTTCCGCGCCATTGAGCTGGCGCAAATCATCAGGATCGCGAAAATCAACCACGCTCGAAGCGGCGGCCTCCGCCGCGCTGGGCTCAGCCCCCGCCTCGATAAACAGCTCGGTTAACAGCGGCAAATCCGCTCGATTCACGTCGATCTTGGCGCTCTGAGCGACGATCACGGCTTCAGCCCGCCCTCCGGCGACCTTCAATCGCAACGGCGCATCGGCGCCAATCGCAGCCACAGCCTCCACATCACCGGTCGCCAACCGCAGCGCGATCAACCTCACCGCCGCATGCAAAACAGCTTCGGCCTGCGCCCGCCGGGCCATCGCTTCGATGCGAAACCGCGCGGTTTGTGAGAGAGTGGCGACCGAGCCAACGGCCACGGCTAAAAACAGAGCGACCCACAACACCGCCACCAGGATGAAGCCCCGCCGCGATCGCGAGGCCGTCTCCCGGCCCGCCCATGTCATTGCGCGGCAGGACCCATCAACCGTCGCAGCTCATCCACTGCGATCCGCCCTTCAGTGCGGCGTTTCGGAGAAATCCGGGACATCCTGCGGCGCAATTCGGAAGTCGCCTCGCGCGCATCCGAGCCGTCACGCACGATTTGCGGGGTCACGATCACCAACAGCTCGGTGCGGTTCACCCGATCGCTGGTGGAGCGAAACGCGGCGCCCAGGAAAGGAATTTCGGACAACCCCGGCACACCGGATTTGATGGTGGAGTCATTATCCTGAATCAGGCCGCCCAGCGTCACCGACTCACCGTCGCCAACCGCCACGGTGCTGGAGAGCCGCCGCTGTTGGATGGTTGGCGAATTCAGATTGGAGGTGCTGGTGCGGACCACACTGCTAACCTCTTGCTCGATCTCAGCGATGACCAAGCCGCTATTGTTGACCCGAGGCGTCACGTTCAGAATGACGCCGGTGTCGCGAAACTGGATACTGTTAACTATCGGCGCGTCCGGATCAGTCACGCTCTGAGAAGACTGCACCGCAATCGGCACCTGATCGCCAACCTGTAGAGAGGCGGTCTGATTGTTGAGCACCATTAAGGACGGCGCCGAGACCATCCGCACATCCGTGATGTCGGTGAGCGCGCTCAGCGCGAGGCGCACGTCGCTGGTCTGAAACACATAGTTAAATCCAGGAAACGCTGCCGTAACCGCACCACTGGTCAGATTGCTCAAACTAAAGCTGCTGTTCCCCGATTGGAAGAACCACTGCAAGCCATACTGAAGCTCATCCTTCAGCGTCACCTCGACGATGTTAACCTCCAACAGCACCTGCAGCGGTGGCACGTCGAGTTGAGTCAGAATCGCCTCAAGCTTGCGCCAATTGCTTGGCGAGGCCGTTACCAAGATGGCGTTGCGGCTCGGAGCGGCGACCACCTTTACGCGCCCGCCATCAAGGCCACCGGCGTTGACACTCGCCGTCTGGAAATCACCATTCCTGACGCGAGCGTCTCCTCTTTCCGGAGACTCCACCACCTCGTCCGGCGAGGACTCGGCGCCGCGATTGGACACGTCTGCTGCAACAACGAAATTCAGGTCAACCCCATCATCTTCGTCACTTCTGTCCAGCAACCCATCAAGCGCCGCCGCCAAGTCTGCAGCATCGGTGTTCTGCGCAAAATAAACGAACACCCGCTCCTCATCTGTCAGCGAAGGCTGGTCGATCCGCTCCAGCCATTCCACCATCTGACGCACTGTCTCAGGCTGCCGGCCGATGACAATAACGGCGTTAATGCGCTTCAGAGGCAGAAACCGGACAGCGAGATCAGCGGCGGCCTCTTCCTGAAAGATCAGCTCCATCTCCTCGGTCGCCGTCTGCGCGTCGACATTCTCCAGTGGAAAAACCCCAAAACTACGGCCCGCCATCCAGTCGACGTCAAAGGTCTCAATCACATCGAGCAGTGGGGCCAAGGTGCGATCTGACCCTGCCAGCACCACGATATTGCGCCCATCATCTGCGGCGACCACTTGATCTTCACCGCCGATAGGCCGCAGCAACTCGGCGATCTCGCTGGCTTTCACGAACTGAAGCGGCGCAACCTCCAACCGATATCCGCCCTGTCCTGCTTGGTCCCCAAGCGGCGCCCCCGAGGAGCGTGCTGTCCCCAGCGGCACGATCCGGATCACCTGCCCATCGTCAATCACCGTAGCTCCCACAGTGGAAAGCACAGCGTCGAACGCCGTCAGAACAGATTTTTTAGGTAGGGGCCGTGTGGTCTGAAAGGTCACCCGAGCGTCAACGCTTGGGTCTACAACAAAGCTTCGCGGCAGCACCGTGGTGAAAATCACCTCCGCCGCCTCTGCAACATCAGCGTCAACAAAAGCGAATTCGACGCCATCTCCCGCTACTTTCCGCGCCAAGGCGCGCTTGCCTTTCGACAAACTCGGCGCGGGGCGACCTTCGACAATCTCAACGGTTCGCCCGGATTCAAAGGATTGCGACGGCTTCAGCTGATTCGGTGGAACCTTGCCATCGAACGGGACGCGTTCGCTAATCACACGGGCAGGCATAACGGCTCGGGTCGGCTCCGAGGCGGCGGAAGCTCCATCACTTGTGATCAGGCCTTGCTCGATTTCGGCAACACGGGCGCACCCGAGTGTCGTCCCACACAGCGCCGCCGTCACCAGCAGTGTTCTGGAAAACGCCACTCCATCGCTGCAGAGTCGCCGCCAAGAGATCGACCCGCCAATCACAAAACGCCCCTATCGCCCAGGCACCTTCGCGCCGTTAATCTTTTGACCAGCTCAGTTGAAACCATAGGGGCGGCCCCGCCGCCAGCTCGTCAGCCCCAATCTCCATTCATCGAGTGCAGTTTTGCATCAAACGTGGGGTTAATGACGCGTCGCAGACGCACGGTCACCTTGGAATTGCCGCTTATCACGCACTTGCGCACATCAGCCCGTTGAATCGCTTGCAGCTTTGCTTGTCTAATCCCGCTAATGTTGCGGCGCGGCTGAACGCGCCCGAAGCAACGATGGGGGCGTTTTAAGTCATGGTGATTAAACAGCAGGAATCCGCCGATATTTCCCGCCGAAAAGTCATCATCGGCGCTGGAGCCTTGGCGATGATTGGCTCAAGTCCGCACTCCGCATTCGCCAAAACCGAACGCAAGGTTCTACAACCATCGCCCCCATTCTCGCTGAAGCGGCATGACGGCGCGCCATTCCGAACTGACAAGGACTTCGCCGGCCGCCCTTTCATCGTCTATTTCGGCTTCACCTACTGCCCCGATATCTGCCCAACCTCGTTGAGCGCTTTGACCGACGCTCTTGACGCCGCCCGGGCTGATGGCGCGCCAACCGAGGAGATCGGCTTCGCTTTCGTTACTCTCGACCCAGAGCGCGACACACCAGAAGTGTTGAGTGACTATGTCTCGCATTTCCATCCAAATTTGATCGGCCTCTCCGGCGGCCAGGATGAAATCGACACCATCGCCCACGGCTGGAACGTCACATATGAGCGGACTGGGGACGGCGACGATTACTTGATTTCCCATCCCGCTTACGCTTACGCGCTCGACAGGGAGCACCGGGTCGTCGACTATCTCTGGCATATCGCGCCAACCAAAAAGCTGGCCAAGAAAATTACCTCACTTGTATAGATTAAGCATATACATCCAAGCGCCATGAACTCGCCACCAATCAGAGGGCGAAAGCGACTCTCACGCATTAACCGCATTAAAAAACTGTAAATATATCTGCTTTCAATTGTATTAATTCCATGAAATGCTCGTAAATGAGGTCCAACCGCCTTTAACCCTCTAGGGGCGGAGGTAAAAATTTTATTCAGCTACCTGACAGGTGATTTATGCCCGGCTTGGTGCGGAAGAGAAATTCGTTGGATCTCTATTTGCAACTTGCAAACAGCGGGGGCTGCTACCATGGAAAGACGTGATTTCATAAGATACAGTATGGTCGGCGCATCTTCATTGCTCTGTTCTGGTATGTTTACCAGCCATGCCATAGCAGCGACGTCGCATGAAATATCCCTGACGATCCGGCCCGCGACGGTCGAACTGATCGATGGAGAAACAGTATTCATGCTGTTTTACTTCGCCAGTGACGCTGACGGCGGCTTTGCCGCCCCAACATTACGTGTCACTCAAGGCGACCAGCTAACAGTCCATGTCACGAACGGCGCGAGTGAACCACACGGCTTCTCCATTCCGGGAGCGGCAGGCGCCACAATCCCCTCCATAGCACCGGGTGAGACCCTTAGCGCGACCTTCACTATCCCGAACGGCGGCAGCTACTTCTACCTCGATCCAGTCAACCACCCAGTATTCCAAGTATTGGGCCTTCACGGCGTCATGGTGGTCGCCCCTGCAGAGCCGACCACACCTGCTGGGGTAATCACACCCTATAGCCGTGATCGGCAAACACTCGGCGCGAACGCCGTGTTCGAGTCTCTGGGCACGAACTCTCCTCAAATGCCGGATAAATTCCCAGGCGATCCCTGGATCGCCGAATTCGGCAACCCTGCCCCTAAACATGAACGGATCTGGGTCTTCAATTCCATTGATCCAAAATTCAACCTGATGGCGGAGCTGGGTCAGCCCATCGATTCAACTGAATTCGTTGAAACAAATCTCCCGAGATATTTCACCCTCAATGGTCTCAGCGGCTTCGACGCCTCTTTCGATGAACGCACGATCCCAAAGGGCTTCGAAGGTGAACCATCGCTGCTTCGGGTGCTGAACGCCGGCCTGCCAACCTTCTCGCCGCACATCCATGGCAACCATATCTTCGAGCTCTCCACCACCAACGCCACTGGCGAGGTCGTAGTGAACGAGAACGTGATTGAGCGTGACACTTGGACCATGGCCCCGGGGGATCGCAAGGACGTGCTTCTTCCCTTCGATCGGCCGAGCGACATCCCTGACGCTGCGTGGCCGCCTTTCGAAGAGCCGTTTCCCCTGAAATATCCCATGCATTGCCATCAGGAGATTTCTCAAACAGCGGGCGGCGGGAACTACCCGCAAGGTTTGATCACCGACTGGGAGCTGGAAGGCCCGCTCTCAGCGCGCTCGTAACTGTAAATTTGTAAGGACCAACGCAATGAGCGACGCAGATTTTGATGGCACCTCGGTGGGCGAGCCGGTCGGCTTCGACGAGTTCGGCTGCAACCCCTACGCCAAGAACCCCGACACTCCAGACTTCTTAAAGCC
This sequence comes from Paracoccaceae bacterium, assembly GCA_019634215.1. GTDB lineage: Bacteria > Pseudomonadota > Alphaproteobacteria > Rhodobacterales > Rhodobacteraceae > JAHQVS01. Next base: position 7,781 of record JAHQVS010000071.1, on the reverse strand, counting down.
TGATGTGGAAAACACCCGCCAGTTCTACGGCTTTGATCTCGATTTGCCGGGCGGAGAGGAAATTGAAATCTGGAGCTTCCGCGATCCAGACGCCCGTAAAGGCAAAACTTGGCCGGGACCCGCAATCCGGGTCACAGCTGGCCAAATCGTCCACACTAAGGTGAAGGCCAACAAGGGCACCCACACCATCCACCTGCACGGTATGGACCCGACCACCTTCAATGATGGGGTCGGCCATACCTCTTTCGAGGTGAATGGAAATTACATTTATCAGTATCAGCCGATGAACCCCGGCACCTATTTTTACCACTGCCACAAGAACACCACGCTCCATTTCGAGATGGGCATGTACGGGTTGCTGCTCGTCGATCCGGTGGAGGGGCCAGGCTATGCTCTGCGTGCGGGCGTGCCGGTGAAATACGACGTCGAGGCGAATTGGGTGCCGGACGACCTCGACCCAGTTTGGCATGAGCTCCACCATAACGCTGGCCTCTGTGGCGAAGATGTTGGCTTGAATGACTTTAACCCGAAGTATTTCGTGATTTCGGGCGTGCCGAACAATCGCACCATGAAGAGCCGGAAGGTCCGGGTCGACGCCACGCTCGGCGATAAAATCTTGGTTCGGGTGCTGGCGGCGGCATATGGCGTCACTCAGGTTAAAATCGGCCTCGATGCTGAGGTCATCAACGTCGACGGTCGCGTACTCGGCGGCCCGTTGGCGCCTTGGTCGCAACCGTTCACTATCCCGGCCGATGAGACTTTCGAACTTACAGGCGCCCAGCGTTACGACATGCTGATAGACGCCAATGAAGTTGGCGACTTCAACGTGAAGTTCACATTCCTAGACTGGATTCGCCGTCAGGTGCAGGCCAATGGCGCGGGCGTCGCTGAAACCCGCATCAGAGTGAAAGCGTGAGGGTCGAGCTTATGCGCAGTAATTTCATAACCCCACCCGCCGCGATCCTGGCGCTGACGCTGGCGCTGGCGGCCCCAGCGGTGGCCCAATCGACAGGGGACGGCGGGCCATCCGGCTACACTATCACCGACATCACGCCACGTTTCGAGCTGATCGACACCGGTGGCGACGTCGTTAGCGAGGCGCTCTTGAAAGGCCAGTGGTCGCTGCTTTTCGCTGGCTACACCAATTGCGTCCAAGCTTGCCCAATCGCACTGGGAACCATGGCGCAAATCGCCGAAGACCTCGGCGGCGAAACAAAGCCCAGGCTGGTGTTCGTCGATTTTGACGCGGGTGAAAAGGGCTTGGCGCCGCTTAAGGCATACGCCGCCTCCTTCGAGGCCAACGTGGTGGCGCTCACTGGCAGCAGAAAGCAAATCCATGCCTTCGGACGCGACTTCAAGATCCGCCGAATGCGGCGCTCGCCGCGCCCGGGCGAGATCGGCAAACAATACCATCACACGACTAGGTTCTACCTCCTCAACCCTGAAGGGGCGGTGATCTCGTTGCTAAACCCGGAGGCCTCACCAGAAGCGTTGACAAAGGCTATCGCAGAGAAAATCTCGGCAATTAAGGCTCCAAAGACACCGGAAGGCTGACAATGCTCCATCCAACAGAGGCCAGATTGACCCTGACCGCTTGCCATTGCCCAAAACCAGCTGCGAGCAGGGCAATCGCACACACATTGGCGACACCCTGAGCGTGAGCGCCCATCGATAAGCGATTGGCAATCGCGCCCCACCATCTACAGCTCCTCTCCCTCGGCGGGGGGGTGTGGGTGCGCGACAGCCTCTTCGAACCGCAAAACCACACACAGTTCTGCATAAAATGCTCTAGCCAGCCATTATTCTACGAGCAGTCCGCAGCGACATACGCTTTGCGCTCATGGACGCCTTCCAAACGAACTTCGCAGCCGCCCTCCAAACGCTTCGGGCTGCCAAACTTGCTCAACGTGATGCTGTCACCGCCAACGATAATCAAATGTGCGGCCTGTTCATCCAGCTTGGAAAGAAACAAACGCGCTTCACCGACAGCGCCAGTCTGACCCACGCCCAAAATCACGCCGTCATCGCCAATGGCCGCTCGCATCTCTACTGCCACATCAGGCTCCGGGGCGGTCTCAACGGCCGCCTTGGCCGCAACTTCCACCGCCTCAACTGGCGCGGGATCAGGCGCGGACGATGACGGCTCAGCAGCAGCCGTTTCCAGTGCCGCAAATCGGCGAGAGACAGCCTGAAGCTCTGAGGTCACGCCCTGGACTGCCGTGGAAGTCGCGCTAAACGCGGCGGCGACATCCTCCCGGACCGCCTCTGACCCGCCTTCAATTTTCGAAACCTGTTTGGAGAGGCCGTCAATGCTGGTCGGCAACGCCTCCATGCCACTCTCCAAACCGCCCAAACCTTCCTTTAGCGCCGCCAACTCGCCCATGATGGCCTCATTGCTGGAGCTTAATTCGGCGATGCTTGAATTGGCGGTTTCAAGCCCATCCAATGACGCGAGACGTCCTTCGATTTGATCAAGACGGTTGCTAATTTTTTCATCACCGTCGCCACCGGCTCCAATATTGTAGCCAAGTAAAGCGCCGGCAACGCAAGCCGCCGCTGCAATTGCGAGCCAATTGTCTTTCATCACATCCTCATTTCATTCGCCGGAAGTATAGCAGAACAATATCGCACACAAATGTGCTCACGCTTTCATCAGCACGCTAGGCGGGCTGTGGCTTGATAGAATGATTCGGGATTTAAAGTGATGTAAAGGCGGCAAAGTCGATGATCGAATCTATTCAGGATCAGACTTTAGCCGCAACGCAGAGATATGTTGCAGTGCAAAATAAAACGGGAGATGCCGACCCGAGCCGACATCTCCCGTCAAGCAAGCTCAAAACGAATCACATTAGCGCGAACGCGCTGAAAGTCATCCGTTCAGGCTGTTCTTATTCCTCGGCCGGGAAATACATGTTGATTTCCATGCCGCAGGTCAGCTCGTCAAACTTTGGGGTGGTCCAAGCCATGGGTAACTCCTTATCATTGCAAAGTAGATACTACGCCAGTATTGGCCTCTAGAGCTATCTAACAAATGCAGCATGAATGTCAAGATTACTCAGAAATTCACTTTTTCACCCTCTCGTTACATCTTCACAATTTAAGAAAATCAGTTTTTATTGAGCATTTTATCTCACAAAACTCTCATTTTATGAGAATCCGGCAATGGTTTGTGAGTTTGACAATTACGGAGCATGTGATCTCACTTGCGGGCCAGATAACGCGCTCAGCGCGAGCCTGCTCAGGATCAACAATAATTATCGCAAAAAAGGGAGACGAACACGATGAGGAAGAGCCAAACGCTGTCACGCCTCGCTCTCATAGGGGTCTTAGCCCTTAGCGTCGGAACGACAAGCGCCATAGCCCAAGACGCGAACCCCGAAAAGCCAAGCCAAGCTTGGGAAGAGATTCGGGAAGAGCTTTATGGCGATCAAACCGTGACGGATGGCGCAGGCCTCCTGACCATCGACGCCCCCTACCGCGCTCATGACGCCGCCATCGTGCCAATTCGTATCGACGTGACGCCGGCGGCAGATGAAGAGGCGCGCAAGCTGCTGTTGATCGTCGACGAAAACCCGATGCCGGTGGCTGCTGAAATGGACCTCGGCCCTGGTCTTGGCGAGCGCTTCTCCATCACTACCCGGGTCCGAGTCAACGCCTACTCCAACGTGCGCGCTGTAATTGAGATGGCGGACGGCTCGCTGCGCCAAGTAGCGCGTTATGTGAAGGCCAGCGGAGGGTGCAGCGCGCCGGCCTTGAAAGACGCGGATCAGACGATTGCCAGCATCGGCAAGATGAAGCTCCGCTTGTTCAAGCCAGAGATGATGGCCCTGGCCGCTGACGACCCCTCCGTCGCCGAAGCGCAGATCATGGTGCGTCACCCGAATTATTCCGGCTTTCAGATCGACCAAGTGACGCAACTGCATGTGCCTGCGGAGTTTGTTGACCTGCTGGAGGTTATCCAAGGCGAGGAGTTGGTGTTTCGGCTGACCGGCGGCATCTCACTGAGCGAAGACCCCAGCATCCGCTTCACCTACCTCCGAAACGGTGCGGACACGCTCAACGTCAATATGACGGACTCCGAGGATCGCGTGTTCAGCAAGTCATTCGCGATTAAATCTCACATCTAACACATTTCCAGCGGCGGCGTTCAGGCCGCCGCTGGTCGAAATCCTCAAAAACACACGACATCGGCCTCCGCCTGAGCCCTGCGCAGATCCTCCACCATCTTCTTATGACGAGCTGAAGCGCGGAAGGCCGCAACCTTCTCCCCCCCGACCTTCAGCGTGCGCAACACGGTCTCCGCCTGCACATAGCGTTCATGAGTCAAGATCGACGCGATGATGTCGATAGAGCAAGAGCAACGCTCCAACGCGTCACGGTTCTGACCATTCACCGCCATGCAAGCGAACACATAGTCCGCACGCGTGACCGTTGGATAATCACTTATCGCAACCTCTTGCGCCCGCGATGTCGTGCCGCCCAAAATCAAGGCGATGGCGAGCGCCACTGGCATCCCCATAGGCCAGACCCGGTTAAGGCGTTTGAACATGGGTGATCTCCTCCAGATAGGCGGCGCTTTCCCCATCTTCGCTCATGGCCGTGGCCGCCAGTTGGACGAAAGCGCCAGGCACGGCGTCGCTCAAGGTGAAGCGGATCTCCAGGTCCGCAAAGGAGCCGAGTTTTGCGCGATTCTGGTCGCTGGAGAATGGGCGATAGCCGAAGCTCCGGCCATCAGGCGTCTCCTCAACCTCGGCGCCGTTCTGAAACGCCTCCTGCACCCGGCGCCGCAGATAAAACGGGCTGCCGCCGGTGACACGGCTGACCGCCCGCACCACGCTTTCGAGAAACACCAGCATCACCGGATTGTTGCCACCGCCCCGAAATGGGTCGAGTTCACGTTTAACGCCGTCCGCGTCCAAGGTGACGGTCATGGTCTTCGGCCCCGTGGCGGCGAGCAAAATCCTCTCATCCCGGCCAACAATCGCCGGAAATTTATCATCGCGCTCAACACGATGGCGGTAGAAAACCCGCTCGCCCTCCGCCACGCTCGCCAGATGCGCCGTGTCGAACAACAGCTTCCGCGCCTCATCCGCTCCAGCGGCGCTGATCATCACCGTTAACGCCGCAATAGCGGCGAGCCCCATGCAAACTGTCCGGGTCATTACGCCTCCCTGATACTTATCACGCCCATTCGGCCACGCGGCGATGCGGCGCATTGTTGCTGGACACCATAGGCCGAGAATTCCAGGAGAAAAGGCGCATAAAGCAACCTAGGCGGGGACCAAAGAGATGAAATTGATTAATGCGCGGAACACACCGCCCCTAAGCATCGCCAATGCCGATGTTTGAGATCTTGCTCACGCTTTGCCTCGCCGACGCGCCCTTGGAGTGCCGCACCCTTCGAACCTCAGGAGGAGAGGACCGGGCAGTTTGTCAAGCTGAGGCGCGGCGTCTTACGGCCGAATGGCCCGCCGAGGAGATCCCGCAAAAGTGGCCCTGTGTCCCAAAGGGTGAGACCACCCCCTTCGACCTCAGTGAAATCGCTCCGGGCGTCTACGTGCACCAAGGCGCGCACGCGGAACCATCCGGCGACAATCTCGGAGACACCGCCAATATCGGCGTGGTGATCGGTGATGACGCCGTTGCTGTGATTGACGCAGGTGGGGGCAGGAGGGTGGGCGAGGCACTGCTGTCTGCAATACGCAACCTCACCGACAAGCCAATCCGCTGGGTGGTGCTCACCCACATGCACCCCGATCATGTGCTTGGCGCATCCGTGCTGCGCGATGCAGGCGCAGAGGTGGTGGGGCACTTTAAGCACCCACGCGCCATCGCAGCCCGAGAGGGCAGCTATCTCGAAGCCTATGAGCGCCTCGTCGGTGCGCCATTTCAGGGATCGCGCATAGAGCTTCCAACCCAATTAGTGAAAGACCGTACTGAACTAGATTTGGGGGGGCGTCGCCTCATCCTTGAGGCGCACCCGACCATGCACACCGATAACGACTTAACGGTCTACGACGAGGCCACCGGCACTTGGTTTCTGGGCGATCTTCTCTTCCTTGACCATACTCCGGCGCTGGATGGCTCTCTTGTCGGCTGGCTCAACAATTTAGAGAAGTTGACGAGCCGCGAAGCTGCGCGCGTGGTGCCGGGCCATGGCCCAATTTCGGTTTCCTGGCCGGAAGCCGCCGAACCAATGCGCATGTATTTAACCACATTAGTCGATCGCACTCGTGCCGCCATCGCCGCAGGCGTGCCACTTGGTGAAGCTGTAGAAACCATTGGAGGCCAGTTAGACGCCCCCTGGCTATTGTCTGACATCTTCCATCGGCGAAATGTAACATCCGCTTTCAAGGAGCTTGAGTGGGAATAGCCTCAAACAAGCCGAATCTTGCCTAGCAAGATAAATTTTTATTCGAAATGCATGATCTGCGGCATCTTGGCGACGAATTTGCTCTTGAGTCTCTCGCGAGCTTAGCTACCCTCAGCGGTGGTTGATGAGAAACATCTGAAAACTCAGAAAGCTCTCTCGCCTGGCGGCATAAGCCGTCGAACAAACCTTACCCGCAGGGCGCAATTCAATAACGCCTCAATCTCACGATCAGGAAATGCGGGAAAACAGGGTGACGGTTCCGTTACTTTGATCTAGTGGAGGATGCCTTGAGATCGCTACTACTTAGCGTAGTCGCGGGCGCGTTTGCCGTTTCGGCCGCGTCTGCGAACGATAATGTTTTGAATCTGACATCCAATCCGAACGATTGGGTTCTTCAAACTGGCGATTACGCCAACCAGCGCTACTCCAAGCTTTCGCAGATCAATCGCGACAATGTCGGTGATCTGCAAGTGGCTTGGACCTTCTCGACCGGCGTTCTGCGCGGGCACGAGGGCGGCCCGCTGGTGATCGGCGACGTGATGTACGTGCACACGCCGTTCCCCAATAAGGTCTATGCGCTCGACCTGAACAATGACGGTCGTATCATCTGGAAGTACGAGCCGAAGCAAGATCCGGACGTCATTCCGGTGATGTGCTGCGACACCGTCAACCGCGGCCCCGCCTATGCCAACGGCACGCTGTTCCTGCATCAGGCTGACACCACCATCGTCGCGTTGAACGCGAAGACTGGCGAGGTCAAGTGGACTGCAGTTAATGGCGATCCGTCAAAGGGCGAGACCAACACCGCCACCGTTCTGCCGGTAAAGGACAAGATCATCGTCGGCATCTCTGGCGGCGAATTCGGCGTACGTAGCCACGTCACAGCCTATGATATGGAGAGCGGCGAGCAAGTCTGGCGCGCCTATTCGATGGGCCCAGATGACGAGATGCTGGTGGACCCGGAGAAGACCACCCATCTCGGTAAGCCTGTCGGCAAAGACAGCTCGCTGAAGTCCTGGGAAGGCGATCAGTGGAAAATCGGCGGCGGCGCCACCTGGGGTTGGTACTCCTATGACCCGGAAGCCGATCTGTTCTACTACGGCACCGGCAACCCATCGACCTGGAACCCGGCTCAGCGTCCGGGCGACAACAAGTGGTCGATGACCATCATGGCTCGCAACCCGGACACGGGCATGGCCGAATGGTTCTACCAGATGACCCCGCATGACGAGTGGGACTACGACGGCATTAACGAGATGATCCTGGCGGACATCGACGTGAATGGCGAAACTCGTAAGACCCTCGTGCACTTTGACCGGAACGGTCTGGCCTACACCATGGACCGCGTCACCGGCGAGCTACTGGTCGCCGAGAAATTTGACCCGGTTGTGAACTGGACCACCGGCGT
>JAHQVS010000013.1 GCA_019634215.1 Paracoccaceae bacterium | reverse complement strand
TTTCGTTTGGATGGCAGTCTCGAGGTCCGCACAGGCGCGGAACCTGCCTCGAGCGACCCGGACGCTGCCCTAGATGAATGGCTGAAGGATCATGACAAAAACTAAGTTGAAGGGGATCAACACCACCCGCAAGCGGCTCGCAGATGGCTCGGTGAAGCTATACTATTATCACAGGGCTTCAGGCGCGCGTTTGCCTGGAGTTCCTGGCTCCGCATCGTTTTTGGCGGCCTATGTCGCCGCTGAAGACCGCAGCCAGCATCTGGGCCGCACCGTGAGCGGTTTGATCCGCGCCTATATAGGCTCGCCTCGTTTCAAACAGAAAGCCGCGTCGACCCAGCGCGAATATATCCGGATGCTCTCAAAGCTGAAGCTGGAATTCGGCAAGATGAAAATCGCTGCGCTGTCCTCTTTGCGTGTGCGCGGGGTGTTCATCAGCTATCAGGAGAAAATCGCACATGAGCATCCGCGTGAGGCGGATAACCGGTTGTCAGTACTGTCGAGCGTGTTCTCCTATGCGGTGGCAAAGGGCGAAATCCGGGATAATCCGATCAAGGGCTTCCAGCGTCTGCACAAAGGCGACCGTTCGCAATTTATCTGGACTGAAAAAGACATCGCAGCGTTTATGGCTTCAGCGCCAATGGAGCTGCAACAGGCGCTTATTCTCGCGATTCATACAGGTCAGTGCTACGGTGATTTGATCCGGCTGCGGTGGTCAGATTATGAAGATGGGGCGCTGCGCCTACGGCAATCTAAGACCGGAGTGCATGTCCATGTCCCGGCCTCGCGAGCATTACAGCGAATGCTGGACGGGATGGAGCGGCGCGGGCCTTACATCCTGACCCGGGCCGACGGCCGCCCCTGGTTCACCCAACAGAATGACAAGGCCCTCAGTAAGGCGTGGTCGATGCACGCGCGCAGTGTGGGGATTGATAAGCTGCACTTTCACGACCTGCGAGGGACGGCTGTCACGCTGATGAACGAGGCTGGGGTGACCCTGCAGCAAACGGCGGCTGTGACCGGCCACACCATGCAATCCGCAACCCGTATTCTGGAGCGCTACGGCGCCCGAACCCGCGCCCTCGCCGCGGCGGCGATCGAGACCTTTGAGAACGCTGAGGCAACAGTTTTTGCAAACCAGCTGCAAACCAAGGCGCAAATCACCTTAGGAGAACAAAAAGATCATGAGTGAAATCAGGATGTTAAGTGGCGCACCGGGGAAGATTCGAACTCCCGACCCCCAGATTCGTAGTCTGGTGCTCTATCCAGCTGAGCTACCGGTGCTAATCGCAAGAAGCGTTGCGAGAGCCGCTAGTTAGCGATCGTTGCGGGGGAATGCAAGACGTAACCTTACCTTTGCGGCGGCGTTGTCATGGGCGGCGGTTGCAGCGTTAAGGGTCAGGGTTTAGCGGCCTCATGAACCGCGCGGGCTATGGCGCGGGCGGCGCAGTCAGCGGCGGCGCTGGCGAGGCGGGTCAGGGCGAGGGGGCGATCATCAGCAAGGCCGCAGAGCGGGTGGGCGGCGGTGGCGAGGGCGAAGATCACGTCTCCGTCGAACGAGGTGTGAGCCGGGCGGATGGCGCGGATCAGGCCGGTTTGCGCCATGATCGCGAGACGTTGGCTCTCAGGGGCGGAGAGCTCCGCGTTGGTCGCCACCGCGCCAAGTGTGGTGTTGAAGGCGATTGGAGTGCGCCGGAGGGCGAGTTTGCCGTCGGCGGGGAGCGGCTCTACTACCGGCGAAGCATCAGGAGCCGGGCGAACGCCGCCGAATTCGCCGTCGATCTCCCACGGCCATGCCCAATACGCGGCGCTGTCTGGCATTTTGACCGATCCTACTGGGTTCGCCACCATCAGCGCGGCAACCATCAGACCATCGCCCAGATCCAAGGAAGCGGCTCCGACGCCGCCGGGGAGATTTCCAGCCCGGGCGCCCCGGCCAGCGCCCACCGCCCCGAGCGGCGTGGGGGCGGGTGTTTGACGGGCGGCCTGCGCGGCGGCGAGGGCGGCTGCGCCCAAGACAGCGTAATCGGCAGGAACGTATGGGGCAGCCGCATCGGTCCCCAGGCCAAGATCATATAGACAGGCGGCGGGGACGATCGGGACCGACGGCGCGCTGGGCGCGAGACGCAGACCGGCTCCTTGAGCGCTGAGGGCGCGGGCCGCGCCGTCCGCCGCAGCAAGCCCGAACACCGACCCGCCAGAGAAACAGAGCGCATGCAGGCCGCCGACCAGACCGCCGGGGGCCAGAACCTCCACCTCGCGTGTCGCAGGGCCGCCACCACGCACGTCAACGGCGGCGGGGGTGAAGTGATCGCACAGGATCAGCGTGACGCCGGTTCCTGCGGCCTCATCGTCGGCGTGACCGACTGACAGCCCAGGCACGTCGGTCAGATCATTGAAGCGGCCTGGACTGAGATTTTGGGGAGGTGGTTGCATGATTTGGATCGAGAATGACGTTTAATTGTCAGGGTTATCAGCATCATAGGCTGCGGTTAACTGTGACGGCCTATCGATCGCATCGCCGAGCAAGTTGTTGAGATCGGAACGGGCGTCCTCCAGCAAGCCGTCAAACTTCTCCTTCGCTTGATTTCGGTCATAGGCGTTGGATGTGGTCAAGCTGCTGAAATTCTTGTGGAGGGTCTCATCGCTAAGCAAGTCGCCGGTCTCGGCGTAGAAAGCCTGAATCCCGGTGACCAGCTCAGGCGGCCCTTGAAAGAGCGCCGGATTTTCAGCCGCCGCCTCCCAGACATAGAGCCGCAGCGTTGGCCAATCGCCCCAGATCCCTTTCCCCTCCTCGTTCGCCGCATGCATGCGCTCACTGAGCTCGGACAGGCGCGTGACGTTGTCGTTCAACTCAGCCTGGAGCGCGGTGAACAGATTGAGTTGCTGGCGGGCGGTCTGGAGCCGATCGTACTCTAGGGTTCGCTGGAAACCGACATAGCCGGCGAGATACACGCCGATGATGGTGGAGGCGATGGTGAAGATCTGGGCGATCAGGAATTGCGACCCGCCCAAAGCGGCGATGCCCCGGCGTGGCTTGGCGGTTTCATCAGACATGGCGAGCCCTTTCCCCTGGAGCGAAGCGGGTCCATAGGAAGATCGCTTGCTCGTTAAGCTTCTGTTCCGAGACGCAATCTATCCGCCTCCCACGCCCAGCCGGCGCAGATGCGTACGTATTCGACGCACCGGTTGGTCTTTTCAAGGAGCCGTCAATCCGTCAAGGCCGCTTGCGCCTCCGGGCTGGGGCGATGCGCGACGGGATGATCAGGGTTCGGGGCGGGCAATGTTAATCGAAACCGCGTGCCGGCGGTGGTGCTCTCAATCAGGGATAAGACGCCTCCATGGCCCCGCACGAGATCGGCGGCAATAGCGAGGCCTAGGCCGGAGCCGCCCTTACGGGCCGAGCCCTTAAAGGCGCGGAACAGATGCTCGCGGGCGTTGATCGGCAAGCCGGGGCCGTCATCGATCACATCGATCTCCACCGAGCCGACATCATGTCCGACGCCGTTGCGCGACCGAGCGGGGGGCGGCGCTTCGGGGGAGAGGCGCGCCTCAACCTGGATACGCCCCATTTCTCCGCTGGCGTCGATAGCCTGCATCGCGTTGCGCGCCAAGTTAAGCAACGCTCGGAACAGCTGATCCGGGTCAGCGGCGGCGGCGAGGCGCTCCGGCGCGGCGTTGAGAAAACGCACCGAGGGCGTTGCGGTGCGGCCTTCGGGGTCGTCGCCGCGCACGCCCAGCGCCACGCCGACCTCGTCCACCAGCGCCCGCAAGTCCACCACGCGCCGCTCCGGCGGCGGTTCCTCCGCCCGACCATACTCCAGCGTGTGCTGGCACAGCCGGATGGCGCGGTCGAGGGAGTTGATCAGCTTCGGCGAGACCTTGCTGACCACAGGATCGGAGGAAGCCTCCAGCCGATCGGCGAGCAACTGCGCGCTGGCGAGAATGTTGCGCAGGTCATGGTTGATCTTGGCGACCGCCTCCCCCAACGCCGCCAGCCGAGACTTTTGTTTCAGCGCCTTATGAACCTCAACCTGGGTCGCGGCGAGTTCGCGCTCGGCTTGGCCAATTTCTCCGCTGAGGACGCTCGGGGCGATGATACGAGAGGCGTCCTCGGGATCTTCACGGAAGGAGATGACGCCGTCGATCACCCGGCGCATCGGACGCACGAGGAAATAATGGACGCTGATATACACCAAGCCGGCGGTAATCAGCGAGATCACCAAAGAGAGGTAAAAAATCTTTACCCCATAGGCGAGCATGGCGTTTCGAAGCGCCTGATCGTCGATCACGATTTCAACGCTTTCACCGCCGCCAAACCGTGGCGCGTCAGTGACGTGGATATATCTCTGTTGCTGTGTGAAAGCGCATTCGAACGCGTCCCGGATCAGACTCCAAACCGTCGCCTCGCGCAGATCGTACCGCGCCTTCACCATCATCTCACCGGGCGCCATCAGCATCAATTCACGCGCGCCGTCACGCTTCAGGGCGACAGAAAACACCTCGGAGTTGCGGATCAGCTCCTGCTCCAGCTCCTTGGAGATGCCTTTCTCGTCAGAGGCGAGCATGGCCAAGCTGGCGATTTGCGCCTTCTCCAGGCGCTCGCGCAGATATTGCTCCCGAAACCGCGCCATCGAAGGCACGAAGATCAGCACCTCGGCGAGCATGACGAACAGGATCGTCAACACCAATAGGCGGCCTGAGAGGCTTCTCCAAATCGCCATGCGCTCCATCCCGTCAACATCCCTTTCAGCCCTCGGGCGCACTGACACGCGCCGCGCTGCTGAGGGATGACGCTGTCAATATAAAGGTCACAGCGTCAACGAATTACATATGGGCTCCAGAGGCGATCAGTTGAGGGCGCAGGGCTCCCCACATATCAGCCGAAACGCAGCAGAAACCGGACTATACCCCGGGTGCGGTCACTGAACAGCTTGGGCGCGAAGAACTGCCCGGCAGCGCGTTTGCTGACCTCCCCGAGGGTGGGATAGGGCGCGACCATACCTGTCAGATCTTTGATTTTAAGGCCTTTTGACAATGCCAACGCCCAAATCTGGATCAACTCTCCCGCCTGTGGCCCGACGATCGAAGCGCCGTGGATGCGGCCGGAATTGTCAAGCACCGCCTTGATCAGACCCTTGGTGTGGCGTTCGGCTTGGGCGCGATCGTTATCTTTAAAGCCCCATTCGATAGTCTGAGTTCTGTCGCCGATCTCAGCGCGGGCCTGGGCTTCGGTCCATCCCACATGGGCGAGTTCAGGGTCGGTGAATGTGACCCAAGGGATATGCTTAGTTTGCGCTTTGGCGGGCCAGCGGAACAGCGCATTCCGGATCACGATTCCGGCGTGATAGCCGGCGACATGGGTGAATTGAAGGCCGCCCGAACCTTCCCCGGCGATGTCGCCAATGGCGAAGATCTTCTTGTTAGAGCTGCGCAGCCGCGCGTCGATCTTGATACCGCGCCGATCATAGTCGACACCCGCCGCCTCCAGGCCGAGCCCGTCGGTGTTGGGCGCCCGCCCCGTGGCGACCAAAAGGTGCGTACCAGTGAGGTCACTTTGGGTCCCTTCCGCGCCCTCCACGGTTACGGTGACGGCGCCATCCTGCCCCGCGACGTTGACGACCTTGGCGTTCTCAAGGATTTCCACCCCTTCAAGCCGCAGTTGATCCAACACCACTGAAGCAAGGGCAGGATCATCTTTGCCCAAAGCGGCGGCGGCCTCAATCACCACCACCTTTGAGCCAAGGCGGCGATGAGCTTGCGCCATCTCCATCCCGATCGGACCGCCGCCGATGATGATCAGGATCTCGGGCCGCGCGGTCTGGTCGAACAGGCTCTCGTTGGTGAGATAAGGCGCCGTCTCCAAACCCGGGATGGGCGGGACGAATGGGCGCGAGCCGGTGGCGATCACGAAGCGGCGGGCGGCGATGATCCGGTCGCCAGCGCGCAGCTCGGTTTCAGAGATGAATTCGCCGGGGGCGCGGATAACATCGACCCCAAGACCCTCAAACCGCTCCTGGCTGTCATGCGGCTCGATCGCGGCGATCACTGAGCGCACATGCGCGTTAACGGCGGCGAAGTCGACCTCCGGCTCATGAGGGGCAACGCCAAACGGCGCGCCGCTTCTGTGCGCATGGGCGTGCTTGGCGGCGGCGATGAGCGCCTTGGAGGGCACGCAGCCATAGTTCAGGCAATCGCCGCCCATCAGGCCCTTTTCGACAAGCGCCACCCGCGCGCCCATTTGCACCGCTCCGGCAGCGACCGAGAGGCCGCCAGAACCCGCGCCGATAACGCAAATATCGGTCTCGATGCGCTCCTCACCGCTCATCAGGCGTTTTCCTCCGCTGCGCTGCGCTTTTTCAGCAGAATTGGCAGGGCCGCCAGTGCGGCCAAACCCAACAACGGGCCAATGATATGCGGCTCGAACAGCAGACCAAGATCAGGAGAGCCGCCCCTGTCGATCACATCGCCCAAACCGGCGCCGACCCAGGAATAAACCACCGTCGCCGGCATGATCCCCAGGAATGTTGTCCAGACATATGTCCAGAGCCTCACTCCAAGAAAAGCGGGCGCAAGGTTCGCGATGAAGAACGGAACCGCTGGCACCAAGCGCAGCAGCAGCATCCAACTGACCTCATTGTTGCGCACGCCGCCCTCCAGCTTGGCGAGCCAAGGACCGGCCTTGGCGCGCAACACCTCGCCGAGGCTGGTGCGGGCGGCGACGAAAATCGCGGTTGCGCCGGCAGTGGCGGCCGCAACGGTTAACGCCGAGCCCACGAACACGCCGAACAAAAAACCACCCGCAAGCGTCATCCACAGCGCGCCGGGGATCGAAAACGCCACGACCAAGGCGTAGGCCGCCATATACACTGCGGAAGCAACGGCGAGGTTGGCGTCCCGCCACGCCAACAGGGCGTCGCGGTTGTCGCGCAGGGTAGCGAAGCTGAGATACTCGCGCAGCGTGAAAAAACCGATCACGGCGCCTAAGGCGATCACAGCGATCGGAGCGTAGCGCACCCATCCCCTGTCCGGAGGGGTTGGGTGTTGCGCATCAAGCGAGGGGGGGCTTTCCGGGGCCATGCCGTCTCCCTGAAGATCGGGGTTTCACCGACCCGTTCATAGTTTTGTCCAGCGTCCTGGCTCGACATGTGAGGGTGGTTAGCGGTGTTTGGCCACCACTCTCACAACCGCTTGAAGAGCCGTGACGAATTGAGCCAGATTGACAGCGCTTTGTTACAAAGCGTATAGCCGCCACAATCCGCGACGCCGATATCGGCGGATCGCCTCATTTTCCATTTGTCGAGCGCCGTCATGAAACGCACGTATCAACCAAGCAACCTTGTCCGCAAACGCCGCCACGGCTTCCGGTCCCGCATGGCCACCAAAAACGGCCGTAAGATTTTGGCGCGACGCCGGGCGCGCGGTCGGAAGCAGTTGTCCGCCTGAGCGACGGCGAAACGACTGAGCGCGCGCCCGACGCACTCCCCGCAACGCCCAGCGAGCGGACGCTCTGCTTGAGGCGATTGAAAAAACGCCGGGACTTTCTAGCGGCGGCGAGGGCGCGAAAATGGTCGACCCCTGGATTTGTGCTCCAGGGACGGCCGCGCTCCTCGACTGAGCAAGAAGCGGTAGGCGCCGGCGCGCGGATCGGCTTCACAGCCTCAAAAAAGGTCGGTAACGCCGTCGCCCGTAATCGGGCGAAGCGCCGGCTAAGAGCGCTGAGCGAGATCGTGTTGACCTCAACCGCACGGCCTGATTGGGACTATGTTCTGATCGCACGCGCCGAGGCGACCGCGACACGCCCCTTCAGCCAGATGAGTGCGGAGCTGCGGCAGGCCGTCGATCGCGTGCACCAAGGCAGGAGCGCCCCCAACCGGCGGCGCAGCGACCAGAAGCGGAGAGCATAGCATGGGACAGAACCATCGCGATGACTCGTCTGCGGGCGGGATAAGGCGCACCGTTAAGCGTGTGCTGATCGGCCTCGCGACAGCGCCGTTTCATTTTTACCGTTGGGTGATCTCGCCACTGTTCCCGCCAACCTGCCGGTTCTCACAGACATGCTCGGCCTACGCTGTCGAAGCGTTGCAACGGCACGGCCCGCTGCGGGGCGGTTGGCTCACGTTGCGGCGGGTGGCCAAATGCCACCCGTTCAAGCGCCTCGGCGCCTCCTCTGGTTTTGATCCGGTCCCCGATCCGCCAACCGAGAAAAGCTGAACCATGCTCGACGCGCCCAAACCCTCCAACGCCCCGCAGGACGACGCCCTGCCGCCGGTCTACGCTCTTGCGCCCAGCAGCGGCGAGTTCAACAAGCTGCGCAAGCGCTTGGTGCGGCTGACCCGCGAGGCGTTGGACATGTACGCCATGGTGGAGCGTGACGCGCGCTGGCTGGTGTGCCTTTCCGGCGGCAAGGACAGCTACACCCTGTTGGCGGTGCTGTTGGACCTGCAATGGCGCGGGCTGTTGCCGGTGGAGCTGCTCGCCTGCAATCTGGATCAGGGCCAGCCGGGATTTCCGAAACATGTGCTCCCGGACTATTTGAAACACCTTGGGGTCCGTCATCGTATTGAATATAAAGACACTTATTCCGTCGTCATCGACAAGGTGCCCGCAACCAAAACCTATTGCGCCTTATGCTCCCGTTTGCGGCGCGGCCATCTCTATCGCGTTGCGCGCGAGGAAGGCTGCTCGGCTGTGGTGTTGGGCCATCACCGCGACGATATTCTGGAAACATTCTTCCTGAACCTGTTCCATGGTGGCCGCTTGGCGGCGATGCCGCCTAAGTTGCTTAACGAAGACGGCGATTTGCTCGTGCTGCGCCCGCTCGCACATTGCGCCGAGGCCGACATCGCGCGGTTCGCACGCGCGCTTCAGGTCCCGATTATCCCCTGCGATCTATGCGGCTCCCAAGATGGCCTACAGCGCCAGAAGGTGAAGGCGATGCTCGACGGATGGGAGCAGGCGCAGCCGGGCCGTAAGAACGTGTTGTTCCGCGCCCTCTCCAACACCCGCCCCAGCCACCTGCTTGATCCGGCGTTGTTCGATTTCGCCGGGCTGTCCCCCACTGCGGGCGACACGCCTTCAAAACCCGCCTGCACGCCGGGCGACAGCCCTCAGCGTTGAACCTGCGCCAGTCCCGAGCAATTGGCCGGCGCGCGCGCCGCGCCCTTGACGATCGCGAAAGCGTCGGCTCTACGGGACGCGTTTGTCGATATTTCGCCCCTGTTTGGAGCCTTGGATGCAACAGCCCTCGCCGGACGAGCAGCGCAATCTGATCCTCGCGGCCGTGCTTAGCTTCGCCGTGATCGCGTTGTGGCAGGTTTTTATTGTCAGCCCGCAACTTGAAGAACAACGCCTCGCTCAAGAAGCGGCGCGGCTGGCGGCTGAGGCCTCGGGAGACCCCGTACAACAGCCGGGCCAAGTCTCGGCGGGGGCGTTGACTTCGGCCGTCGGCACGGCGGGGCTGCCGGAACAGCCTATGGCGCTGGAGGAGGCGCTTGACCAAAGTCGGCGCATCGCCATCGACACCCCGCGCGTGCGTGGGTCGATCTCTCTGGTGGGCGGCAAAATCGATCAGTTGGAGTTGCGCGACTATCGGGTGAGCCTCGACGACGGCGCCCCGCTGGTGGAGCTGTTATGGCCCGAGGGCACCGCCAACGCCTATTACGTGGTGCATGGGTGGCAGCCTGTCGGAGGCGCATTCAAGACGCCGCAATCGCGCACCGAATGGACCCGGGAGCGCGGCGACACCCTAGCGCCGGGGCGGCCCGTCACCCTGTCCTGGAACAATGGCGAGGGGCTGGTGTTCCGGCGCACGATCTCGATTGACGAGGACTACCTCTTCACCATCGAACAGAGCGTGGAGAACCGCACCAGCGCGCCGGTCAGCCTGGCGCCCTATGCGGTGATCGCGCGCCATGGCGTGCCGCAACTCTCCGGCTTTTTCGTCATCCATGAGGGCGCCATCGGGGTGCTCAACGGCGAGCTGCGGGAGGTTGACTACAGCGATTTCGACGATTTCGCCGCCCTGTCCAACAGCCGCTCCATTGGCGAGCGGGTCGAGGCCGAAGCCGGCGGCTGGCTGGGCTTCACCGATAAATATTGGCTCACCGCGTTGGTGCCGAGCGGAGACGCGCCATTCACCGCGCTGTTCACCCGCGCCAGCGGCGCGCGCGGGCAGCCGATCTTCAACACCTTCGCGCAAATGCCGATCCAAACGGTGGCCGCCGGCGATCGCGCCGTGGTGGAAAGCCGTTTATTCGCCGGCGCGAAGGAAAGCGAGGCGATCAAGAATTATCAGTACACCTTCGACGACACTGAACGCCCGAGCGGCTTTTTCAGCCGGATGAATGATTTCTTCTTCTATGACAGCCGTTCACGCTTCATTGACGCCATCGACTGGGGCTGGTTCTTCTTCCTCACCAAACCGATCTTTGAAATCCTGCTTTGGATCAAAGGGTTGGTGGGCAACATGGGCCTCGCCATCATCCTGTTGACGGTGCTGGTGAAAACGGTGCTGTTCCCGCTGGCGCTGAAATCCTTCGTCTCAATGTCCAAGCTCAAAAAGTTGCAGCCCGAGGTCAAAAAGATCCAGGAGCGCGCGGGCGACGACAAGACGAAGATGCAGCAAGAAATGATGGAGCTGTACAAAAAGGAGAAGGTGAATCCCGCCGCCGGCTGCTTACCGATCCTGGCGCAGATACCAATCTTCTTCTCACTCTATAAGGTGCTGTTCGTCACCATCGAGATGCGCCATGCGCCGTTCTTCGGCTGGATCGAGGATCTCTCGGCGCCGGACCCGACCTCGATCCTGAACATATTTGGGCTTCTGCCGTTTGACGCGCCAGGACCGCAATCGATCCTGTTTATCTTCTCCATCGGGGTTTGGCCGATCGTCATGGGCTTCTCGATGTGGATACAGCAGATGCTGAACCCCGCACCGACTGATCCCGTGCAAGAAAAGGTGTTCAACCTGTTACCACTGATTTTTACCTTCCTGCTGGGCACTTTCGCAGCTGGGTTGGTGATTTACTGGACAGCGAACAACGTCCTTACAATCCTCCAGCAGTATGTGATTATGAGGAGCCAGGGCGTTGATGTGAATATTCTTCAGAATATGAAACGGCAACTTGGCCTCGCCCCCAAAGAGGGGTCGACATAGCGACTAACTCTTGAGGACGGGCGAGGCATTCTCAGACAAAGATCACCAGAGATCCATTGCGGTCAGCCAAGCTCAGGCTGACCGCCGTTTGCAGGCCAACTCTCGTTGTTAGCCAAACATGAAGTCGTTCTCATCAATCAGTGACGCATCGCGGTCCAACACTGTGACGGTGCCGTCGCCGAAGCTGATCACGGCGTCATCGCCGACCTGAGTTACGGCGACGTCGTCAAAGGATGTCAGGAAGGTGATCTGGAAAGAGTCCTCGCCATCCTTAAACCGAACCACCTCATCATTTCCGAACCCGTTGGCGTCATATACGAACACATCCCCGTCGGCGCCGCCGATAAGCGTGTCGTCGCCAGCGCCGCCGGTCAGGCTATCAACGCCAGCGCCGCCATTTAATTCGTCATCTCCAACACCGCCGTTGATGGCGTCGTTCTCATTCCGGCCAAGGATGACGTCGTTGCCTGCGCCACCGTCGATGGTGTCGACCCCGACGCCGCCATTAAGTGCATCGTTACCGTCACCGCCGTTGATGATGTCGTCGCCAACTTGGCCAACGATGTTGTCGTCACCGGCGCCGCCATCAATGACGTCATCCCCGGTGCGGCCGCCGATGACGTCATTGCCATCACCGCCATCGATCACATCATCGCCCGTGCCGCCGACCAGAATGTCGTCACCGGCGCCGCCTTGGATGTTGTCGTTGCCGCCCTTACCGTTCAGCGCATCGGCGCCCAGGCCGCCGATAAACACGTTGTCCTGGCCATTGCCAAAGATGGCGTCGTCGAAATCGGTGCCGTTGACATTCTCAATGCTGATGAAGGTGTCTCGGTCGCCAAAGCTATCGACAAAGAGGCTGTTGCTGATGTTGATCGTGACGCCATTCAGGCCAAACTCGTCTGAGTAATCCGCCGTGTCGGAGCCATCGCCGCCAATCAGCATGTCATTGCCGTCATCGCCGGTGAGGATGTCGTCGCCATCCTCGCCGCGCATCACGTCATCGCCGCCGAAGCCGTCGAAATCATCCGCCCCGCCGCCGCCAAAAAATTCGTCATTGAATTCAGAACCGCTGAACACGTCATCAGCGCTTGAGCCATTGATAGTCGCAGCTTGCCCAAAGAGAGCTTCAAAGGCAGCAAAGTTGTCCGTGCTACTCGGATCATAAACACTATCAAAAGCGGCGATGAATTCATCGAGCGTTGCGCTAAATCCAGAAATACGGAAAACGTTTGCGCCGTCAAATTGTACTGTAAATGAATTCGTTGTGCCGTCTAAGGCGTCGATATCGTTCAAGTTGGTGAAACTGCCCGTGACCGTCAAACGATCACCGGACGCCTCATCCTCCAAGATCAGACTTGTGGGGCTTGGAACAAATATAACACCAGGAATATCCGGGAAACTATCATTCAGAGTCGAGGCCCAAAGATCACTAAAGCGGGCGTCAAAGTCATTCTCATCCAATTGATCGAACAACGTAAAAGTTAACATTAGAATCCCCTATGTCACTCACGCGCCTCGTCGATGGGTGAATGGCGCTCATGTCGCAATTCGCGATATACAATTGTGGACATCATTCCGCAAACCCCGACGCCTAGATGGGAATAGGCCTGCCGTCGACGGCGGCATCAACGCATCATTCGGCGAGAAACAGGGCGCCGCCGCGCCCCCTCGACAAGCCGTCCCTTACCCTCTTAGCCTCCAAGAAATCGACGATGGGAGGACATGTCATGACTGGCTCGCCGCAACTCTCGGCTCTTGAGGTGGGCTACGACATTCCCGCCGCGATCGGCATGGCGGAGTCGGAGATTCACACCCCCTGCCTGCTCGTCGACCTCGACGCGTTCGAGCGCAATGTCGCCAATATGCGTGAACGCTGCGCGGCTATGGGGGTGCGGCTGCGAGCCCATGGCAAGATGCATAAATCCTCCGACGTGGCGCGTTACCAAATCGAGCAAGGCGGGTCGGTCGGGATCTGCTGTCAGAAGGTGTCCGAGGCGGAAGCTTTTATTCGCGGCGGCGTGAAGGATGTGCTGATCTCCAATCAGGTGCGCGACCCGGCCAAGATCGATCGGCTGGCGCGGCTGCCGTCGCTTGGGGCGCGAGTGATCGTGTGTGTGGATGATCTCGCCAACATCCCGGAGCTCTCCGCCGCAGCCGAGGGCCGGGGCGTGACGATAGAGTGCCTCGTGGAGATCGATTGCGGCGCCGGTCGCTGCGGCGTCGGCTCCACAGTGGAGGCGGTCGCGATCGCTCAAGCCATTGACGCCGCTCCCGGCTTAACCTTCTCCGGTCTGCAGTCCTATAACGGGTCCATGCAGCATCTGCGCCGTCCCGAGGAGCGGGCGGAAGTGTTCGAAAAAGTTGAAACCCTTACGCGGGACGTGGTCTCGGGGCTGCAGGTGGCTGGGCTGGAGTGCGACATCGTCGGCGGCGGCGGCACTGGAAGCTATCGCATGGAAGGCGGCTCCGGCCTGTTCAACGAATTGCAGGCCGGCTCCTATGCCTTCATGGACGCCGACTACAGCGAGGTGGTCGCCCCGGACGGCGCGCACCTGAATCAAGGCGAATGGGAGAACGCGCTGTTCGTTCTGACCTCAGTAATGAGCCATGTGAAGCCAGATCAGGCGGTCTGCGACGCCGGGCACAAGGCCTCGGCGGTGGACAGCGGCTTGCCAAAGGTCTTCGGGCGGGAAGATCTGAGCTATATCGGCTGCTCTGATGAGCATGGCGTGATCAGCGATCCCAACGGCGCCCTCAAGGTGAACGACAAGCTGCGGCTGATCCCCGGCCACTGCGACCCGACCTGTAACCTGCATGATTGGTTGGTCGGCGTGCGCGACGGCAAAGTCGAGACCCTCTGGGCGGTCAATGCGCGTGGAAAGGGGTACTGAGCACAGCGCCACGCGGGCGCAAGGGACTTAACGAGCCAACACTTGACGCGTTTCAGCAATCGTATGCCGGCCGTTTGAGCTAAAGGTGGAACGTGCAGCGCGGATTATCGCTGCGCACGCACATGTTCCGCAACCATGTCCCTATAGAGCGACTGAATCCTGCGCGTAATCGGCCCAGCCCCGGCGCTTGGCCCGATAGTCTTGCCATCAATCTCCGCCACTGGCGTCTGAGCGCCGAAGGTGCCGGTCAGAAAAGCCTCCTCGGCGCCATAGGCCTCCACGAGAGAGTAATTCCGCTCGAATACCGGAATGCCATTCGCGCGGCAAAGATCAATCACCTTTTGGCGGGTGACGCCATTCATGCAGTAATCGCCGGTCGATGTCCAAACCTCCCCCTTACGAACAATAAAAAAATTGCACGCATTGGTGGTGTTTACGAAGCCATTTGGATCGAGCATCAGAGCTTCATCAGCCCCCGCCTGTTCGGCTTGCAAGCAAGCGATCACGCAGTTCAGTTTTGAATGTGAATTATACTTTGCATCTTGGCTCATCGGCAAACCCCGCACTTGCGGCACAGTCGCCAACCGAACCCCTCGGGTCCGCAATGAATCCTTCGGCTTGGAATGCTCCATAATGATCACCACGGTCGGGCCGGAGCGGGACAGCGAGGGGTGCTGAAACGGCTTCACCTTCTCGCCCCGGGTGATCATCAGCCGGCAATGGACGTCGGTGGTCATGCCATTGGCGGCGGCGGTTTGCTCTATAGCCGCGCGCAGCCCATCGCGCTCCATGCCGATGTCCAAGGAAACCGCCTTACAGCTCTCATACAGCCGGTCCATATGCTCTTCGAAGAACGCCCAAACCCCGTCATAGAGCCGCATGCCCTCCCACATGCCGTCGCCGAGCATAAAGCCGGAGTCGTAAACTGAGACCTTGGCTTGGTCTCGCGGCAGCAGAGACCCGTTTACGTAAATCAGGATGCTTTGGTTGCGAACGTCCTCTTCGGCGTCATGTGTGGTCTGGGCATGTTCAGGGGCGCTCATCCAAGCCTCTTGGCGGTTGGGGCGCCTGTGCGCCTGCGGTTCGAAGCGGCAGTCTCGCGCTCTATCCCTCGGAGGCTTTCAGGGTGGGTCCGGGGCGCGCCTCCGACCAGGCTTTATGCTCGTTAAAGGCGTCCTTTACCTTCTGGCAGCAGTCCTTCCGAGTGACCATCACAGCGTCCTCAGTGGCGACGATTACCAGATCCTCAACACCAATAGCGGCCACAAACGGCCCGTCGGAACGGCAATACACATTCTTGGCGTTAATCAAAACGGCGTCGCCCAATTGAGTGTTGCCATCCCCATCTGCGCTCAACTGGCCGGATAACGCATCCCAGGCGCCGATATCGCTCCAGCCGAAGCGAACGGTGGCGACGGCGGCGCGGTCGGTTTTCTCCATAACGGCGTAATCGATCGAAATCGACGGCGCCTGCTCGAAAAAACCCGCATCAAGCCAGATCGCCTGCTCTTCGCGAATGGCGTGATCCAACGCAGCGTCGACAGCGTCAGACAAGCGTAGCTGATGTTGCCGTAACTCGCGCAGCATATCCTCGCAGCGGAACAAAAACATGCCGCTGTTCCAAGAATAATCGCCCGAAGCAAGATAGGCTTTAGCGGTGTCCAGCTCCGGTTTTTCGACAAAAGCCGCGACTTCGCAGCCCGGCGCATCCCCCAACGGAGCGCCAGCCTTGATGTAACCATAACCGGTTTCAGGACGATCCGGCGCGATGCCAAAGGTGGCGAGCCGGCCCGAAAGGGCGATCGCATGGGCCTCGCGCACGGCGTCATGATATCGTGCGCAGTCGGTGATCAAATGATCCGCCGGTGAGATCAACAACGCCGAGCCTGGCGCGACACGCTCGTAGTGCGCCGCCGCCGCGCCGATCGCCGGAGCTGAGTTCCGTGCCGCCGGCTCAAGGATCAGCGCCCCCAACTCCACCCCAATCTCCGCCGCCTGCGCCTTCACCACATCAGCGTAACGCTTATGGCAAACCACAGCGGGGGCCTCGAACAGATCTGGCTCGGTCACCCGCAACAGGGTGTCCTGCAACATGGTGCGCTCGCTCACCAACCGTAGGAACTGTTTCGGGCGATCCTCGCGAGACAGCGGCCAGAGCCGCGAGCCCACCCCGCCGGCCAGAATGACGGGGATGATCTTTGACATGACTGTCTCCACCTACACTGCAGCGCGGCTCTGCTCGTCATCGTGGCCGCCCGCGTTTTTTTGCCATCAAGTGCGCTCGTCCACGAAGACCAAAGCTCAAGCAGATGCGGCGTGGCCCTGCGCCACCCGTGACGGCGCCAGCGACCCTGTCTTAGCGAACGCCTCCATCGCGACGATCAGGGCGCCGAAAATATGGTATAGTGAACTCGCGGGCATTCTGTCGGCACGCAGATCACCCTCCAGGCTAAATTTATCACGCCAGCCACCGGCAATGCAGCCCGACAGATACTCCTCAAACAAGCCGTCCAAGGTGTGTTCGGCCTGAGCCAAGGCGGCGGGCGATCCTGTGGCGCGATGCTGGGCGAAAGAGGCTCGGATCAGCTCCGTCTGCGGCCAGAGCCGGCGAGAGGCGCCCGTAACGGCGCCATCAGACGCCAGTTCATCAATCATAAAGCGCCGGTCGGTATCGAGACCGCAAGCCAAAGCGCGCTCATATAGCGGGTTGGCGATCTCATCCACGGACGCCCCGGTCAGCCGTTCATATTCGCGCAACAGCCATACCCACTCCACCAGATGGCCGGGTTCGACACGCTGACCCTGCTCGGCGCTCCAAGGACGCCACTCCATGTCGAAATACTCCCGCACCACCGCCCCTGCGGAGTCGTAAAAATGTGTTTTGAACAGAGTGAGCAGCGCCTCGGCCCGCGCGAGATAGTTCGCGTCTCCCGTCGCCTCATACAGCGCCAACATCGCTTCAAAACCATGCATGTGCGGGTTCTGGCGGCGCATGTCGGCCCCGCGGTCATTCTCGAGCCACCCGCCATTCTCGGCGTGCAGGCTCTTATCGAAGAAGGCCAGAGTATCCCGGAGCCCGTTTTGCGCGACGGCGTCGTCCGAAACGCGCGATAGCCAACCAAAAGCGAGCAAAGCGAAGGCATGATCGTAAGTGTCCCGGCCAGGGTCAATCACCGCCCCGTCAGGCGCTTGCAGATGCGCCCACCCAGGCGCGTCTCCGCCCCAAGCCGATCGCCGGACGGCTTGCGCCGCCTGACGAGCCACATCTAAGGCATAAGGCGCCAGACCCAACTGATAGGCGTGAGCCGCAACATAGATTTGACGAAACTGCACCCGCACGCGGCGAATGTCCTGTGTGCGGGGAGAGCCGTCGAAATCCAGCGCCTCGAAGAAGGCGCCTGTCTCAACGTCTCGGCCGCGCGTCAACCACAGAGGCAGCGCCTGTTCGACCAACCATGTGCGAATCTGCGCCTCAGACGTCATGATCGCCCCTCTCGCCGTTCCAGATCGTTCGCCAGAGCGAAAAACCTTCTCGCCCAGGCCCACCCTGCATCTCCGGCTGCTGAAAAGCCCGAGGAGAGTCGGGGGGCTGTCCCTTCGCAGCAAATCTTAGGCCAGCCCGGCGAAAACCGACAGCATTAAGACTCCGCAACCTCCCATAGAAACTGCTCCACCTCGGCCAAATGAGCGCGCCAAGTCGGCGGTGCGTAATTCTGAATCCGGTCAAGTTGGGACAGGCGAAGCGGATGGTCGTTATGCCGGTAGGCGCGAATACGCGCCTCCCAACCAGGGCCATCGAGCGGATCAATATAATCTGGAGCATCGCCGCCGACCTCGCGCAGCACCGGCAAGTCGGAGCAAATCACCGGGGTGCCTGAAACGAGAGCCTCAACGATCGGAATGCCGAACCCCTCCACAAATGTGGGGTACAACACCGCTTGCGCCCCCGCGATCCAGCCCTTCACGCGCTCATCGCTGTCGCTCGGATGTTCAAATACTGACTGGCCCATCACCGAGGAGCGGTCGAGGAAATCTAGGATGTTCTCATTCTCCCACCCGCGCCATCCAATGACGTGCAGATGCGGCGGATTGGGCAAGCTCTCGGCGAGGCGTCGCCAAATATTGAGCAATAACAGGTGGTTCTTACGCGGTTCAATGGTGCCCAACGTGACGAAATAAGGGTGCGCGGACAGCGGTGGCCCCTCATAGGGCTTCTCCCAGATGTCGCTGAGCCCCAGATGAGCGATCATGCTCGGCGGACGGCGATGACTGCGCTCCGCGAAGCGGATCAGAGAGCGGTCGGAAGTGTATTGCGAATTAAAGATGAAAGCGTCGGCGTGCTTGGCCAGCGCGTCTAGCTTGGCTGAGAATTGACGCGCGCCGTTGGCGACGACGAACTCTGGGTAATCCACCGGAATCACGTCATGCACAAAAGCGACGAACTTGGCGACGCCGACACCCTTCAGCAGATCTAAGGCCGAAGGGTTAATATTATTGTGCGAAACATTCACGATCATTGTCTGTGACGGCTCAAGCCCCAGCCGCGCAAACGCCGCCCGGCCACCACTAACACTCCGGAACCAACCAGTCGCGCGGCGAAAGGCGCGGGCCTGAGTGACCAAACCGCGCCAACGGCGCTCAGTGCGGGTTTCAATAAACCCACTGCGGCGCTGACGGCGAAACCGGGTCTCATGAAAGATCTTCTCGCCATTGGCGCGATCAAACAGCGCCTGAGCGCCCTTGATCCGGCAGAGAAACGCGACCTCGTAGCGCGTCTGTTCTAGGGCCCACTCTATATAAGCACGCTCAACGCGGTCGATGCCCGTCGGCGCCGCGTGGGCGGCGCGCATCACGGTTCGAGAGATGTCGACAATAATGTGGCGCATGAACTCTTAGAAAGAAGCGCGGGGCCGAAGGGGAACCCACGTATATGAAACGGCCGCCGCGCGGAGAAATCAGCTCAAATTCACCCTTTTGCGCCGAAAAGGTGAGCTCGCATCGCTTTCATCAGCGCCGGGGCGACATCCTCTCGGGCGAGACCAAAGGCCATGTTCGCCTCCAAGAACCCGAGCACCGAGCCGCAATCATAGCGCGCGCCCTTGAACCGCACGCCGTGCAGAGGATGGCGGCCGATCAGGCTGGCGATCGCGTCGGTGAGCTGGACCTCGCCGCCGGCGCCTTTTCCGGTTTTGCCCAGCTCCGACATAATCTCGCCGGGGAGCACATAGCGACCAATACAGGCCAACCGTGACGGCGCCGCATCCGGCGCGGGCTTCTCAATCATCCCTTTGGCGGCGATGACGTCGGTCTCGTCGGTGAGGGCGTCCACCGGATCGAGCACGCCGTACTTCTTAGTGTCTTCGCGTTCAACCTCGATCACCGCGATCACCGACCCCCCAAGCTCCTCTTGGGCTTCGACCATCTGGCCGAGACAGGGTTTCTCAGCGTGCAGCACCTCATCCGGCAACAACACGGCGAACGGCTCGTCGCCAATGGCGTGGCGGGCGCACCAAACCGCGTGTCCAAGGCCTTTAGGCGCATGCTGGCGCACCATGGTGAGCTGCCCGTCAGGGATCGCCGCGTCTCGAACCGCCTGCAATAACTCAAGCTTGTTCTTTTTCTCCAGCGTCTCTTCCAAGGGCAAATTGCGATCGAAATGATCTTCCATCGCGGTTTTGCCCATCGAGCTGACGAAGATAAATTCTTCGATCCCAGCGGCGCGCGCCTCCTCAACGGCGTATTGGAGCACGGGGCGGTCGACCACCGGCATTAACTCTTTCGGCACCGCCTTGGTGGCGGGAAGAAAGCGGGTGCCCAAACCGGCCACCGGAAAAATCGCCTTGCGAACTCGCGACATCAATGAACCCTCCAACGAGATGGTTTGGTCGTTCGTGTTTCGGCGCCGCGTGGTTACGCGACCCCCATCTCCCGCAACGCCGCCTCGATACGAGGCGTGTCGGACGGGTTGTTCAATTCCCAGAAAACCCGGCCGCGCGCCTCAACCTCGACGGCGCGTATCGGCGTTCCATTCTCCAGAAACCGCAACTGCTCCAGCCCTTCCTCACGCTCCAAGCAGCCTTCGGGCCAACCGGCGTAAGCTGCGAGAGCGTCAGAGCGATAAGCATAGACGCCAACATGATGCCAAACCGGAGTCGGGGCGTCCGGCGCGTACTCGGCTTTGGTGAAGGGGATGACCTCTTTCGAGAAATACAGCGCCCGGCCGCCATCAGCCACAGCCGCTGTTGTGCCCCCAACACGCCCAGCGGCGCGATCGGCGCGGAAATGCGCCAATGTTTCGCCGGTGCAGCGCAGCACCGGGGTGGCGACAGCGACGGCAGGGTCTGCCTTCATCGCATCAATCAGCCCTTCCACAAACCAGGAGGGCGTCAAAGGCGCGTCGCCCTGGATATTCACGATGATGTCCGGCGTCTCGTTCAGCGCCTCTAGCGCCGCCGCACACCGCTCCGTGCCATTCCGGCACGCTTCCGGCGTCATCACCACCTCAGCGCCAAAGCTGCGGGCTTCAGCCTCAATCCGGGAATCGTCGGTGGCCACATAGATCGCGTCGACGCCGGAGACGGCGGTGGCGGCGTCCCAGACCCTACGCACCAAGGTGCGCGCCTCGCCGCTTGCGCCCCGCAAGGGGGCGAGCGACTTAGCGGGAAATCGAGTGGAGGCGTAGCGGCAGGGGATCACGACGACGGTTCTTATGACGGCCTCCTAAAGGACTTTGACGCAAGCACACCGACAAAGAGCGAGCGCTGTAACGCGCCCGCCCAGGCTAAGGCTGCTCAGGCGGCTGAGTTGACGATGGTGGTGGTTGGGAACGGGATAGCCACCCCAGCGGCGTCGAAGCGCTCCTTCACGTCGCGCATCAGATGGAACTTCAAGGCCCAATAATCACTGGTGTCGCACCAAACCCGGATGGTGAAGTCCACCGAACTGTCGCCAAGATTGGTGACGGCGACGAACGGTTCAGCGGGGCTGTGCTTAATCCTGGCGTCAGCCTCGATCACCGCCTGCAGCACCTCCTCGGCGCGCTTGAGATCGCTGTCATAGGACACGCCGAACACCAGATCCACGCGGCGATCAGAATGGGCGGAATAGTTAACGATCGGCCCATCCCAGATATCGCCGTTCGGCACCACGATTTGCACATTATCGACGGTCGCCAGCTCGGTCATAAACAGGCCGACCTCCCGCACCGTGCCGCTATGACCGGCGACATCGACGTAATCACCGACCTTCAAGGGGCGGAACAAAATCAGCATCACTCCAGCGGCGAGATGGCTGAGCGTGCCTTGCAACGCCAAGCCCACCGCCAAGCCTGCGGCGCCGAGCAGCGCCACCAGCGAGGTGGTTTCAACGCCAAAACGGTCCAAAACCGCGATCACCACGATCGCCAAGACCGCATAGCGGGTGAGACTACCGAAGAAACGGCCCAAGGTGGCGTCAATCTGCGGCGACGCCGCCGCTTGCTCGGTCACATAGGCGGCGGCCTTGCCCGACAGCCAGATGCCGACAATCAATATGCCGCCGGCAATAATGATGTTGACGAGATACTCTAGGATAACCGTGCCGTCGATCATTGTACCCCCCGCAGTTAACGAACCGCGCTAGGGCGTTCGCTGTTCGCAAGTGCAAAATCAAGCGCGTCAGCGCGCTTGGCCGCGCTTCTAATCCGGTTGGGGAAGAAATGCGACATGTGGTTGCGCCGCAAAGGTCCGGCGGGTGGCCCTCGGATGACAAAAGCACGCATCCACGGATTGAGCGCGACACCCAGGACAGGCTATCACCCAGAAGCCGCTCGCCATATCCCGCGCCCCAAAGGCTCCGATCAAGGGGTCGCATCGGCGCCGGGCGGTTGGGAGGAGAGACCATGTTCCCATTTCCGCATCTACTCGGCGCCGCTGAGCTGGAGCGCGCCCATATCGAGGCGATTCTCGACCGCGCCGACCACTTCGCTGACCTAGCGCCCCGTCACGAGCCCGCGCCGCGCTCACTGAAGGACCGTACGCTGATCAACCTGTTCTTCGAGCCATCCACTCGGACACAGGCCAGTTTCGAGCTGGCCGCCAAACGGCTCGGGGCGACGGTGATGAACATGTCGATGAAGACCTCCTCGATGAGCAAGGGCGAAACCCTGCTCGACACCGCCACCACCCTCAACGCCATGCTCCCGGACATTCTGGTGGTGCGGCATGATCAGTCCGGCGCGGTGGCGCTGCTCGCCGAAAAGGTGAATTGCGCCGTGGTCAACGCTGGCGACGGCTGGCACGAACACCCGACCCAAGCGCTGCTCGACGCCCTGACCATGCGCCGCGCCTTCCGCGCCCGGCGCGGGCCGGACGCTCCCGCCGCACGCCTGGAGGGCCTGACCTTGGCGATCTGCGGAGACGTCGCCCACAGCCGGGTGGCGCGCTCAAATATCTTTCTACACAAGATCTTAGGCAACGAGGTTCGGGTGGTGGCGCCGCCGACCCTGATCCCCGCAGGCCTCGACTCCCTGGGCGTGACCACCTTCCACGATATGTCCGAAGGGGTGCGGGGCGCCGACGTGGTGATGATGCTGCGGCTGCAAAATGAGCGGATGGAAGGCGCCTTCATCCCCTCAGTGCGCGAGTATTTTCACCATTACGGCCTCTCCTCCGAGGAGATGAGTATGGCGGCGCCTGACGCGCTGGCGATGCATCCGGGGCCAATGAACCGGGGCGTCGAGATCGACAGTGAATTGGCCGACGATCCGGCGCGATCGGTGATCGCCACGCAGGTGGAGATGGGCGTGGCGGTGCGGATGGCGGTGCTGGAGCTGGTGGCGGAGAATCTGCCGCACACCGCCCCACGCAGCGAACGGCCAGCGGCGCCGGGGCCACGTCCAGCCTTTTTCGGAGAGGGTGAGCGCCGAGCCACGCTGCTCGCGGCCACCGCAGCAGAACCAGCGGTCGAGCCCCAGCCCACCGCTTACGTCAACGCCCGTCTGATCGACCCCGAAACTAGCTCGGTCGTTTCAGGCGCTTTGCTGACGCGCAACGGCGAGATCGCCGACGTCGGCCCCCGCCTGTTCAATGACGGCCCGCCAGCGGAAGCGGATGTGATTGATTGCGGCGGCCTCGCGCTTGGCCCCGGCCTCGTTGACATGCGGGTGTTTATCGGCGAGCCGGGTGAGCGCCATAAGGAAAGTTTCGGCTCCGGCGGCGAATCAGCGATTGCAGGCGGCGTCACCACCATCGTGACCCAGCCGGAGACCAACCCGCCGGTGGACGACCCCGCCCTGCTCGACTTTATCGCCCAGCGTGTCGCCGAGGAACGGCGTGATCACGCCATGCCCAGGGTCCGCACCATGGGCGCGCTGACCAAGGGCCTCTCCGGCGCGCAGATGGCCGAGTATGAGTTTCTGCTGGCGCGCGGCGCGGTGGCGTTGACCGACGGCGACCAAACCGTCGCCGATCCGGTGGTGTTCCGCCGCTGCCTCAGCTACGCCGCCTCGCTGGGCGCCCTGGTCTGCCACTATCCCCAAGAGCCGGCCCTGTCGAAAGGCGCGTGCGCCACCGAGGGCGCTTTCGCCACCCGGCGCGGCTTGCCGAGCGCCCCGGCGGCGGCGGAGGCGATCATGTTGGAGCGCGATCTCGCCCTGGTCGCCCTCACTGGCGCCCGCTACCACGCCGCCCAGATATCGACGGCGGCCTCGGTCGAGGCGCTAAATAGGGCGCGCGCACGCGGCCTCGACGTCAGCGCGGCGGTTTCGATCCCGCATCTGCTGCTGTGTGAGGACGACGTCGCGCACTACCGCACCTTCTTCAAAATGGCCCCGCCCCTGCGCGCCGCCTCGGACCGGGACGCGATGATCGACGGTCTGCTCTCCGGCGCGATCGACTGCGTGGTCTCCTCCCACCGCCCGCAAAACGAGGAATCCAAGCGCCTGCCCTTCGCCGAGGCCGCCGCCGGAGCGGTCGGGGTCGAGACCCTGCTCTCCGCCCTGCTCAGCGGCCCCGGCGGGCGCGCCTTCTCCCTCCCCTTCATCTTCGCCAAGGCGGCGCTGAATCCAGCCAAACGGCTCGGCCTCGACGCCGGGCGGCTCTCCAAGGGCGCCCCGGCGGATCTGGTGTTGTTCGACCCCGAACAACAGCGCAAGATCGACCGGCGG
This sequence comes from Paracoccaceae bacterium, assembly GCA_019634215.1. GTDB lineage: Bacteria > Pseudomonadota > Alphaproteobacteria > Rhodobacterales > Rhodobacteraceae > JAHQVS01. The sequence continues at coordinate 1,192 of JAHQVS010000013.1, read as the reverse complement.
CGCCTGCGCTCCAAATCCAAGAATTCGCCCTTTGACCGCGTCACCCTACCAGGGGTTGTGCGCCGGACGGTGGTGGCGGGGCGCACGGTGTATCTGTACGATCCGGAGACGATGGGGGAGACGGCGGCATGACGCCAGATATCTTGGGCTTCGACCGGGTGTGGCCGACGCTGCTGACAGCGCTGATCGCCGGGTTCGCGCTCGGCGCGACGCCGACGGCGATCCTACTGGCGCGGGCGCTAGGTCTCCCCGATCCCCGAACCATCGGCTCCGGCAATATCGGCGCCTCCAATATGGCCCGATCCGCCGGATGGCGCGTCGGGCTGGCGACCCTGCTGTTCGACGCCGCCAAAGGCTGGCTTCCGGCGACGGCGGCGTTTTTCCTGGCCGGGCCGCTGGCGGCGGGGTGCGCCGGGTTCGGAGCCTTCCTAGGCCATTGTTTTTCCCCATGGATCGGCTTTAAGGGCGGCAAGGGCGTCGCCACGGGCTTTGGCGCGTTGATCGCCTGGCGCTGGGAGGTCGGGCTGATTTGCGCCGCCGCGTGGCTCGCGGTGGCGCTGTTGACCCGCATCGCCTCCGCCTCCTCCCTGACCGCCGCCGCCGTCGCCGTCATGGGCTTCTTCCATCTCAACGAGGGCGATTATCTGTTCTTTGTCATAGGGATGGCGGCGATCCTGTTCTGGCGTCACGCCGCCAATATCGGGCGGTTGCTGCGCGGCGAAGAGCCCAAGCTTGCGCTTTCCCGCCGCGCCCGCTCGGCGGATGGCTGAGTCATGCCAGATCCTGACCAACCCGGCCTCGATTTCGGCGTCCCCGCCCCGGCTTGGCGAGCGCCCGAAACCGAAGCCGACCGGTTGGCGTGGCTGCGTTTGGCCAGATCCGAGAATGTCGGCCCGATCACCTTCCAGCGTCTGCTGACCCGCTACGGCGCCATCTCCAAAGCCGTAGAAGCGGCTCCGAGTCTGCCCACAAAATCGGGCGGTAAACTGTTGATTCTTCGAAGCTATGAGCAAGCCGCCGCCGAAATGGAGGCCGGGCGCGCCCTTGGCGCCGAGCTGGTCTGCCTCGGTGAACCCGCCTACCCCGCCCTGCTCACGAGCATCGACGCTCCCCCGCCTCTGCTCTGGGTCCTGGGCGACCCTGGCCTGCTCTCTCGCCCCTCGCTGGCGGTGGTCGGCGCCCGCAACGCCTC
>JAHQVS010000070.1 GCA_019634215.1 Paracoccaceae bacterium | reverse complement strand
GACGACCGATGGCTTGATCTGGGTAGGCCTGCTCCTGCGCCCAATCGAAAACGATATCGTCGGGAGTATCCAGGGTCTGCCCAATTTCCTGAAGGATCACGCCGCGTTCGACCTCAAGATCGTCCTTCGCAAAAGTGGGATTCCGTAGGATATCCGCCAGGATGTCGAAGGCCCGGGGAGCGTCCTCTTGTAGCACCCGGGCGTAATAGGCTGTGGATTCGCGCGAGGTGTAGGCGTTTAGGTAGCCGCCGACATCTTCGATTTCCTCAGCGATCTGACGGGCGGTGCGGCGCTCGGTTCCTTTGAACGCCATATGCTCCAGAAAATGGGCAATCCCGTTCTGCTCGACCCGCTCATGGCGCGAACCCGAGCCAAACCACACCCCGAGTGTGGCGGAGGCGACTCCCTCCATGCGGTCCGTGACCACGCGCACCCCATTTGACAGGGTGGTGATATCTATCTGAGGTTCCTTGAAGGCGGCTTGGCTCACGGACGGGCCTCTTTCTGAATATGGGCCTGGATCGCCCCCAGGTCGTTCGGCAGCACGGTTACGCGCTCAGGACGATCGTAAAGATCAGCGAGATGTGGGGGCAAGCCTGGACGAAGGCCAGCCGCCGCCTCAACAGCATCGGGGAATTTCGCCGGATGGGCGCAGCCGAGGCAAATCATCGGGGAGTCACCCTCCGCATGAGCAGCGGCGTGCACGCCGGTGGCGGTGTGGGTGTCAATGAGATAGCCGCTGTCGCGGTAAGTTTGAGCGATGGCGGCGGAGATCTCAGCCTCGGAGGCGCTGTCGCTGTCGAAATCTGAACGTAGCGCAGCAAGCGGGGCTGCGGGGATTTCGAAACCACCTGATTGCTTCAGCCCCGCCATCCAGCGGCACACCGCTTCGGCGTCTTGACCGCTGGCCAGGAAGAGAGCGCGCTCGAAATTCGAGGAGACCTGGATGTCCATGCTGGGGGCGCTGGTAACCTTCACACCATCGGTCTGGTAGCGACCGCCACTCAAGGCGCGATGGAGAATGTCATTCTCATTGGTCGCGATGAGCAGGCGGTCGATCGGCACGCCCATTCGTTTCGCCACCAAGCCCGCGAAGATATCACCGAAGTTACCAGTCGGCACACTGAACGACACCCGGCGCGACGGCGCGCCGAGGGCGGCGGCTGATGTCACATAATAAACCACCTGCGCCAGCACCCGCGCCCAATTAATGGAGTTCACCGCCGCCAGGTTAGCATTATCGCGGAAAGCAAAATCATTGAACATCGCCTTCACCAGCGACTGACAATCGTCGAAGTCGCCCTCAACCGCCAGGGCGTGGACGTTGGCGGCGGTCGGCGTGGTCATTTGGCGGCGCTGCACCTCTGAGACGCGGCCATGCGGAAAGAGGATAAAGACGTCCGCCGCCTCCAACCCCTGAAACGCTTCGATCGCCGCTGAGCCGGTGTCGCCGCTGGTGGCGCCGACGATCGCGACGCGCTGGCTGCGCCGAGACAAGGTGGTCTCGAACATCTGGCCGATCAGCTTCATCGCGAAATCCTTGAACGCCAAGGTCGGGCCGCGATGCAGCTCCAACACCCAGCGTCCCGGCGCGATCTGAACCAATGGCGCGCGGGCGGGATGGCCGAAGTTGGCGTAGGCCGCATGGATCATCCGATCCAGGGTCGGGCGATCATATGCGCCCCCCAAAAACGGCGAGATTACCTCAACCGCAACCGCCTCATAAGAGGCCCCGCGAAAACTGGAGATTTGCGCGTCGGTGAAACGCGGCCAGTTTTGCGGCAGATAGAGGCCGCCATCACGGGCGAGCCCCGCCAGCATGGCGTCTTCAAACTGCAAGATCGGCGCATCACCGCGCGTGCTTTGATAGTGCATGACATCTCCTGCGGCGGGTTCAGCCGCTCAGGATTCGCTGGGCGCCGGGCTATCAACCAGATCCTCTTGGATGCTAGCGGCGTCTGGTCGGCGCACGGCCAACACGACAGTCATTATGAACCAAACCAGCGCCAGGGAATACCAAGTGATGGCATAGACGAGATGATTGTTCGGCACGCCCATCTCCACCGGAATCGCTATGGGAGAACGCACCTCGTTTATCCCGAGCACCAGCATCACCGGCTTGGCGTCGAGCTCCTTAGCCATGGTGGGCACATCACGGGCGAACCAGAGGCGTTCGGGTTGATTCGGCTTGGGAGTGAAATAGCCGATTTCGTTGGGCCAATGCAGGGTTCCCTTGAGCCCGACCAAACCCTGAGGCGGCGGGGGCATGGGGTCGCCTTGGCGCACATAACCGCGATCTACCAGAATGCGGCCACCCCGCCGCAGGTCAAAGGCATGGATCACGCGGTGCCCGGCGCCAAAAGGCTTCATAGAGGTGAGGAAACGCACCGGTGGCTCATTTTGAGCGTAGGACCCATCCGCATGGGCGGGTCGGTAGTTTTGCGCTTCGGCGGTCTCATCTCCCTCAACAAACAACGCGTCTCGCTCAGCGTTGTCTTCAAGCTCGACGAGCAAAGCGGTCTTCCACTCCAGACGTTGCAGTTGCCAAGTCCCCAGAACGATCAACGCCGCAACGCCGCCCAAACCGACAACCCCTAAGAACACGAGGCGACGCCAGCCGGTCATACCGCTCCCCTTCTAAATGATGTGACGATCATCAAGACGATGACGCCCAGGCCAAAAGGTCTAGATCTTTTGAGTTTGCGCTTTCAAACTGAAAATCGTGCGCGCATTTCCAGAACACGCCATAGACATAGGTCTTAAGCGCCTGCGTCGTTCAAAAAAGATTGCGCCACCATAAAGCGCTTCACCAGCGGCAGCATGGGCAGCGCCAGGCCCAGCGAGACCGCCAAGGCCGCTAATCCGTGTGCCCAAGCGGGCGGTGAGAAGACGAGCTCTAACGCCACGACACTCCCGACCGTAACAAAACACAAGATTAGCATCACAATGAAGACGGCGCCGTCGCCTGCTTGATGCTCGGTGAAATCCGCACTGCAAGCTTCGCATGCGGAGGGCGGCTCCAGATATCTGGGAAAGAATTGCGCCTTACGGCAATGAGGACAGCGGTTCGACACCGCCGCCCTCATCGCCTCGGACACCAGCCCCAAGGCGGACGCCTCAGGGCTCACGTTTTGTTTTTGGTTCAAGCCGCGCCCCAAACCGCCGCGACATAGATGCCGGCGAACAGGAACAGCCACACCACATCCACGAAGTGCCAATACCAAGCGGCAGCCTCGAAGCCGATATGAGATTGATTGTCGAAGTGGCCGCGCATGGCCCGGCTCAAACAGACAATCAAGAAGAGAGTGCCGATCAGCACGTGGAAGCCATGAAAGCCGGTCGCCATGAAGAAGTTGGCGCCATAGATGCTGCCTGCATAGCTGAACCAGTCATTATGGACGATCTCGTAATACTCATAAGCCTGGATCGCCGTGAACAGCGCGCCGAGCAGCACCGTTAAAGTGAGCCCCCAGACCAAGCCTTTGCGGTCATTCTCCATGACAGCGTGGTGAGCCCAAGTGCAAGTCGCACCGGATGTGAGCAGAATCAAAGTGTTGAGCAGCGGCAGATGCCAGGGATCGACCAATTCGACGCCCGCTGGAGGCCATACCCCGTCGACAGCGCCAAACACCCCGCCGCCAAGCACTCCAGCCTCACGTTCAACGGCGTCGGGCATCGGGAACAGGGCGTGTTTGAAGTAGCTCCAGAACCAAGCCACGAAGAACATCACCTCAGAGGTGATGAACAGGATCACCCCATAACGTAGGCCAATTTTCACCACTGGGGTGTGATCACCGCCATGGGCCTCCCGGATGACGTCAGTCCACCACGCGTACATGACGTAGAGAACCAGCGCAAAACCGGCCCAGAATACGTACGGGGTGTAGTCATGCATCCAGAACACCGCGCCGGTCAGCATGATGAAACCGCCAATGGCGCCGATGAAGGGCCATGGGCTTGGATTAACGATATGATAGTCGTGTTGCTTATGAGCCGCCATGGCTTCCCTCGCTTGTCTCCGCCAGCTCGCCGCCGCGCGTCGCCGCAGCGTTTCTGACGTTTCTTAAAAACATCTCGCCACTAGTTGAGTGCGCGTTTCGTCGCCCCGTCGTCGGCCTGCGTATTGCTCAACTCAGCTTGCGACGGCTCCGTCTCAAAAAATGTGTAGGAGAGGGTGATCGTCTTGACCTTTTCGTTTTCCGGATCATCGACGATGTCGGGCTCAACAAAGAAGGTCACCGGCATATCCATGCTCTCGCCAGGCGCCAGTGTCTGCTCGGTGAAGCAGAAACATTCGATCTTAGTGAAGTAGCTGCCCACCTCGTAGGGGGCGACGTTGAAGCTGGCCGTGCCGGTCACCGGTCGATCGGTGGGGTTGTGAGCGCGGTAGAAGGCGATGTTAGATTCGCCGATCCGCACCTGCATCTCATTTTGCACCGGCTCGAAAGACCAAGGCATTTCGCGCCCCAGAGAGGCGTCGAAACGGATGAGGACGGTGCGATCCAGCACCGTATCCGACGCCGCCTCCGCCCTCTGCGTGGTTCCGCCAAATCCAGTGACGCGGCAGAACAGATCGTAGAGTGGGACGGACGCGAATGAGAGCGCACCCATACCAAGAACCACGAGTAAAGCGCCGCCGACGGTGCGGCGCACTCCGTTCTGCTGGGCGTCTGAACGCTTGATTGGGGCTTGATCTGTCATGGCTAGAACGGATTTGCCGCGTTTTGACCCAGCTTCACAATTGTGACAGCGAAAATCACCATCACAAGCGCCAGAAGCAAACCGCCAACCGCCAGATTGCGGCTCCGGCGGCGTTTATAAATCTCATGTTCGGCGTCGCCCGACATGGCTGCGATCCTTTCGGTTAACCCCCAAACGGCCTAAAATGCTGCCGCCATGACGGCGCGCCAAGCTGCCTCCGCCATCAGCGCCGAGAACACCGTGAACAGATACACGATGGAATAGCCGAAAAACTTCTTCTCGGCACGGAAGCGGTCCGCCGCCGCAGCGTCGGCGTCGCGGCGATAGAGCCCCCACGCGAGCTGCACAAATCGAAAGGTGGCGACTCCGACCACCAGGGCATAAATCGGCCCACCGATATCCATTAGCAGCGGCGCCATCGCCATCGGCGCCATCACCAGCGAATACAGCCAAATCTGACGCCTGGTCTCACGGTCACCAGCGACCACCGGCATCATCGGAACGCCAACCGCTGTGTAGTCGTTGTTCCGAAACAGCGCCAACGCCCAGGAGTGCGGCGGGGTCCAAAAGAAAATGATGCCAAACAAAATGATTGCCTCAAGGCTAACGCCGCCGGTGGCGATCGCCCAACCAATCATCGGAGGGAATGCGCCTGCCGCCCCGCCAATAACAATATTCTGTGGTGTCCGTCGTTTCAGCCACATCGTGTAGATGAAAACATAATAGGCGATGGTCAACGCCAACAAAGCGGCGGCAGTGAAGTTCGCAAACAGGCTAAGCAACGCCACCGACAGGACAGCCAGCGCAACCCCTACTGCGAGCGCCTCATCGGCCCCAACGGCCCCACGCGGCACCGGACGAGATTGGGTGCGCTCCATGCGGGCGTCGATGTCGGCGTCCCACCACATGTTAAGAGCACCGCTGGCGCCAGCGCCGATGGCGACGCATAGGAGCGACGCCAAAGCGATCACTGGATGAACCGACAACGGAGCCGCAACCAACCCGGCAAGGGCAGTGAACACCACCAACGACATCACTCGCGGCTTCATCAGCCGCCAATAATCATTGAAGCTGGCGTCGATCTCGTCGAAGCGATCGAAACTGCTGGCTGAGGCGGGCGCACCGGCGAGAGCCGACACGCCAAGCGACTTCTGTCTGTCCATCAACTTTCCTTAAACGCCGATTAACGAGCGGCCAGTTCAACGACAGGCTTGTCAGTGGAGGCGGGCGCGCGCTCCATCGCGAACTCCTCCTTGGCCTCTTCTAGCCACGCGGCGTAATCTTCCTCAGACTTCACCTCGACCGTGATCGGCATATAGGCGTGGTTGGCGCCGCATAGCTCCGAACATTGGCCGTAATAGATGCCCACCTCGTCGGCGCGGAAATACGTCTGGTTCAACCGCCCTGGCACCGCATCGGCCTTCACACCAAAAGCGGGAATGGTCCAGGCGTGAATCACATCAGCCCCCGTGATCTGCATCAACACGGTTTTCCCGAGAGGAACCACCACCTTATAATCGGTGGCGAGTTTCCAGGCGGTTTCCGGATAATCGTATTCAGCAAGTTCCTCGCGGACTTCATCGTTCATTTCCGCAGCGCCGCTACCAAGCATCAGCGCCTCAAACTCGATGCCTTCGTCAGGATACTCATACCCCCAATACCACTGGTAACCGGTGGCCTTGATCACCAGATCCGGCACTACTTTCTCGAAATCCTCTTGCTCTTGCAGCAGCTTCACAGAGGGGACCACGATCATCACCAGCAGGATCACCGGCGCCACCGTCCAAGCCACTTCCAAGGAGGTATTATGCGTCCAACTGGCTGGTGTTGGATTCGCTTTTTTGTTGAATCTCACTATGACGATGATCAACAAAGCTGTGACAAACACCGTAATTCCGGTGATTATGTACAGCATAAAAGTGTGCAAATCATAGATTTGGGTCATCATCGGCGTGGCGGGTTCTTGCAAGTTGAGCTGGCCCGGCGCGGACTGACCGATCCGCTCCGCATAGGCCGCCGTGGCGCTGGCCATCAGCGCAGAGGCGATGACGCAAATACGGGAGAGGTATGTCTTCATCTGGTATCGCCTCATTCTAGGACGCAGGGCGGCGCGACCGCTCTTTTTTATATTCAAAGGTTCTCATACGGAACTTCCAGGAAGGTGATCTAGGCCAATTTGCACGACGGCAAGAAGTTTCGAGGATGGCAAGGCGCCGCAACACCGCCAAGATCCGCTGGATCAGATAATGCTCCCTTAATAGCGTAGCCGCTCGACAGCAAGATCATGGTTGCGAAATTACCCCGGCATAAAAGACAGGAAAGCGATAATGGACGACGTCCGCTTCAACCCGTTTGACAAAACGCTGGATCTTGAACGCACCCGCATTCAATTGGCGGCGGCTTGCTCTGGTGCGGACGACGGCGAGATCTTCCTGGAGAGACGCCGCTCGGAGATGCTCGGCTTCGACGATGGTCGTTTGAAAACGGCGTCCTTCGACGCCTCCGAAGGCTTCGGTCTGCGCGTGGTGCGTGGAGAGGCGGTCGGTTACGCCCATAGCCCTGATCTGTCGGAGGCGGCGATTACCCGCGCGTCAGAAACAGCGCAGCTGGCGGCGCGCGATGGCGGCGGCGCGCTGGCCCCGCCGCCGGTCGCGACCAATCAGAAACGCTATGGCGACGACGATCCGGTGGCGGAGTCTAGTTTCGCCGCCAAGGTGGAGGCTCTGCGTGAGATCGACGCCTGGGCGCGGGCCGAGAACTCACATGTGGTTCAGGTCTCGGCTTCAATCTCCGGCAGCTTGCAGCAGGTGGCGATTTTGCGCCCTGACGGCGATCATCGCACCGATGTGCGGCCGATGTGCCGGATTAACGTCTCGGTGATCGTCGAGCGGGGTGGGCGGCGTGAAACCGGCTCAGCCGGTGCGGGAGGGCGTCACGGCTACGGCGAGTTGATCAGCCTCGACGGGCTGAAGGGGCTGGCGTCGAAAGCGCTGGCTCAGGCCCTGGTGAATCTCGACGCCGAGGACGCCCCGGCAGGGGCGATGGAAGTGGCGCTTGGGCCGGGCTGGTGCGGCGTTTTATTGCACGAGGCGGTCGGCCATGGCCTTGAGGGCGACTTCAACCGCAAACGCACATCCGCCTTCGCCGGCCTTGTCGGTGAACAGGTGGCGGCCCCCGGCGTCACTGTGCTCGACGACGGCGCACTGCCTAACCTTCGCGGCTCAATCACCATTGACGACGAGGGCACGCCGTCAGGCCGCGCGACGCTGATTGAGGACGGCAAGCTGGTCGGATTCATGCAGGACCGTCAGAATGCCCGGCTGATGGGCGCGCAGCCCACGGGTAATGGGCGCCGGCAATCCTACGCCCACGCCCCAATGCCCAGAATGACCAACACTTATATGCTCGGCGGCGACGCCGCGCCGGAGGAGGTGGTCGCAGCAGTCTCCGATGGCATATACGCGGTTAATTTCGGCGGCGGACAGGTGGACATCACCAGCGGTAAGTTCGTATTCAGCTGCACCGAGGCCTATCGGGTGAAGAACGGTAAAATTCTGCATCCGGTGAAAGGCGCGACATTAATCGGAGATGGCCCTTCGGCCTTGAGGCGCATTCGAATGATTGGCGACGACATGGCGCACGACCCCGGCGTCGGCACATGTGGCAAAAATGGTCAGGGGGTGCCTGTGACAGTAGGACAACCCACGATGTTGATCGACGGCCTCACAGTTGGCGGGCGTGCAGGATGATCATGAACCGCCTATGAACCTCGGCCTCTCGCCAACCACCATGATCATCCAATCGAGGAAAGGCCGGATCGCGTGCTGAAGCCCAAGAGAAGTTTGTGGCCCGCTGAAACTTGGCGCCCCGAGATACGTCTCGGGGTGGGTATTTTTCTGGCGCCGATCATCACGATGATCATCGCCTATACCTTGGTGAGCGAAGTCTATCGATTGACCGAGACCGACATTCAACGCGCCGCAGAATTATCCGCCCGCTTCTGGCGCACAGGGCTGGTCGTCCTGTATGGGATCGCCGGGACCTGCGCCATGCTGACGGTCCCCCTGCTCTGGCTGCCGGGACGGCGCAGCGCAGTTGTGTGGATGGCTGTGGGCGCGGTGGCCGGTTTAGCGGTGGCGGTGCTCAACGCCCTGTGGCTCGGCATCAGCTTCTCCGCCTTGCCATTTATCGTGCTCGCACTGTTAGGCGCATGGAACATGGCCTTCGCGCGCTGGGTGTCGGGCGTACGTGAAGATAGGCTCACAAATCACAGGGGTGGGAAACTCTGAGCCGAACGTCCGGTGACGCTTTGGAGCGGTAAAAATCTCCCTGAAATACTCTCGCCAGTTCAGTGGCGGCCAGAGTAGAAGAGTGAGCCTAAAACCAAAAAGCGTTAATAGCTGTACTCGCGATAAACCCGGCTGAGGTCCCCGCCCCAATCTCCATGGAATTTGCGCAGCAACTCATCCGCCAGGGTTTCACCACTATCGACCACGCGGCGGAGGTCGTTCAGAAAATGCGCCTCGTCCGCATCGAAGGCCCAGGCGCGCGCGCGGGATTTCAGGCCGGCTTCCGCGATTTCAATCACTTGGCGGGCGATGTCTCGAAGGTTGCGACCGCCGATCTCCGCACGCAGCCCCTTCTCGGCGGCGTCACGGCGCAGCGTCTCTCGTTGCTCGGTGCTCCAGTCTTTGGCGAGATCCCACGCAGCATCGAGCGCGGTTTGATCGTACATCAACCCAACCCACAGCGCAGGCAACGCGCAGATGCGCCGCCAAGGTCCACCATCAGCGCCACGCATCTCGATAAATTTCTTGATCCGGGCTTCTGGAAAGATGGTGGTCAGATGATCCGCCCAATCCGACAGCGTCGGGGTCTCGCCCGGCAGGCCCGGCAATTTGCCATCCAGGAAATCGCGAAAAGATTGTCCTGAAACATCAATATATTCGCCATTCCGATAGATAAAATACATCGGCACGTCGAGGGCGTAATCCACCCAACGTTCAAAACCAAAACCATCCTCGAACACGAAGGGCAACATACCGGTGCGGTCGGCGTCGACATCGCGCCAGATCCGTCCCCGATAGGACAGGTAGCCAGAGGGCTTGCCGTCGACAAACGGCGAGTTGGCGAATAGCGCGGTGGCGACCGGCTGCAGCGCCAGCGCTACCCGCATTTTCAACACCATATCCGCTTCAGAAGCGAAATCGAGATTGACCTGTATGGTGCAGGAGCGATGCATCATGTCGAAGCCGTGGGTGCCGACCTTGGCCATGTAGCGCCGCATAATGCCATACCGGCCCTTCGGCATCTGCTCGGCCTGCTCACGGGTCCAATCCGGCGCGACACCAAGGCCAAGATAGCCGGCGCCGATATCGTCGGCGACCGCCCTCACCTCAGCGAGATGTTGATTGGTCTCTTCGCAGGTGTCGTGAATGGTCTCCACCGGCGCGCCAGACAGCTCCAACTGTCCTCCCGGCTCCAGCGACACGGTGGCGCCGTTCTTAGACAGGCCGAGCAGCCGGTCGCCCTCTAGCATAGGCCGCCAGCCGAACTGATCACGCAGCCCCTCCAGCACCGCCTTAACCGAGCACTCACCCTCATAGGGCAGAGGGGCTAGGGTCGACACCACATAACCGAACTTCTCATGCTCGGTGCCAATACGCCATTGCTCGCGGGGCTTACACCCAGACGCGAGATATTCTGAAAGTTGCTCGCGACGTTCAATCGGGCCGCCGCCCTGTTGTGGGATGGACATGGCCGGCCTCCGATTCCCTTGTCGGTGTTCTAGATTTTGTTGTGACGTTATTCGGTAGACGGCGCCCAAGCCAGACGCAAGCGCTTGTGTGCGAGGTTCAAACATCCGCGATGCGCCAGCGAGCTCCTATCTGAGCCAGATTATTGTTTCCCCGCCTGAAATGAGCGCTCTCAATGTCGGTGGCGAGGAGAGCAGCCTCACTCCGGGACGTGATCGCGCCAATCGCCCACCGTGGCTTGCCATAAAGTCAACGCCGCCACCGCCGCCGTGTCGGCGCGCAGCACCCTTGGCCCGAGCGCGACAGGGGTGACAAAATCGAGCGACCGCAGCCGTGCGGCTTCCTCCGGAGAGAAGCCCCCCTCCGGGCCAATCAGAATTGCCGCTGACCCAGGCGAGGCGACCTCAGTCAAAAGCCGCGCCTCGCGCGTTTCATCGCAGAAATACAACCGGCGGGCCGGTTTCCATCCATCCAGGACCGCGTCCAGATTCATAGGCGGGTCCACCTCGGGAACAAAAACAAACCCACATTGCTCCGCCGCCTCAACCGCATGCGCACGCAGTCTCTCAACATTCACGCGCTCGCTGTTGGTGAAGCGCGTGAACACCGGGCGCACCCGACGACACCCCAATTCACAGGCTTTCTCAGCGATAAAATCTGTGCGGGCCTTTTTTAGGGGCGCGAACAACAGCCACAGGTCCAACGGCAGGTCTGGCGGGCGTATCCGCTCAAGCAGGCGGAGCGTCCCAACACGCTTGCCCGCCGCTGCGACCTCGGCGAGCCATTCGCCATCGCGTCCATTGAACGCCAACAGCCGATCGCCAACATCTAACCGCATCACGTTAAACAGATAATTGGCCGGATCGCGCTCCAATGCCGCCTCTCCGCCCTCACTCAAGGAGGCTTCGAGATAAAGCCGGATTTTGGCCACGTTGTCTCGTGTCGTCATGCCTGCACGCTACGCCGCCAGTACTGATTGGGTAAAGCGCTCCGCAAAGGCGCTGACGCCTGCCGTTTCGTGAGCAACCGCCGTTAACATAACATGCTAGACGAAGTGCACCCAGCCGCCCCTGCCACAAATCAACGTTAATCACGGGCATTTAAGCGCTTCCCGCGAGACCAACCCATAGGAAGCCTCTATATCGCGCCAAACACTGAAGCTGACGAAATGATGCGGGAGACCATGAAGCCGATGGGCGCGATGATGACGGACCAACAGGTGGCGGACGCGCCGCCGAGCAATTGGGTGGACGCGAAGGCGCCGCCAGCTTGGCGTCCTTATCTGCGGATGATGCGTGCAGATCGCCCGATTGGATGGCGCTTGCTGCTAACGCCTGGTTGGCAATCTATCGCGCTGGCAGTGGCTTATTACGGCCCCGCCCGCATTTCTGAAGAGATTGGCTGGCTCTGGATCTTCTGGTTGGCAGCGGCGTTCCTCGCCGGGTCAATCATCATGCGGGGCGCGGGCTGCATCCTCAATGACATCATCGATCGCGATATTGACGGTCAAGTCGAACGCACAAGATCCCGCCCCCTGCCTTCGGGCCAAGTGACGGTGGGGTCAGCGGCGGTGCTGATGGTGGGTTTATGCCTGATAGGGCTGCTGATTCTGGCGAGCTTTCCCCCCATCGCCATCGGCGTTGGTCTCGCCTCTGCGCTGCCATGCGCGATTTACACCTTTATGAAGCGCATCACATGGTGGCCGCAGCTGTTCCTCGGGATCGCCTTTAGCTGGGGCGCGCTGCTCGGCTGGACAGCGGTCCTCGGAGATCTGGGATGGCCAGCGGTAGCGCTTTATGTCGGCGGCATCGCCTGGACCATCGGCTATGACACCATCTACGCCCATCAGGACCGCGAGGACGACGCCCTCGTCGGCGTCAAATCCACAGCCCGTCTGTTTGGCGCGCGCACGAAACTGGCCCTGACACTGTTTTACGGCATAGCGGTTATCGCCGCCGGGACCGCTGGGGCCATGGCAGGATTAGGGTGGTTGTTCTGGGCCGGTTTGGCGGCTTATGCAGCACATCTCGGAGGCCAGATCCTGCGTCTCGACATTGATGATGACGCGCTCTGCCTGCACTTGTTCAAGTCAAACTGGGAAGCGGGGCTGATCCTGCTTGGCGCAATCATTCTCGGCGCATTTTAATTGAACCGGCGGCAGTGGGGCGCGGCGTTATTTCTCCGCCTTCCGCCTCAGCCGCCGCACCATCAACCAAACGATGAGAATGATCGGGACCGCCACTGCTGCGCTGATCAGCTTCGGCGTCAGATCAAGCCATTTGCCCAGCGGGCCCAGGATGTAACCAGCCAAGCTGACCGCATAATAGCTGATCGCCACCACCGACAGCCCCTCCACCGTCTGTTGCAATCGCAGTTGCAGTTCGGCGCGGCGGTTCATTGAGGCAAGCAAGGCTTGATTCTGCGCCTCCAAGGTGACGTCCACTCGGGTGCGTAGCAGGTTGGCGGCGCGCTCGGCCCGGACCGCCAGCGAGGCAAGGCGGTCCTCTGCGGAGATGCAGGTGCGCATCGCCGGATAAAACCGCCTGATCATAAATTCGCTGAAGGTCTGCCGCCCCATGACCCGCTGTTGGCGAATCACCTCCAACCGTTCATCGACAATCGCGCGATAGGCACGGCTGGCGCTAAAACGATAGGCGCTGTCGGCTGACAGTCTTTCAAGTTTGGCTGAGACTTCGGTGACGGACTGCAACATCGCCCGTTCGGCTTTCGGGTCCATCCTGCCATCGCTGTCGCTGCGGCCAATCCCATCGACCAAGCTGGCGATCTCCCGTCCCACTTCCCTCAATTCCGGGCTGATGCGCCGCGCCGCCGGGAGTGCGCGCATCGCTAGTGTTCGATAGGTCTCCAGCTCCACCAAACGCTGCATTAAACGCCCCAAACGGCGCGGGCCAACGCCTTCAACGCCGATGAGGGCAAAACGGGTGAAGCCGTTAGCGTCGATGTGAAAATCAGAGACGGCGAGTGCTTGTTTTTCCGCGAGCCAGGAGGCGGCTACGCTCTCCGCATTTAAATGTGGCATGAAGCGGTCGCTCAGAACGGCCTCCGCCGAAGCCAAATCGCTGGCGATTTCGATCTGCATCAGTACTGCCGTGATCACTCCGCCAGGGGCTGCCTCCAACCAAGCGACCGGGAATCGGGCCACAGCGGCCGCATCGAAAGGGCTCTCAGGCGCGCCCGAGACTGTGAGGTTGTAGGAGATAAACTCGGTATGGCGCTCCCAACGCAGATGGAAATCATCCCGCGCCCATGCGCCGTGATTGCGCCCGGCCTCCGGCCTCTCGTCGATTCCGAGCTGAGCCAACAGCTCAATCAGATGTGTGTCGCTCTCAGCGCGTGAGGCCCCGTCAGTGGCGATGGCGATATAGGCAATCTGAGCCGGGGCCGTTAGCGGCGCGAATGGCCTTGCATGCAGCTCATCGGTCAGCGCCCTGCGTTCAGGATGATCAACCGAAGGGGGGAGCAGACGCTCATTCATCGCAGGGGCCTTTTTATTTCCGGGCAACCTGATGCTACCGCTCCAGCGGCGCCCCGTTAGCGTCAATCAGACCCTCGGAACCAAATGGCGAAGCCACAGAGGCCTCTAATGTCTCCGGCTCGTCCTCCTCAGGATCAACGCCGCTTAGCCGGCGGGCGCGTTTTAACGATTTTTGCGCGGAGATCCCAATTTCCCGTAAAGCTTTTTCCGACTGTCCAAAGCTGGTTTGCAGCTTCTCCGCCCGTTCCGCCAACCGCTCGACATCCTTCGCCAAGTGGCCAATCTCCCGGCGCAGATCATCTGACCGCTCGCGGATCGAGGCGTCGCGCAGCACTGCGCGCATGGTCAATAGAGTCGCCATCAGGGTGGTGGGGGAGACGATCCACACGCGCTTGGAAAAGCTTTCCCGCACCACCTCAGCGAAGCGGGCGTGCAGCTCGGCGTAGACCGCCTCAGATGGCAGGAACATAAGCGCCCCGTCGGAAGTCTCGCCGGGAATGACGTAGCGCTCAGCAATCGCCGCCACATGTGCGCGCAGCGCCGCTCGGAACGCGCGCTCCGCAGCTTGGACCTCCGCAGGATTGGTGGCTTGGCGCAGCGCCTCGTAGGGCTCCAAGGGGAATTTGGCGTCGACCGCGACCGGGCCGGGCGGATCGGGCAGCTTGAGCAACGCGTCGACACGACGTCCGTTAGAGAGCGTCACCTGAAAACTGTAGGCTGAGGGCGGCAGGGCGTCGATGATCAGATCGTTCAGCTGGATCTCGCCGAACCGGCCACGCGCTTGTTTGTTGGAGAGGATGTCCTGCAAGCCAAGCACATCACCTGAGAGTTTCTCGATATTACTCTGCGCCCGATCAATCGCCTCCAGCCGTTCCGTAAGCGCGCCGAGGGAGAGCGCGGTCTTTTCCGCCGATCCCTGCATGCTTTCCCCCAAGACAGCCTGGGTCTCGGCCAGACGCGCCTCCATGGCGCGAGCCAGGGCCTGGGTCGTGTCGGCCAGGGCGGCGTTGGCGCGGGCGGAGTGGTCGGCGACATGATCGGTGAGGCGCTTCGACACCGTCTCCATCCGAGTCTCGACCAACTGCAGCGTGTCCGCCTGAGCGCTGGTCGCGGCCTCTTTGATATGACCAAGGCCCTGTGACAATCCTTGCCCCATCGCACCGGTAAGCTTCTGCTGCTCCTCGGCGAGGGTCATCAATCGAGTGTCCAGCGCCGTCATCCGCCGCTCGGCCGTCGCTGCGGCCTCGTCTTCGCGCCAGCGCCGCTCCCGCGCTGCGAATTGCGCCCGCAGCACCAGAAACAGCGCGCCGCAGAGCAGAACCGCCAGAACCGCGTCGCCGCCGACCATCGTGGCCCATTGAGACCACACCCAGAACGGGTCGAAACCGGTTTGAAATGTCATGCGCGCCCGAACAACCGTTCAATATCGCTGAGCTTAAGGGTGACATAGGTCGGACGACCATGGTTGCATTGGCCGGAATGCGGCGTTGCCTCCATCTCACGCAACAAGGCGTTCATCTCCTCTGGCTTCAGCCTGCGCCCGGCGCGGATCGAACCATGGCAGGCCATTGAGGAGCACACCGCCTCCAACCGCGCCTGCAGGTCAGCCGCCCGGCCCAGGCCGTCGAGATCATCGGCGAGGTCACGAACCAGGGATTGGGCGTCCACTGTCCCCAACGCCGCCGGGGTCCCGCGCACACAGATCGCGCCAGCGCCGAACGGCTCCACCAACAGCCCCAATCGCGACAGATCCTCGGCCAAAGCGGAAACCACCTCCGCCACTGGGCCTAACTCGACAATTTCCGGCATCAACAGCGTTTGCGACGGTGCGCCGTTCTCATGCAGCGCGGCCTTAAAGCGCTCGTAAACCAAGCGCTCATGAGCTGCGTGCTGATCGACCAGCACCACTCCATCCTGAGTCTGTGCGACGATATAGGTGTCATGTAACTGCGCCCGAGCCACGCCCAGGGGCAAGGGAGCTGCGCCCTCGCTCTCCTCAGCAGGTGCTGCAGCCTCCTCGACCCGCGCAGACCATCCAGCCTCAACCAGCTCAGGGCTGACCGTGCCATAGGAGGGGGAGGGGCTCTGCGGAGCCTGAAACGCCGCAGCCGCCTCCATCGCCCGCATATTCACCGCTCCCGGAGAGGGGGCATGAGCCGGGCGGGCGAAACCGGATGTTGGCGTAGCTGTGCGCCCCCCGCCGCCACCGACGAACATACCCAGAGCGCCAGCCGTATTGGTCGCCGCAGAACGCCACCCAGCCTCCGCCAGCGCTTGCTTCAACGCCCCGACGATCAGCCCCCGCACTGTCCCATCCTCTCGAAACCGCACCTCGGTCTTTGCGGGATGCACATTCACGTCCACCCGCTCCGGCTCCAACGTCAGATACAGCGCCAGGGCGGGGTGGCGGTCGCGCGGAATCAGATCGGCGTAAGCTCCGCGCACAGCGCCAAGCAGCAGTTTGTCCCGCACCGGACGGTCATTCACAAACAGATATTGCGCCGTGGAGGTCCGGCGATTGTGGGTCGGCACGCTGGTGAAGCCGCCCAGCGCAATCCCCTCTCGCTCGGCGTTGATTTCGATTGAATCGGCTTCAAACCCGCGCCCCAGCACCCGCGCCAGCCGAGCCAGACGGGTCTCCCCTTTGGGCGCGCGAAACACCGCCCGATCGCCTTCTGTCAATGAGAACCCCACAGCAGGCGCCGCCATCGCCAACCGCTTCACCATCTCAGCAACCGCGCCAGCCTCGGAACGGACCGATTTCAGGAATTTCAGCCGGGCTGGAGTGGCGAAAAACAGATCCCGCGCCTCTACGACCGTTCCCCGCGCCAAGGCGGTTGGGGCAGGCGCACCCATCCGGCCCGCCTCCACGCTCAGCCGCCACGCCTGCTCCGCCCCCTCGATTCGTGAGGCGATCGAAAATCGGCTGACCGAGGCGATCGAGGGCAATGCTTCACCGCGAAAACCGAAAGAACGGATATCGAGTAGATCGACGCCATCCGTCTTGGACGTGGCGTGCCGCTCCAACGCCAATGGCAATTCATCGGGCGTCAATCCGCAGCCGTCATCAGCGACTCGGATCAGCGCTTGGCCGCCGTCTTCAATAACAATGTCAATCTGCGAGGCGCCCGCGTCGAGGGCGTTCTCCACCAGCTCCTTCACCGCCGCTGCAGGGCGCTCGATCACTTCGCCAGCGGCTATGCGATTGACCGCCGCCTCGGACAAACGGCGGATGTGAGGGCGAGAGGTTGCGCCCTTTGTCGGGGCATGAGACAGGCGCGTTCGCTAGGTCAGGTTAATTCGACGGCAGGCCTTCAGGCTTTCCGACCACAACAAAGAACAGCTCATCTGCCCGCAAAGCCCGCTTGGCCACTCGTTTGATGTCAGCCACCGTCACCGCCTCGACCAGACCATTCCGTTTGTCGATATAATCGATGCCCAAATCGTCGAGCTGAGCGTTGACCAGAAAGCTGGCGATCTTGCCGTTGCTGTCGAACCGCAGTGGAAAAGCACCCGTGAGGTAACGCTTGGCCTTGTCGAGCTCTTCCTCGCTCAAACCATTCTCAGCCAATCGGGTCCATTCCGCCTTGATTACATCGATCGACTCAGCAACCCGCTCATTTGCAGTGGCGACGCCGCCGAGATACAGCGCGGCACGATCCAGTGGCGATAGATACGAATAGACGCCATAGGCCAGCCCGCGTTTCTCTCGCACCTCCTGCGTCAGCCGAGAGGCGAAGCCGCCGCCGCCAAGAACGTAGTTCATGACATACGCCGGAATGAAATCCTCATCATCCCGCGCCAGCCCTTCATGACCGAAGATCACCACCGATTGCGGCGCATCAAACGCCACCACCTCAACGCCAGGATCAGCAGCGAACTCTGGCGACGGCAGCGCTGGCAACGGCTCATTCGCCAAGCCACCAAGCAACTCGTCCAAGATCGGCCCCAGCTCCTCAGCAGAGATCGCGCCGACGACACCGATTTTCATGGTCGACCGATTCAGCAAAATGCTCTGCGCACTTTGCAGATCCTCAGCGGTCAAACCTTCAACGCTCTCCAAAGCGCCCCGCGTGGAGCGGCCATAGGCGTCATCCGGATAAGCGGCGGCGAACCACGCCTTCGCGGAAATGCGGTCTGGATCGGTCTCAGCCTGGCGGATGCCAGAGACCATCTGCGCCTTCACCCGAGTCAGCGGCTCGGCGTCGAAGCGCGGTTCGGTCAAGGCCAGACGCAGCAGCGCCAGACTCTCGTCGCGGCGTTCCGCCAACATAGACGCCCCAACCCGAACGGCGTCACGGTCGGCGCTGAAGGAAAATCGGGCGGCGACCTCCTCAACCTTCTCGGCAAAACCGGCGGCGTCATACGGGCCGGCGCCTTCCTCAAGCATACCCGCGAACAAGGTGGCGAGGCCGCTTTGTTCCGCGCTTTCACGCGACGCCCCGCCCCGGAAGCCGATCTGGATCGAGATGATCGGAATCGCCCGCTCCTCGACCAGCCAAGCCTCAATCCCGTTCGGACTCACAACATGTTGAATTTCAGTGGCCATTGCCGGTTTTTCCGTCATCGCGACCACACACGCAACCACGCCAGCGACAAGCCCGCGCACCATCATGGCGGATAATTTCACACGGTTCATTGTTTCACCGCCCCGCTTTGTCCCGCATCGGTCTTACTCGCGCCGCGCTCCGGCGCAGAGAGGTACCCGGTCACCGAGGCCTCGATCTTCAACAGCTCGCCAAGCACGCGCTTCACATCCTCCGCGCTGACCGCCCGGATTTTATCCGGCCAAACACGCACATCTTCGATATCGAGGCCCACCGTCAGCGCGGAACCGTACATCCGAGCCATGCTGGATTGGCTGTCTTGTTGGAAAATCGAGCTTGAGATCAACACCATCTTGGCCCGCTCTAGCTCAGCCTCGCTTGGCCCGTCATTGACGAGAGAGGCGAGCGCGGCGTCGGCTGCAGCTTCGGCATCCTCCAGCGACACTCCATCAGCTGGCACCACATAGAAGGCGAAGGTGGTGTCGTCGCGAGAGACACCGCGATAATAAGCGCCAGCGTTAAGGGCGATCTTTTGGCCCAGCACCAATTCCTTGGATAACCTGGCAGTCGTGCCGCCGCCGAGGATTTCCGACGCCACCGCCAATGCATGAGCGTCACCAGACTCAGCGGTGACATAGGACGGCGTCAGATAACCACGTGTCAGGAAGGGCTGGCGCACCTTCTCATCCACCATCACCACCCGCCGCGCCGCCAGATGCGGCGGCTCTTGCGGACGTTCATGAGCCTGGATGTCCGCTGCCTCCACTGCACCGTAATGCGCTGTCGCCAGGGCCTCGACCTCTTCGGGATCGACATCGCCCGCGACCACTAGAATGGCGTTGTCCGGCCCGTAAAACCGCTTGTAGAAGTCGATAGCGTCATCCAACGACAGCTTTTCAATCTCCCGCCGCCAACCGATCACGGGCAGGCCATAGGGGTGATTCTTGTACAGGGTTGCGTTGAACTGCTCGTAGAATTGCGACTGAGGGTCATTGTCGGTGCGCGAATTACGCTCCTCGATCACGACGGCTCGCTCAGTGACGACGCTTTCTTCGTCCAAAACCAGATCGCGCATGCGATCCGCCTCCATCTTCATCACCAAATCCAGTCGATCCTTGGCGATCCGCTGGAAATAGGCGGTGTAATCATTGGAGGTGAAGGCGTTGTCCTGGCCGCCGTTAGCGGCGATGATCTTTGAGAATTCACCAGGCGGGATTTCATCTGTGCCCTTGAACATCAGATGTTCCAGGAAATGCGCGATCCCGGAGCGGCCCGGCGGCTCATCAGCGGCTCCGACCCGGTACCACACCATGTGTGTGACCACTGGTGCGCGATGATCCTCGATCACCACGCCCTGTAAGCCGTTCTCCAACTTGAATGTTGAGATTTGCGGACCGGTTTCCGCAGCTTGAGCCGGAGCGGCGCTGACAGACAGCCCTGCCGCTAGCCCCAAACCCGCCAAGCCAACGCCTCGCAGGGCGGCGGCGGAACGCGCGCCTAGGTTGATTTCAGGAGCGACAGGCCGTGCGTCGAGCGCCGCCTGAGCCTGAGGAAGCTCTGCCGATGGTCGTTTAGTCATGGATCTCCTCGGACGATCGCCCCGTCTCGCGTTGACAGTTCGGTCGGTGAAGATCCAGGGAGCGCTGGCATGGACCCTCACCACGTGGGATTACACTTGGCGTTTTGAAACGTCACGCCAAGAGCACCCGCGTGAATTTGACCGCACCGGAGGGGCGTCACGCGACCATTTGAGAGGCAGGCGAGATCACGCCCCCTAGGAGACTATGATTAATTCTTGGGAGGCAGGGGGATCTCAAGGTCCGGATTTTTAGTCGCCTTCGCCTCACGGGCGAGGCGGCGCGCCTCATCGGCGGGGTCCAGCGTCTCTATCCGCTCATCCTCTCGGCCCAGCAGACTATCCAGCACGCGCAACTCGCGTTTGCTTTCATCCTGTGTCACCGAACGGATGCTGTCGTCCGCCGAGCTGGCGCCGGCTGCGGCGATAAACGCCGATTCCGCATTGCTCGGGGCGGATGTCTCACCCATCACCCTGCCGGTCAGCACCGCCTGGGCCTCTTCCACAGGCCGTGGATCGACCAGATTCGGGGCGCCGGGCTGCGGTGTCGGTAATGGCGCGCCAATCGCGCCCCCCTCGGGTAGGGCCAACGGCTTTCGTTTCACGACGGTAAACTCGTCAGGGCCCTGGCCAACCAACCCCAACTCCTTGCGGATATTGGGGTTTCCACAGGCTGCCGTCGCCACAATCAGGCAAAGGCCCACGCCGCCCCGAAGCATGGCGCCGCGCGCCGAGCGTGTGGAAAGGAACGAAAAAGGAAAGATCTTGGCGGTGGTACTCAACTCGCATCTCCCTGCGGTTGCGGCAACTACGTTCGAATTCAACCACGTCCACGGTCTGAACCCAACCTACGCCTGCCCTCGGAGCCTCTTCGCCAACAGCGCCTAATTCACGCTATCGGTAGCGTCCTTCTGCGGCGACGGCGCCGGGTCATCGCGCCAGAGCAGCAACGCCATTGCGACCGCGCCAGCGAAGATGGCGGCGTCGGCGATGTTGAAAGCGTAGGGATTGCCTATACCGCAACAGTCGAAGTTTAGAAAGTCGATCACCGCGCCTTCTCTGACGCGGTCGATGGCGTTGCCCAGAGCGCCGCCAATTACCAGCCCGCCCGCCACAGCGAGCCAGCGTTGCCCCGAGCGCGACGCCCAGATGAACACGCCAAGGCTCACAAGAGCGGCCAGAGTGGCTAGCACATATTGCTGATAGGGTGAATCACCGGCGAAAATACCAAAATTTACGCCCGTGTTGCGAGCCAAGGCGAAATCCAACAGCGATCCAACCCGGATCAACTCCTGATTTCTCAAATCAAGGACGTCCAGCACCCACCATTTACTGAGCTGGTCTAGCGCCAAAGCCGTCACGGCGACGCCCGCCACGATCTTCGTGTTTAAGGCCGACACAACAACTCCGCGCTGCTTTGATACCTGCCGCTGACATCGCCCACATCGGTGGCGACGCCGTGAAGATCAAGGGCTTTATCGAGCTTCTCACCGAAACGCCACAGCGGAACTGATGGCAAGGGAATGTGGCGAAATCCCGCCCAAAAACAGCAGTATCTCTACTGCTCTAGACCGTGCTTTCCTAAGGGGCCATCGACATTCGCCGGTTTAACATTGCAGCGAGTATACCGGGCGCTCGACACTCGATGCTCATACTTCCGTAAGGGTTTGTCAGCTGGATTGGCGGGTTCTGACCGGCCTATCCGATAACCCGTGAGATCAATGGCAACCAGCAAACTGGATAGCGCATCGCAATCTAGGGTGTCAATATATGGTGTATCAATGGTCTTCCCACTACTAGTTGTGAACGTGCCACCTAAAGTAACCAGGGGACCCGCCGGCGCTTCGCTATTCTTCACAGCATCAGAACCAGGAACAAGTTTAGGACTTGTCCAAACACTCTGAGCAGGCACCTCTGCATTATCGAACGCCTCAGTGACCATGAATGAGGCCGCTAGCACGACCCCAATAACAAGTAGCAATGGCACCAGAACAGATTGCTCTTCACCGCGCCCATGTCTGTTTCGTCTATCGAAACGCATAGCTCACACCCACCAGATCTAAACGCCTCTTCGCCCTAATCTGACCTCAGAATACAAATCGGAGG
>JAHQVS010000069.1 GCA_019634215.1 Paracoccaceae bacterium | reverse complement strand
GGGCCAGCGTCCAGAATCATCATATCGGGGGGGCAGGCGTCGGCGTTCGCAACTCGATGCTCGGCGTGGGGTTTGAATTCGGTGGCTACAACAATGTCGATGGGCAGCACGATTTCGCAGCCAGCCGCTTCGGCCTTTGCCATGATCGCGCGGGCGGTGTCGGCCAGATCATGTTCGCAGAGGGATTTGCCGACCGGCAGGCCCGTTGCCGCGAGGAAGGTGTTGGCCATGCCGCCGCCGATCACCAATTGATCGACCTTGGCGACCAGATTGCCGAGCAGGTCGAGTTTGGTTGAGATCTTTGCGCCGCCCACCACCGCGATCACCGGGCGCTCCGGGGCCGCCAGCGCCTTCTCCAGCGCCTCCAACTCGGTTTGCATCAGCCGTCCGGCGGCGGCCGGGAGCAGGCGCGCGACGCCCTCGGTGGAGGCGTGGGCGCGGTGAGCGGCGGAGAAGGCGTCATTCACATAGACGTCGGCGCAGCTGGCGAGAAATTGCGCCATGCCGGGGTCGTTCTTCTCCTCGCCTGCGGCGAAGCGGGTGTTTTCGACGAGCACGGTCTCGCCCGGGGCCGGATCGCGTGGCCGCTCGGAATAGGTCACCGGGCTGCCCAAGAGGGCGGCCAGGGGCTCGGCGAGCGGCTTGAGCGACAGCTCGGGGACCATTTGCCCCTTTGGGCGACCGAAATGCGCCAGCAGAATCGGTTTGCCGCCCTTGTCGAGGATCTCGCGGATCGTAGGGACGATGGCGCGCATGCGGGTGTCGTCGGTGATGCGCCCATCCTGCATAGGTACATTGATGTCGACCCGGACTAGGGCGCGTTTGTCGGCGAGATCGAGGTCGTCGAGGGTTTTGAACGGCATGGCGGGCTCCGCAACTGATCACATTCTCGCAGACGCCATACGCCGGTTCGGCCCGCGATCGAAGCCTTTCTCATGAATTTAATGCTCTCATATCGCCATGGGTGGTTAAATCTCGTCGCATTTCACCAAGCGCAGCTCCGT
Source organism: Paracoccaceae bacterium (assembly GCA_019634215.1). Classification (GTDB taxonomy): domain Bacteria; phylum Pseudomonadota; class Alphaproteobacteria; order Rhodobacterales; family Rhodobacteraceae; genus JAHQVS01. The sequence goes on along the minus strand of JAHQVS010000069.1, from coordinate 9,069 downwards.
CGCCACCACCTGTTCGCGTTTTGAGACGCCGTGCAGCGAGCGATAAAGAATTGCCCTGAGCTGCGCCTCGGACGCGCTGGATGCCGCGTTTGGAGGGCGTATTTCCAGGGTGGGGGGGACTCGGGAGAAGGCGAAATCATTCTGCTCGGCGATTTTACCGACCTCGCAACTGGCGAAGGCGGGCAGATCTGCGTCTCCCACGGCGCTGAGCTCAAGCGAGATTTCAACGACATGCGCATCCGAACTCAACGCTTGAGGCCCGCCGACGACTTTCATCACAGGCCGATCGTAGATCGGGGGACCTAAGCTCAGAGTGACGTCAGAGTCGTCAGGCACGGGGAGGGCGCCGCAGCCTGTTAGGGCGGCGTTGATACAAACGCAGGCGACTGTCGCCCGCCGCGACATGCGCATGGATAATCTCCGCAAATTTTCAGGGGATAAAACCTTTCCCCGACTACCTGTCGCCTGCTTGCGGGCCCAAGTTCAACATCGGACTGCCGCAATCGTATGGGTGGGCGGGATATGTGGTGTTTTAGGCAGTGAGTGAGGGGTCGCAGGTGGATAAGTTTAGAGACCGCCGGTGCGGAAGTCCGGAGCTCTCGGGGCGGCGGTCAGAGGTCGTCGCCAGCCACGTCGTCTTGAAGCGCCTCCCCGAGACCCATCACCGCTTCGCATTCGCCAATGATCGGCGGGTCGATTGGGGGGAGAAACACCGTTTCCTCATGGCCGCAGCGTTGGCAGCGCATGGTGTGGACCAGGGCGTCGAAGGTTTCCTCGTCGATCCAGGCGCGGTCGTCGCCCATGGCGACGCGCATGATTTGGCGTTCTTTCTCTAACTGGTCCCCGGCGATCTCGGTGACGCCGGTGAACACGAGAAAACGGTTGAAGTTGCAGCCGACGCAGAAACCGTCCGGCCGGCGGCCGATCAGCAGATCGTCGAGATTAAGGATCGGGAAATCGCTTTGCCCGGCCATCGCGTTCAAGCGCCCCTGCCTGGAGGGGGGCAAGCGGCTTCGCAGGACGGCCGATCTGCGCCATATGCTGAGCGAAAGCTGGGCGCTTGCGCCCCTAATCTATCAGGCGTCGAGCAGTTCGCCGTGATGTTGTGCGCCATTGCCGCGCCCCCGTGATTCCTCGCGGCAGAATGAGCATCGGAACGGCTGGGGTCCATATCCTTTTCCGGCCTGGAAGCACCGGAAAAGGATGGTGTTTTCGGGGCGGCCCCTGCTGTAAATTCGCTGCTGGGTCGTGAAATCGCGCCCTCAGCTTGCGGTGGGCCGGATGTTCTGGTTGGAGCGCAGCCGGTTGTGCGGATCGAGGCGCGCCTTCAGCGCCGCGAGCCGTGCGTAGCTTGCGCCATAGGCGTCACGCTCTCTCCCTGCGCTCTCGGCGATAAAGTTCACATAGGCGCCGGGTTTGGCCATGGAGGCGATCGGTTCAAACGCTGTCTTGATCCAATCGAGGCACATTTGATCGTCGTCGGCGCTCATCCAGCGCGCGCCGGGTGTGATTGAGAACATGGCGTCGCGGTGGGGGTAGGCGGCGGCGGGATTGGCCTCGGCGACGGCGCCGCCAAGCAAACAAATCAGAATGTCGGATTGCGGCGTCGGCATCGCCGCGGCGGCAGTGGCGAGCCGCGAGGGAAGCGGATCTGACAAGGCGTGGAGGTTAAACGCCCGCCAATAATTCCGCGCGCCCTTTTCATAGACATCGTCCAAGCGGCTTTGCGCCTCCACATAATCGGTTGGTCCGACCGCGTCGCCAATCGGAGCGCCGAAGTTGCGAAGCGGCGCGAGCGCTGTTTCGGCTTCAGCTGCTTCGCCCGCGTGGAATTGCATCAGGATCAAGACCTTTTCACCGTGATGCCGCTCATCGAGGAAGGGCAGCGGCGGCGCTGTGGCCAGATCCGCCCAGACGCAAGCCTCGCGCGGTAGATGGGGCGCTATCTCACCATAGTGGCGCAAAACTGCCGGAGCGTCCTCCAGCCGCCAGATGGTCGGCCCAAACATCACCTGCGGGCCAACCTGATGGAGGCGGAACGTGAAACGTGTGACCACGCCGAAATTGCCGCCGCCGCCCCGCAGTCCCCAGAGCAATTCCGGATCGCTCTCGGCGTCGACGGTGACCTGCTCGCCCGCCGGTGTGACCAGATCGGCGGCGATCAGATTATCCGCCGTCAGCCCATGTTTGCGCGACAACCAGCCAAACCCGCCGCCAAGGGCCAAGCCGCCGACCCCGGTGCTGGAGACGACGCCAGCGGGTGTCGCCAACCCATAGGCTTGGGATTCACGGTCGAGATCGCTGAGAAGTGCGCCGCCTTCGACCATGGCGAGGCGCTGTTTGGGCTCGATATGGACGCCTCGCATCAATGACAGATCAATTAACAAACCGCCGTCGGCGACCGCCGTTCCGGCGATGTTATGGCCGCCGCCTTTGACAGCGACGGGCATGCCGCGCTGAGCCGCGAACCGCATGACGGCTTGTACGTCAGCCGCGCCTCGGCAACGGACGATCAAGTCCGGCCGCCGGTCGATCATCGCGTTCCATACCGAGCGGGCGGCGTCGTATCCTGGTTGATTTGGCGGGATGACGTCGCCGCGCAGGGCGGCGGTGAGTTGGGTGAAATCCGCAGAGTCTTGCATCATCGGCTCTCCATCGGAGAAAAGGATGCGCTCAGGGTGATCTGGCGGTGGGCGCCGTGAAACTCAGAAATCTGGAGCTACTCCAGATTCCGGAGTTGCCGCCCTGGAGAGCGAGCGTCAGGCTTAACCCCGCTGCGCTGATCTCACAGGGGCGAAACCATGACACGTGGATACGGACAATATTGCCCGCTCGCGCTCGCGGCGGAGCTGCTTTGTGAACGCTGGACCTTGTTGGTCGTCAGCCGCCTGCTCGACGGCTGCCGTCGTTTCAACGAAATTCATCGCGGCGTGCCGAAGATCTCGGCGACGCTGCTCTCGCAGCGGTTGGCGCGGTTGGAACATGCAGGGTTGCTGGAGAGGCGGCCGACGGCGGATGGGCGCGCGCAAGAATATTGGCCGACCGAGGCCTGCGTTGAACTGGATCAGATCGTGATGGATCTCGCCGGTTGGGGGCAGCGTTGGGGCAGAGATATGGTGACCGAGGACCTCGATCCGGCCTTTCTCGCCTGGAGCATGCATACCCGCCTCAACACTTCGGCGATGCCGCCGGGGCGGATAGTGATCGAGTTTCTGTTTACCGGCACGCCCGCCTCGCTGAAGCGGTTTTGGCTGGTGCATGAGGGCGGCGACGTCGACATGTGCTTGAAGCACCCCGGATTTGAGGTTGACCTGTCGGTCTCCGCCGATATCCGCCGGTTTGTCGAGGCCTGGCGCGGATTTCGGTGCCTGCGCCGGGAGATCGCCGCCGGCGCCGTTAAGCTGGAGGGGAGCGCAGCGTATCGTAAATCATTTCCGGATTGGCTGCTTCTGAGCGCTCTGGCGCAGACGCCGCGCTTACATGATGGCGCAGAGCTGTCGAGCAATAGCGGTAATAAGCCGCCAAAGAGCGCATCGTCACGGGGGAGGGCGGCTTCTGGCTGAGCTGTTTAATCCGCCGCCGCGTCATTCCATCAGCTTGTAGGGTTTGTGGCGGTAATATTTCGGACGTTGGTCAATCCGCACATGCAACCATGCGACGCCGCCGCCAGCGGTGCTGAGCCAGAGCGGCTTTTCCGAAAGCCGCGCCATCATCGCGTCTCCGACCGTGCGCCACAGGCCCGCTGCGCAGTCCGGCGGCGCGGCGCGGCAATAGGCGGCGAGGTCGGTGCAGTTAGCGGGGTTGGGCAGGGCCGCCGGGGCGATCAAGGCGGCGTCGCCGCCGAGATTGTCGAACGCCGCCGCCGTTTCGCCGTCGCTGAGGGCGGAGAGCTGGGCGGAGAAGGAGGCTTGGTCCGGGAGGCGGTCAGCCAGGGTGGGAGCATCGAACAGGACATGCTCATAAGGGTGATGCAGCGTCGCCGTGGTCGCCGCCGGGGTCTCCCACCTGAAACATTTGAACGGGCTGCTCGCTAGATGCTGGGTGAAAAAGATGGAGAAGCTGGGATCGTTGCGCCAGAGCGCGAGTACGTCGGCGAGGCGCAGGCGGGCCTCACCCCAGAGGAACTCGGCTTTCACCCCGCGCTCGCCCCAAAGCGGCGTGAGGGTGGCGGCGTAGGCGTCGCCGTCGGGCATAGGGCCTCTCCATTCTGGTGGTCCGCCGCCTTCTCAAACGGCGCCGCATGAACGGCCTATAACCATGGACGATTGGCGTGAGTCACGCCAATCGTTAAAGTTCTTTCAAAAACAGCAATTTAGCTGGGGTGCATGGTGCAATCCAATCACCGGGGCCATGCTGGTTAAATCAGCTTCGCAAGCGCGACGGCGGTGTCGCTCATGCGGTTTGAGAAGCCCCACTCATTGTCGTACCAAGTGAGGATGCGCACGAAATTGCCGTCCATCACTTTGGTCTGATCCATGTGGAACATTGAGCTGTGCGGGTCATGGTTAAAGTCGATCGACACCAGCGATTCAGTGGTGAAGCCGAGGATGCCCTTCAGCTCACCCTCAGCGGCGGTGCGAATGGCGGCGTTGACCTCCTCCACGCTGGTGGCGCGGGCGGCGTTGAACTTGAAGTCCACAACCGAGACGTTCGGGGTCGGCACCCGGATCGCGACGCCGTCCAGTTTGCCGTTCAACTCCGGTAGCACCAAGCCGACGGCCTTCGCTGCGCCGGTTGAGGTTGGGATCATCGACACCCCCGCCGCGCGAGCGCGGTAGAGATCCTTGTGCATGGTGTCCAGCGTCGGCTGATCGCCGGTGTAACTGTGGATCGTGGTCATAAACCCGTTGGTGATCCCGATCGCCTTGTTCAGCACATAAGCCACTGGCGCGAGGCAGTTGGTGGTGCAGGAGGCGTTCGAGACGACGGTGTCTTCTGCGGTCAGTGCGCCATGGTTCACGCCGAAGACAATGGTTTTGTCAGCGCCGGAGGCCGGGGCCGAGACTAAAACCCGTTTCGAGCCGTTGGCGAGGTGGGTCGAGGCCTTTTCCCGGTCGGCGAAGATGCCGGTGCACTCCATCGCCACGTCGACGTCGCCCCAGGGCAGCTCCTTGGGGTCGCGGATAGCGGTGACCCGGATCGGACCGCGGCCGACATTGATGGTGTCGCCCTCGACGGTCACCTGGGCTGGGAAGCGGCCATGCACACTGTCGTAGCGCAGCAGGTGGGCGTTGGTCTCCACCGGGCCAAGATCGTTAATCGCGACGACCTCGATATCGTCACGGCCCGACTCCACGACCGCCCGCAGCACGTTGCGCCCGATCCGGCCAAATCCGTTGATCGCCACTTTCACCGTCATCCGCCATCTCCCTCAGAAGGCGCGCCCGCCCTGATGGCGGCGCGGCCCAAGCTGCATGAACTGCTTGCTCTATACTCGCCCCACCGCTTGGGTCAAAGCGTCGGGGACGCGGAAGAGCGCCTGGAGGGAAAGCGGCGGCCAGAGGTGGTGATAGGGCGGCCCCGGGCTTCGCCCCAAGCTCGCCTTGGGGCGGGCGCGCCTTAGGTGGCGTAATCGGAGCCCTCGGCGTCGAGAATCGCCCTTAACTCCTCCAGGTGCCGCTCGCCCTGGTCGGGGTAAGTCTCAATTTCGTCGGCTGTTTTGGCGGCGATTTCGTCCGAGAGCACGCGTAGCGGCTGCCCGGTTTGCAGCGCGCGCACATATGTGGCGGCGGCGCGCTCGAAATAGTAAAGCCGGTTGAACGCATCGGCGACGCCGCCGCCAAGGGTCATCACCCCATGATTGCCCATCACCATCACGGTTTTTTTCGGATCGGCCAGCAGTGCGGCGCAGCGCGTGCCTTCCTCCTCAAAGGCGAGGCCGCCATAGCCTTCGTCAATCACCACCCGGTTGTAGAAAATCGCGGCGTTTTGATCGACCGGGGGCAGCGTGGAGTCCGCCAAGCTGGCGAGCACGGTCGAGTAGGACGGGTGAGCGTGCAGCACACAGCGGGCGTGCGGGCAGAGCCGATGGATCGAGCCGTGCAGGCCCCAGGCGGTGGGGTCCGGGGCGTCAGGGCGGTTCATGGTGTCGGGGTCGTTTGCGTCGATCAACAGCAGGTCGGAGGCGCGGATGCGGGAGAAATGGATCTGATTAGGATTCATCAGAAACTTTGAGCCGTCGTCGTTCACCGCCAGGCTGAAGTGGTTGGCCACGCCCTCATGCATGTCGAGCCGCGCGGTCCAACGGAACGCCGCCGCCAGATCCAGGCGCTCCGACCAATAGGGTGGCAGATTGTTATTGGCGGGCGAGGCGGCTTGCGGCGCGGTCATGGCGGGTCTCCGGTCAAAACGGCGAGAGAGGGGCCTTGCCCCATTTGAGGTGACTATGAGTCTCCCGCGCGGCTTTGGCCAGACGTTTAGCGCATCATATATGCATGCAAGAGCTGTTTGGTGTGCGCGCAGGGCTTTGGCGTGCCGTGGGTGCTGCCGCGCTCCTTCAGCTTGGTCTGGATCTCTTCCGAGCTGGGGGCGGCCGCGAATTGACCGTCCTTCAGCGACCGTACCACGACATCGGCCGCGCGGGCGCCAATGGAGCAGGCGCCGATGTCGAGGCTGGTGAGGCCCGGAGTGCTGTGAGCGGCGAGTTCGGTATTGCCGAAGCTGGCGATCGCCACATCGCAGGGCGCTTGCAAGCCTCGCTGCTCACAGACTTGGAGCGCGGCGTAAGCCGCTTTGTCCGAGACGCACATAATGGCGTCAATGTCAGGATCGCGGCGGAGCAGAATGCGTGTGGCCTTAGCGGCGCTGGCCATCTCCATGGTTGGCCTCGGCCAGCCCTGGACAAGCAGGTCACTGACGCCCCGATGGCGCAACTCGTCCAAAAAACCACCGCGCAGCGCGCCACCGCACGGATCCCAGCTCGGGTCGCCGCCGAGGAAGCCGATGCGGCGATAGCCCTCCTTGGTCAGATAACGCGCCATCCGGCGCCCGGCGTTGTGCTCGCAGAAACCGATTGCATGGCCGATCGGCTGTTTTGGCAGGTTGAAAATCTCAACTACTGGTATGTTGGCTTGCTCAAGCAGGCGGCTGCAGCGTGGGGTGTGCGGCCCGCCAGCTAGCACAATCGCCTCGGGGCGGCGGCTCAAGGCGGCCACGACCAGGGTCTCCTCCTGGGCCGGGCAATCATGGGGCGGGCTTAAGAGTGGTTCTACGCCAGCGGCGAGGAGACCGTCGCACAGCCCATTCCGAATGTCCTGAAACAGCGCTTCCGGCGATCGAGGCGTTACGACGGCGACAAAACCGGAACGCTGGGTCGCGAGGCTGACGGCGCTACGGTCGACCAGGTAGCCGAGATTTTCCGCCGCCTCAAGAATACGCCGCCTGGTTTCTGCTGAGGTTGAGCCGTTAGGTTTCAAGGCACGCGAGACGGTCATAACGGACACCCCGGTGAGACGTGCAAGATCCGCCATGGTGGTTTTTTTACGCTTGTCAGCCTTACACATCGTACTCAGTGTCCCCACGCTGCGCGCAATTTTACGAAAAAAAAGCGAGCAATAACATCTGTGTTTGTGCGTATGTATGCTTGTCGACGCAAGCTTCGTCAAGTTTTGGCTATTTCGATTATTTATTGTGCAAACAAAGCAGACGCGGCGGATGAAGTTTGCCGATGGGTTTAGAATCAAGTCAGCTTAAAAATTTATCACGCGTCAAATATCTATATAGACCTCTTCTGAACCGCGCAAACACGTTCTGGCCGACGCGCTTCTCAAGAGAGAGTCGAGAGGGTGTCCAGGGTGGGTGCAGGATCTTGCCTTGACGACCTGCGCTGGTTTGTTGGCAAACCTGTGGCGAAGAGATTGAAAAAATGAGGAGGAAGACGCTGTGCGTGAGCTAGGACACTATATTGATGGGCGGATGGTCGTCGGCGCCAGTGGCCGCAGCGCTGATGTCATGACGCCGATGACCGGCGAGGTTCAGGCCCGGGTTGCACTGGCCAGCGCCGAAGAGGTCGCTAGTGTCGTAGCCAGCGCCAAGGCGGCGCAGCCTGATTGGGCGGCGGCCAATCCGCAAAAGCGCGCCCGGGTGATGATGAAGTTTATCGAGCTGGTGCACCGCGACTATGATGAACTGGCGGAACCGCTCGCGCTCGAGCATGGCAAAACCATTCCCGACGCGCGCGGCGACATCCAACGTGGCCTCGACGTCTGCGAATTCGCCGTCGGCGCGCCGCATCTGCTGAAGGGCGAGTTCACCGAGGGCGCCGGGCCGGGCATCGACGTTTACTCCGTGCGCCAACCGCTCGGCGTGGTGGCGGGGATCACCCCGTTCAACTTCCCGGCGATGATCCCGTTGTGGAAGGCGGCCCCGGCCCTGGCCTGCGGCAACGCCTTTATCCTGAAACCCTCCGAGCGCGACCCTGGCGTGCCGATGCGTCTGGCCGAGTTGTTCCTGGAGGCGGGGTTGCCCAAGGGCGTGTTCAATGTGGTGAATGGCGACAAGACCGCTGTCGATGCGCTGCTCGATCACCGCGACATCTCGGCTATCGGCTTTGTCGGGTCGACCCCGATCGCGGAATATATCTACAGCCGGGGCTGCGCTGCGGGCAAACGGGTGCAGTGCTTTGGCGGCGCCAAAAACCATCTGATCGTGATGCCCGACGCCGACATGGATCAGACCGTCGATGCGTTGATTGGCGCCGGCTACGGCTCGGCGGGCGAGCGCTGCATGGCGATCTCGGTCGCGGTGCCGGTGGGCGAGGACACCGCTGACCGGCTGATGGCCAAGCTCGCGCCCCGGGTGGAAAGCCTGAAAATCGGACCCTCGACCGACCCGAACGCCGATTTCGGCCCGTTGGTCACCGCCGAGGCGTTGGGGCGGGTGAAAAACTATGTGCAACAGGGGATTGATGAGGGCGCGGAGCTGGTGGTCGACGGGCGTGGCTTTAAGATGCAGGGCTATGAGAACGGCTACTATATGGGCGGCTGCTTGTTCGACCGCGTCACCCCGGACATGTCGGTTTATAAGGACGAGATTTTCGGCCCGGTGCTTTCCACCGTGCGAGCGCAGTCC
>JAHQVS010000068.1 GCA_019634215.1 Paracoccaceae bacterium | reverse complement strand
TGGGGCGACGCGCTTACGATAAAAGCCGAACCGTGCAGCTTATGCCGCCGCGGCAGCGCGAGCCTCAGCGGCTTGCTCTATCGCAGCCTTGGATGCCTCGACTACGGCCTCAAACGCCTCCGGCTCATGGATCGCCAGATCCGACAGCACCTTGCGGTCGACCTCGATGCCCGCCTTATGCACGCCGTCGATAAAGCGCGAATAGGTCAGATCCGCGTCGATGGCGCGGACGGCGGCGTTTATACGCTGAATCCAGAGCGCGCGGAAGTTGCGCTTGCGGGTCTTGCGATCCCGCGTCTGGTACTGCATCGCCCGCTCGACCGCCTGTTTGGCGACCCGGAACACGTTTTTCCGGCGGCTGTAATAGCCTTTGGCCTTGGCGATGACGCGCTTATGACGGGCGCGCTGGACTGTGCCGCGTTTCACTCGTGACATGGCTGCGCTCCCTTATGAATACGGCAGAAATTGCTTGACGATCCGCTCATCCGGCTTGCACAGCACGCTGGTGCCGCGCGCATTGCGGATGAACTTCTTGGTGCGCTTGATCATGCCGTGGCGTTTGCCAGCCTGAGCCACCTTGATCCGCCCGTTGGCGGTCACCTTGAAGCGCTTTTTAGCGCCCGACTTGGTCTTCATCTTGGGCATTTCGATCTCCTAACTGATTGAGAACGCGAAAAGCCGCCCCGGCAGCCCAATTCGGCCGGACGGCTTGCGAAGCCGTGTTGCTACGCGGGCAAAATGCATTTGACAAGAGCCGAGCAACTCACACGGGCAGATCTGGACCCGCCGTGACGATGTTTACGTCTCAGTATTAACGCTCTCTGAACGCGCCGCCCTGCCTCGGCATCAGGAGACATGAGACTTTTTCATCGAGGCGATAAAAACCTTTCGCTTCCACCCGTCATACCGCCTCCCTACCTGAGAAATCGGAGGCGATACTAAACTAATTTTGTATAGAGAAGAACCATGGCACACTTAACGCCAAAACCTCAGACGCTCGCTCAATCTAAATCTGATAAAGCTTCGAACTTATTCAGAGAAATATTTTTGAATTTGTTACAGATGCTTGAGGTTCGCCGCACACAAAGTGATCTCCGGCAACTCTCGGAGCGGGAACTCGACGATATCGGGATCACCCGGGATCAGATCGAAGACCCGACCGAATGGCCGCCACATCAGCGGGTCAGCCGTGACCGGTTTCGGCGCTGGTGACGCGGGCGGGCGAGGCCGGGAGCGCGCTTGTTGGAAGACGGGCGCGTTACTCGCCTTTCCGCCCTTATGTAAACATCCGCTAGCTCAGATCACCGAGTTCACCGCCGCGCGCGCCACATCCTCGACAAAGGATTTGTCGCGCTCCAACCGGTACATAGCAGCGTTGCCCACAATCGCCGCCACCAAAAGCCGCGCCAACGCCTTTGGGTCCGCGCCCTCGCGCAATTCGCCCTGCGCGGCCCCTTGTTCCAGAATACCTGTCAGAAACCCCTCAAGCCGCGCCATGCGGCGCCGCGCAGCATCTCGGATCGGATGATCCGAACGGTCTGCGAACTCGGTGACACAGTTCGCAACCAAACATCCTGGGGGAGTGGCGTCATCCAAGGCCGAAGCGGCAAGCAGCGCCAACACCTGTTTAATCCGCTCGCGGCATGACGCCGTCGAGGCAGCGACCGCGCGCTCCTCTTGCTCAAACCGCGATAGATAGCGCTGAAACGCGATGTCGAACATCGCGTCCTTACCGCCGAAGGCGTTGTAAAGGCTCTGACGCTTCAGGCCGGTGGCCGCCACCAGATCGTCGAGCGAGGCGTCGTAACCCTTGCGCCAAAACACCTGGAGGATTTGGTCGAGCACCGCCTCTTCGTCGAATTTTCTCACATTCGCCACACCCGGCCTCCCGCCGAGAAACAGTTTGTTGATGGATGGGGTATGTTATTTTGACTGATCAGTCAAATTCAATATTGACTGATCAGTCAAAATTACCCAACTCTCCCGGATACGGCGGGAGATGACGGGCCATCCCGGTCTCCTCATCTAGATAAGGACCGGGTTATGAGTTTGAGACTTCAAGGAAAAAACGCCGTCGTCACCGGCGGCACCAGCGGCATCGGCTTTGAGACCGCACAGCGCTTTCTCGCTGAGGGCGCTCAGGTTCTGATCACCGGGCGAGCGCAAGACCGCGTCGACGCCGCCGTTGCGCGTCTCGGGAGCGGGGCCAGCGGCGTCGCGGCGGACAGTCGGCGCATAGCGGATCTCGAACGGTTAGCGCAGACGGCGAAATCAACCTTCTCCCAAGTCGACATCCTGTTCGCGAACGCCGGCGGCGGCATATTCTCCCCAATCGCTGACACCGGCGAGGCCGCGTTTGATGATCAGTTCGACTCCAATGTGAAGGGGGTGTTCTTCACGGTGCAAAACATCCTGCCATTGATGGGGTCCGGCGGATCAATCATCCTCAACGCATCCGCAGTGAACGCCAAGGGCGCGCCCGGCGGCAGCATGTATTTCGCCAGCAAAGCAGCGGTGCGCTCCTTCGCCCGCAGCATGGCGGCGGAGCTGGGCGGCGCGGGCATCCGCGTCAACGCACTGAGCCCAGGGATGATCCCAACGAAGTTCTTCGAGAATTCCAACATCGGCGCCGACGGGTACGCGCAGTTTGAGCAGATCGTCATCCCCGCCACGCCTCTCGGCAGGCCGGGCGCCCCGCGCGAGATCGCCAACGCGGCGGTGTTCCTCGCTTCCGATGAGGCGGGATATATAACCGCCGCCGATCTGGCTGTGGACGGCGGTTGGATGAACGTCTGAGCAGCCCGGCGGCGCGTTCAGACGGGCGCGCCGCCGCCATCACCAGGCGTTATGCGACTGATCACAAATTCTCATTTCTGGAATCCAGCCCCCCTTCCCAAGTGAGCCAGCCTGAATGATTGACGCTAAGAAATGTAGAGACAGACACCATGGCCATCGCGACGCCAAAACAATCCGCCCTCAAACGCTCATACTTCGGCTGGCTCGCTCACTTCGGCGGCGGGGTCCTCGCCAATCTCGTCGAGGCCATCATAATCCGCCGCACGCAGCATGACCTTCGTGCGCTCTCTGACCGGGAGCTTAACGATATCGGCCTGACCCGGGATCAAATCGAAGATCCCGCAGAATGGCCGGCGCATCGGCTGAGCAGTGACGCTCGCCGCTGGTGACGCCGGACGCGGATCTTAACGATGAGATCAGAGCTCCCCGCCGACATCCCTGGGCCTCAGCTCGGCGTGGCGCGCCCCAGCCGCCACCCTGAAAGTGCGCTACGCACGCGCGCCGCGCTGTCGGGGTGGGTTGCAGAGGCCCTGGCGGCATAGGCGTAGCGAAAAGCATAGGTGCTTTGTTCGGCGGGGAAGCCGAGGCGGGCCAGCGCGTAACCAGCGAGAAAATCTGCGTCCAGCTCACGCGCTAAGCTGCCCCGCTCACGGGCGTCGGGGCCCAGATCTTCATTGGCGTGATGGGCGATCTCGTGCGCCAGCAGCCCGATCAGGGCGGGCTCCCCGCCCCAACGCCACAAATCTTTGATATAATTTGGGTTGTACACCACCAAACGCCGGGATCGTCCCGTTTGCTCAGCATTTGGGATCAGCACCGCCGCAGCCGTCGAGGTGGAAACGGCGTGAACCTCTACCGGCGCTTTATACCCCATGGCGATCTGCGCCCGCCTCGCGGCGCTGGCGATACTGAGATCCGGCGGCAAGAGCGGGCCGCTCACGGGCCGGGCCATGCCGCAGGCGACCCGGCAGCCGTCGACACTGCGCAATACCGAAGATTCGCCCTGCGCCGCCGCAGTTTCGCATAAACCCGCGCTCGTCACGCTGGCCCCCCCTAAGGCGGCGATCCCGCCGGACATAAGTTTGCGGCGGGAGGGGCGGTAGGCGGACATCGGCTGTCTCCCTGATCGCTGAACTGCGTCAACCGCCGCGCCCCCGCCACAAGCGAGGGGCGCTCACGAAAACATCATATCGCCGATCAGGCCAGCAAGCCAGCGGGCGGCGTCATAGCGTGCTCGGTAGGCGTAGGTTTACCTCACTCACTCTAATTTTCCCGAACACGCCACGGTTACACCCCGGTGTAGAGCCCCTCAGTTTGAAGGCCCTCAGTCGCCGCCCTCGGTCGCCAAGCGCGGCTCGCCAATCACCGCTATGCGCAGAATATTGGTGGTGCCGGCGACATTGAACGGCACCCCCGCCACCACGGCGATCCGATCGCCATGATCCGCGAACTCGGCGGCCTCGGCGTGCTCCAGCGAACTCCAAACCGCCTCCTTGAAGCGGTTAAGATGCTCGGTTACGACGCAGTGCGCGCCCCACACGATGGTCAGCTTGCGCGCCGTGGTCTGGAACGGGGTCATCGCCATAATAGGCACCACCGGACGCTCCCGCGCCATACGCTGCACCGTGGCGCCGCTATGGGTGAAACAGCATATCGCCTTCAGCTCCAGTGTCTCGGCGACCTCGCGGGCGGCGGCGGTGATGGCGTCCGGCACCCTTGCTTCGGCAGGAGTGCGGGCGGCGTCGATAATCCGGCGGTAATTCGCGTCGTTCTCCACTGAGCGGGCCACCAAATCCATGGTCTCGACCGCCTGCGGACCAAACGAGCCCACCGCCGACTCCGCCGACAACATCACCGCATCCGCGCCCTCATAGATGGCGTTGGCGACATCGGTGACCTCGGCGCGCGTCGGGGTCGGGGCCTCAATCATGCTCTCCAGCATCTGGGTGGCCACCACCACCGGCTTGCCGGCGTTGCGAGACAGGCGCACCAACCGCTTCTGGATCGGAGGTATGCTGGAGATCGGCAGCTCCACGCCCAGATCGCCTCGCGCCACCATGATGCCGTCGGAGGCCTCCAGGATCTCGTCGATATTGGTCACAGCCGCCGGCTTCTCGATTTTCGACATGATGGCCGCCCGGCCCACAACCAGCTCGGACGCCTCGGTCACGTCCCCCGCGCGCTGCACGAATGACAGACCGATCCAATCGACCCCAAGACCGCACATAAACTCCAGATCCGACTTATCCTTGGACGATAACGCCGCCAGCGGCAGGAGCACGTCGGGCACGTTCACGCCCTTGCGGTTAGAGATCACACCGCCGGTTTCGACCACTGTGTCCGCCGCTTCAGGCGTCGCAGCGGTGACCCGTAAGCGGATCTTGCCGTCATTGACCAGGAGATTGGCGCCGGGCTTCAGCGCGCTCAGGATTTCAGGATGCGGCAGGTTGACTCGGGTTGGACCGCCAGGCGTTGGATCGAGATCCATCCGGAACGCCTGCCCGTTCTGCAGCTCGACCTCCTCAGCCCCCTCCGCGTTGGGCGCAAACACGCCGATCCGCAGTTTCGGGCCCTGCAAGTCAGCGAGAATGGCGATCGGGCGCCCGACTTCGGCTTCAACCTGACGCACCGCCGTATGACGGGCCTTAGCGTCGTTCTGGTCGCCATGGCTCATATTGATGCGGAACACATCGACGCCGGTCTCATACAAGCGTTTGATCTGCTCTGGCGTCGATGAGGCCGGGCCCAAGGTTGCGACAATTTTGACATTTCGATTTCGGCGCATGGACAGTTCTTCCCTCACATCGGCGATTGTCGTCGCGTATCTGGTAAACGCTGATTGCGACACTCCCTAACGGCAAGTTGCGCCCAAGCAACAAAAAGGTGTGGAGATATGACCGAAAATGAGTGGATGGGCGTGATTCTGGCCGGCGGCCAATCACGCCGAATGGGCGGCGGAGACAAATGCATTCTGTCTTTAGGACAGAAACCGCTGTTGGCGCATGTGATTGACCGGCTAGCGCCCCAATTCGCGGCAGGCCGCGCCGCCATAGCGCTCAACGCCAATGGCGAACCATCCCGGTTCGCACCGTTCGGCCTGCCCGTGATCCCGGACCCGGTGGCGGGCTTTCTCGGCCCCCTGGTCGGGGTGCTTGCGGGGCTGGAATGGGCGGCGGAGCGCGGCGCCCGGGGCGTCGTCACCGCCGCCGCCGACACGCCGTTTCCGCCCTCGGATCTGGTCTCACGTCTGATCGCAGCGGCGGAAAATGCGCAAACCCCGTTGGCCTGCGCCGCATCAGGTGGGCGCGACCACCCAACCTTCGGTCTCTGGCCCGTGGCCTTGCGCGCTGACTTGCGGCGCGCGCTGGTTGAGGAGGATTTACGCAAAGTGGTGTTGTGGACCGACCGCCACGGCTGCGCCCGTGCGTCCTTTGACGATCATATCCGCCCCGGCCCGGCGGGCGACCCGTTTTTCAACGTCAACACCCCTGAAGACCTCGACGCCGCTCGCGCCCAAGCGGCGCATGTACCGGAGGCGTGAACCCGACGCGATAACCAACCGGAATCGCCAAGAGCAGCGGCGTCACCACCGCTCAACTTGCCGGCCCTGGCGCTTAAGCAAGTTCAACAGCCCCTCCGAGCCGTAGAGGTGCCCGGCGCCGACGACAGCCAAGACCACGCCGTCCTCCTGCAACGCGGCCATGAACCGGCGGGCCCAAGCCCGGTTGCGGCGCGCGAATAAGCGCTCGAAATAGACGGGGAAACGGTCGGCGTCCTCAAACACCAGCGCCTCCAGGCGGGCATCGTCGCCCGCGAGCCAGGCCTTGATCAGGCCGCCCTGCTCGGGAGGGCTGGCCTGCATGGCCGACAAATCCCTCTCTAGTAAACGAATTTGCGATTCTTCCGGCAGCTCCGCCAACACACGGATCTGCGCCTCCCACGTCTCCAAATAGAGCACCGGTTTGCCCAAACTCCGAGCCTGCCGCTCAATGTAACTATCAACATCTTCGCCAGCGGAGGGCTGATGGGTCGCGGCGCGCAGGGTCAGCGACGCCAGCCAGGGCCGGAGCTGGTTGAGATAGTCCAGATCCAGCCCCTTGTCCTCCGCCGCGCGCTGGAGCCGCCTGCGCGACACCGCGGATAGCCGCGCCATCAAACTGAACGCAGGCGGGCCGACGCCCAGCACTCGCATCCGTCGCCGCACCTCCACATCCGGCTCCAGAGCGGCCTCAAGAAACACCTGCTCGGCAGCCTCCAGAGCTGCGTCGATTTCGGGGCGCCGCCACGCCTGCTCACTGCTGGAGAGATGCGCCGACCCAAGCAGCCACAGCACGCCGCCATCGCCAGAGACCCGCCACAACGGCGGCCCACGCTTCACAGCCGCCTCCTCCGCCACTGCACCAGGCGGCCCCGAGGGCTTGGGAGCCGCCCCCACGCCGCC
>JAHQVS010000012.1 GCA_019634215.1 Paracoccaceae bacterium | reverse complement strand
TCCAACGACTTCCAACTGTCCGATCATTTACGCACGGTGTTGGCGGTGCCGCCTTCCATGCGGTTGATGGCGCTGTTGCAAAGGATGCAGGCGACACGCCGTCATATGGCGTTGGTGATCGACGAATATGGCGGCGTGGATGGGTTGGTGACGATCGAGGACGTGATTGAACAGATTGTCGGCCAAATCGAAGATGAGCATGACGACGCCGAGGGTCCGCTTTGGGTGAAGCAGGCCGACGGCGCCTATCTGGCGGAGGCGCGGGCGTTCGTCGACGAATTCCAAGAAGCCACGGGGCTGGCCCTGCTGATCGAGGATTGGGAAGAGGATGTCGACACGCTCGGCGGCGTGGTGTTCATGCTGAGCGGACGCGTCCCTGAGCGCGGTGAGGTTATCCCGCATCCTTCCGGATTTGAGTTCGAGATCGTCGACGCCGATCCGCGCCGCATTAAACGGCTGCGCATTCGTGAACGTGACCAGCGCCGAAAGCCGGCGCGGCGAGAGGAGATCGCGAAGGTGGATGCGGCGAAAGCTGAGCCGGAGAAACCGGGTGTGAATGGCGTGATCAACGGCGCGGCCCACGCCAGCGACACGCCGTCGATTAAGGTCGACGGCTGAGGCGCGTGGCCTCTTTGCTCGAAACCGCCGTGCTGGAGCGGTCGCCGCCGCTCTGGGTGTTGGCTGGCGCAGGCGTGGTGTTGGGCGCGGCGTTGCCCTGGGCGCAGGCGCCTTATTCGTTTTATCCGCTGTTGTTGGTGGTGCTGCCGCTGGCGGGCCTGTTGTTCGATCTCGCCAAGACGCCCTGGCGGGCGGCTATCGTGGGGTGGACGCTGGGCTTTGGTTATTTCTTGCCGGGTCTGCTGTGGATTGGCGAGGCGTTCTTTGTCGAGGCGGATCGGTTCGCTTGGATGGCGCCTCTCGCAGTGACGTTGTTGCCGGCGGTTCTGTCATTGTATTGGGCGGCGGCCTTTGCGGCGGGGCGAGCGTTGGGCGGCTCGGTGTGGGCTGTCAGCTTTTGCTGGGCGGGCGCGGAGTTTGTGCGCTCTGAGGCGTTCACCGGCTTTCCCTGGGGTTTGTTCGCCTATGCTTGGGTGGATGCGCCGATTGGACAAGCGGCCGCTTGGGTTGGACCGTTTGGGCTTAATCTCTTAACAATTTTCGCGGGCTTGGCGCTCGGGCGGGCGCTGGTGGGGCGCGATCTGGGCGGTGCGGCTTGGCCTCATCGGGCAGCGTTTGGCGTTGGCGCTGCGGCGTTGGTGGCGGCGGGATGGTTGGGAGGAGTGGCGCGAACGCCTGTTGACTCTCCCGCGCCCGCGCCTGATGCGCCGTTGTTGCGGATTGTGCAGCCGAATGTGCCGCAAACTGAGAAATGGGCGCAGCAATATCTCCAGCGCAATTTCGACCGGCTAATGCTGTTGAGCGAGACGGCGTCAGAGGCGCGCCGGCGGGCAGGCATGCTCACCGCTGCCGAGCTGGATGCGCCGTCGCCGGACGTGATCATCTGGCCGGAGACGGCGGTGACGCCCTGGGTGATCAGCGAGGACACCCCGCGCCGTGATCTGATGGCCCGGCTCGGCTCCGCGCATTTGGTGGTCGGCACTCAACGCCTCCAGGTCAGCGAAACCGGCGGGGAGCAACGACGAGATGTGTTTAACAGCTTGTTCGTGTTGACGCCGGAGGGCGATGTCGCCGTCACTTACGACAAGCATCACCTGGTGCCGTTTGGCGAGTTTCTGCCGTTCCAGGATTGGCTGGAGGCGATGGGGGTGTTCCAGCTGGCGGGCGGGCGCGGCGGCTTCGCTTCCGGGCCGGGGCCGCAAGTGGTGTCTGCGCCAGGAGTACCCTCTTTTGTCGCGCTGATCTGTTACGAAGCGATCTTTCCAAATGAGATGCCAACGGCGCTGGGGGCGGCGCGGCCGGATGTGATCATTCAGATCACCAATGACGCCTGGTTTGGCGAGAGCGGCGGGCCGCATCAGCATTTGGCCCAGGCGCGGATGCGGGCTATCGAGCAGGGGTTGCCGTTTCTTCGCTCGGCGAACACTGGGATTTCAGCGGCGATTGACGCGTATGGCCGTGTTACGCACCGGCTGGAGTTGAACACTCAAGGCCGGATTGATCTGCATCTGCCCCCGCGTGCGCCGGAGACGGTGTATGCGCGCTGGGGAGATGGGGTGTTCCTGGGGCTGATGGCGCTGTTCGCTGGGTTGACGGCGGCGGCGTTCTTTGAGGCGCGCCGATCGGTTTAATCGACGCTCGAATGGACGGGTTCTCATCAGGGTGAACCCGTATTAGACCATGCGCCATGTCGCCGACCTCCTCGCAATCGAAACCATCACGACCCTCAAAACGCGCTGCGTTTGACGCCGAGACGGCCGATGGGCCCGAGCGTAAGCTCTATGGCCGCCGCCGCAGCCATAAGCTGCGTTCTGGCCGGGCTGAGCTGATGCGGGAGCGGTTACGGGGGTTGGCGGTGCTGCCGGAGGGCGGCGGCTCGCCCGATCTCGCCGCACTGTTCGGCGATCGGACGGAGTATTGGCTGGAGATTGGTTTTGGCGGCGGAGAGCATCTGGCGCGCCAGGCTGGGAACAACCCGGATGTGGGGGTGATCGGTTGCGAGCACTACATCGACGGCGTCGCCAAACTGTTGTCGGCGATTGATTCCGAGGCGCTGGAGAATGTGCGGGTGCATCCGCATGACGCCCGTGATGTGATGGACGCGCTGCCGGATGGCTGCTTGTCGCGGGTGTTTCTATTGTATCCGGACCCATGGCCGAAGACCCGGCACCATAAGCGGCGGTTTATGTGTGCGGATAACCTGAATGCCCTGGCGCGGTTGATGCGGCCCGGCGCGGAGTTGCGGGTGGCCTCCGATATCCCCGATTATATTCGTCATAGCCTGCAATACGCCCTCTCCCACCCGGCTTTCTATTGGACGGCGGCGCGTTCGGCGGATTGGCTGGAGCCTTGGGCGGACTGGCCCGGCACCCGTTATGAGGCGAAGGCGCTTAGCGAAGGGCGGCGCCCGGCGTACCTGACGTTTCAGCGGCGCGCTTGACTGTGCGCCGCGCCTCGCCCCATAGCGGCGCTCGGAAACGATGATTTTGCGCCTCCGGCCTGCGGGCGGTTCCGCCCCTCTGGATGCGCCTTGGCGTAAAGAGCTGTTCTTTCAGCTTTTTACCCCAGGCTTTTGGCTCTAGTGGAGAACGCTGATGGCATCCGGCGGCGCGCCTCAACCCCTGATTTCCCGTAAAAGCGGCCCATTGCGCGGCTCGGCTTTGGGGCCAGGCGATAAATCCATCTCGCATCGCGCGTTGATCCTGGGCGGGTTGGCGGTGGGTGAAAGCCGGATTGAGGGGCTGCTCGAAGGCGAGGACGTCTTGCGAACGGCTGACGCGATGCGGGCGTTCGGGGCAGACATCGAGCGTTTGGGCGCAGGCTCTTGGCGCGTGCGGGGCGTTGGCGTCGGCGCTTTGGCGGAGCCTGAGGATGTGATCGACTTCGGCAACTCCGGCACCGGGGTGCGATTGGTGATGGGCCTCGCGGCGACGCATCCGGTGTCCGCCACTTTCACCGGCGACGCATCGCTACGGCGGCGGCCGATGGCCCGGGTGCTTGACCCGCTCAGCCTGTTTGGGGCGCAGTCAATGGGGCGCTCAGGGGGCCGGTTGCCGTTGACGATGCGGGGGTCACGGGCGCCAATGCCGGTGGAGTATGAAACGCCGATGGCTTCCGCGCAGGTGAAGTCGGCGGTGCTCTTGGCGGGGCTCAACACGCCGGGCGATACGGTGGTGATCGAGCGCGAGTCGACACGGGACCATTCGGAGCGGATGTTGCGCGCCTTCGGGGCGGCGATCTCCACCGAAGTCACGCCAGAGGGCAAATGGATGATCCGGCTGTGCGGTCAGCCGGAACTGACGCCTCAATCGGTTACTGTGGCGCGCGATCCGTCCTCAGCGGCGTTTCCGACGGCGGCGGCGGTGCTGGTGGAGGGCTCGGAGCTGCTGTTGCCGGCCATTGGCGCCAACCCCACCCGCTTTGGGTTTTACGAGACTTTGCGGGAGATGGGGGCGTCGGTCGATATCGAGAATCACCGCGAGGAGGGCGGCGAGCCGGTGGTGGATGTTCGCGCCCGCTTCTCAGCGTTGAAGGGAATCGAGACGCCACCGGAGCGGGCGCCCTCCATGATCGATGAGTACCCGATTTTGGCTGTGGTGGCGGCGTTCGCCGAGGGAACTTCCATTTTTCACGGCGTGTCAGAGCTGCGGGTGAAGGAGACCGACCGAATTGCCGCGACGGCCAAAGGGTTAGCCGCTTGCGGTGTGTCGGTGGAGGAGAAGCCGGACACGCTGATCGTACATGGCGCCGGCCCGCAAGGCGTGCCTGGCGGTGGAACGGTGGCGGCGGAGTTGGATCACCGCATCGCTATGTCATTTGCGATGCTGGGCCTCGCGGCGCAGAACCCAGTGACGATTGACGACGGCGCGCCGATCGCGACTAGTTTTCCCGGTTTTACCGAGTTGATGCGCGGGCTGGGAGCTGATCTGGCGATGGAAACGGTCGACGGTTCGAAATGACCCGCGCCGAGGGAGAAAGCGCCGATTGCGCGTCAGAGGCTTTGCCGTCGCCAACGGTGATAGCGATCGACGGCCCCGCTGCATCAGGCAAAGGCACCATCGCCAAGCGGGTGGCGAGTCGGTATGGCTTGGCGCATCTCGATTCCGGTCTGCTCTATCGCGCTGTCGGGCTGCAACGGCTCCACGAGATCGACGCCAGCGGTGGTGAGATTGACGATCCCATGGCGGCGGCGGCGGCGGCGATGCAGTTGACGGCCTCGGATCTGGCCCCGCCTGAGTTGCGGGGCGCGCCGGCGGCGGAGGCGGCGTCGCATGTGGCGGCGATTCCGGGGGTGCGGGCGGCGCTGGTGGATTTTCAACGCCGCTTTCTCAGCAGCCCGCCTGACGGCGCGCCGGGGGCGGTGCTGGATGGCAGGGATATCGGCACGGTGATTGCCCCAGACGCCGATGTGAAGCTGTATGTGACCGCCTCCGCCGAGGAACGCGCCCGGCGGCGCTGCGAGGAGCTGGCCGTGCGCGGCGCCGCGATTCCTTTCGAGGAGGTGCTCGCGGCTATTGAGACACGGGATCGACGCGATGTGGAGCGGATCGCCTCCCCTTTACGCCGTGCCGACGACGCTTACTTGCTCGATACGACGAGCTTGGATATAGAAGCGTCGTTCACGGAAGCTGTGCGCGTGATTGAGCGCGCGATTCCGCATTTGACGACTCGATGAGGACTTGGGGCTCGGCGTGTTCGGGCCCGTTTGTGTTTAACGAATCGTCAGGACTTCGAAACATGATGAACAGAAGACCGCCGGAGACAACCGGCCGGCCTGCAAAGACCGTTTTAGGAGACACTGTATGATGTCGGCTACTCAGCCCTCCCTCCAACCGTCCATGGACGATTTCGAAGCGCTTCTGAATGAAAGCTTCGAAGGTGAAAACGCGCCACTTGAAGGTTCAGTGGTGAAAGGCGCGGTGATCGCGATCGAGAATGGTCAGGCGATCATCGACATCGGCTTCAAGATGGAGGGCCGGGTCGAGCTGAAGGAGTTCTCCGCGCCGGGCCGTCCGACGGAGATCGAGGTCGGCGACGAAGTCGAGGTGTTCTTCGATCGGGTCGAGAACTCCAAGGGCGAAGCGGTTCTGAGCCGCGACAAGGCCAAGCGCGAAGAGGCCTGGGACCGTTTGGAAAAGGCCAACGAGGCCGGGGAGCGAGTCGAAGGCGCGATCTTTGGCCGGGTCAAGGGGGGCTTCACCGTCGATTTGGGCGGCGCAGTGGCATTCTT
This sequence comes from Paracoccaceae bacterium, assembly GCA_019634215.1. Taxonomy (GTDB): domain Bacteria; phylum Pseudomonadota; class Alphaproteobacteria; order Rhodobacterales; family Rhodobacteraceae; genus JAHQVS01. The sequence continues at coordinate 594 of JAHQVS010000012.1, read as the reverse complement.
GCCGGGTTCGCAGGTTGACGTCCGCCCGGTGCGTGACGTCGGACCGCTGATGAACATGCCGCAGCCGTTCCAGATCCTGAAAATGGACCGACGCCGGGGGAACATCGTCGTCTCCCGCCGCGCCGTGTTGGAAGAGAGCCGCGCCGAGCAGCGCGCCGAGATCGTCGGCAAGCTGCAAGAGGGCGACATCATCGATGGCGTGGTGAAGAACATCACCGATTACGGCGCGTTCGTGGATCTGGGCGGCGTCGACGGCCTGCTTCACGTCACCGACATGGCGTGGCGACGCGTCAACCATCCGACCGAGGTGCTGAACATCGGCGAGACCGTCAAGGTTCAGGTGGTCAAGGTCAACAAAGAGACCCAGCGCATCAGCCTCGGCATGAAGCAGCTGATGGCGGACCCGTGGGACAGCGTCGAGACCAAGTACCCGGACGGCTCCAAGTGGACCGGTCGCGTCACGAACATCACCGACTACGGCGCGTTCGTCGAGCTCGAGCCCGGCATCGAGGGCATCATCCACGTCTCCGAGATGTCGTGGAAGAAGCCGAAGCACCCGTCGAAGGTCCTGGAGATCGGCCAGGAGGTCGAGAC
>JAHQVS010000067.1 GCA_019634215.1 Paracoccaceae bacterium | reverse complement strand
CCCGCGTTTTAACGCAGGGGTCATACCCACGGCCTCATTTGACATCCCCGCCCGCCGCGCCTCTAAGGGATCTCCCATAGCGCCAGGAGGCTCTCCTTATGATTATTTACGGTCGCCTGCTCTCCACCTTCACCCGCCGCACGCTGATTTGGGCGACCCTGCAAGATCGGGGTTTCGAGCACCGCCCTATCCAGGTGGTCGGCGAGGAGTTCGAGGATCTGATCAAGGTTCATCCCGGCGGCCGGGTGCCAGCGGTGGAGTTGCCGGACGGCACCGTGCTGGTCGATAGCGCCGCGATCATTGATTATCTGGAATTCAGCGCGCCGATCGACATGCGGTTAATGCCGCAGGACGAGTTGTCACGGCGTCAAGCGGCGGCGCTGTTCGGCCACGCCACTGCCGGGGCGGAGAAAGCCACCGCGCATTTCTACGAGACCAACCGCCGCCCTGAGCCCTATCGCTGGGCGGAATGGGCCGATCGTCTGGCGCGGCAGGTCGGCGGTTCGCTGGATGTGTTGGAGGCCGCCTGCCCTGACGCCGGGTTTTACGGCGGGACCGCGCCAAATGGCGTGGATGTGGGCGTGGTCCCGCTGGTTGACTTCATTGAGATGACCAACCCGGCGCTGATGGGGGACGGACGGCCCAAGCTGAAAGCGCTGGCGGCGCGGGCCAATGCGCTGCCCGCGTTTGAGAAGTGGCATCCGAAACATATGTAAGGCTGGATGTGGCGGTTCATGTCCCGCCAACGCCTGGCGAGGATTGGAGTGATGTTTGGCGCCGGGAACAGGCCGCGCAATCCCGCGCGGACCCGAATGCGGCGGCGGCTTAGAGGAGCTGTCCTCGGCCCGCCGCATGGTCGCTGAGGCCATCGCTGCGTCAATGCCGAAGAAGGGCTGCCTTCCTGGCGAGACCCGTGAAGAGGCCGCCAGTCCAGAGGCGACAACTTCAGCATATCAATTACTTCCCCAGGAATTTTTATTGAGCCAACCGGGGGGTTACAGGCAATACAATCACCTGACTTCTGAAGTTGTAGCAGGCTAGCTCTTTGTTGAAGGGAATAGAATCAGTTTTTTCATGTGGTGCGCGGCCATTTTTGTACGCTTGAATCATAGCCTCAATAAAAGAAAAGTCTATTTTTGGTGTTTTTATCAATGACGCCTTGTCACCAGGCACTTCTTCAACCAATAATGAAAGGGACAAAGCTCTTGATGACACACACATGTACATCTTTTCTTTTTGCATCTCAGAATTTACAAGTATATATCCACGCCTCCTATCGCTTTTCTTACCCAAAAATGCTAGGCAACGATCTTCGGTTGATAATTCAAAATCAATTTCACCATCGAATTGACTGTAAAGCCCAGTATCAGGAAAATTTCGCTCTACAAAATTATCTATTGTTTCTACCGTCCCATACATTACTTCTAAAACGTCGCCTTTTCCATCATCTTTGCGGGCGTTTCTAAAAAAAACCCCGCCTGCATTAGCTATTGTTAATACAAATCCAGCGACAGAGCTGACAAAATTTTTGGTTTTGGCTGCTTCAAGCGACTCTTTATCTAGAAGTCTTTGTACAAGATCAGGTTTCGCTCCCCAGAATGGAGGCACGTTATTATTGCTCGATGCTGAGCTTTGGGCCCCAGCAACTAAATCGGCAATTGCATCCGCATTCACGGCGCAAGCAGGGTTGTTGAGGGGGCTGGCTTTTGCGCCATCCAGGAACGTGTTTGCAGCTATGGTTAAAGACAGTGCGATCATAGAGGCGCGAGCGAAAATCATAACAACACCTAGGCTTTTTATTTGCGGCGATGAATAAAGGAGTTTTTTATTAGAGTCACCTTCTTCAGATTTCACACGTATACACTGCATGAACCTGCCTATTGCAAATACGCACAGACAGTTAATCGGAAAATTTTGTGGAATTATTACCCCACATCACCCAGACCAAATTGTCGCTGGACGGGGCCGCGGCGATCGCGGCGAGCATGGCGCCGAAGGATTTGGGCGGGGAGATGGTGGTGGAGCAGGGTTAAGGGATGCGGCCAAATCTAAGCGCTCAAACCTCAGCAGACGGACGGTTCTTAGAGGTGTCCAGTTAATTTTGACGGCCCGGCACAGTCCGGCGGCGGTGGCTGGCAGGCGTCCGAAGTGAGATTGGGACGCCTTACACCATTGAGTGTGTATGACAAGAAGTTGGTTTTCACTGTGATTTAAATAATTATCCCCGCATTAGCGGCACAAAATACTAGCCGCCAATTTTCAAACGAACTAGATCAAGAGCGACAGCCAATTTTATTCGACCAATCTTACTTAGATTTTTCTTGTGCTCCCTCAAGGAAATACTCTCAATTAAAGGTTCACTGCTTACATCCAAACGATCAACTTCAAAAATTGCAACCACATCAGAATTGATCAATATTTTATGAATATCCTCTCCTTGTTCATAAATAAAATCTAACGTATAGGCTGTTTTTATATCAGGGAAATTCCTATTCAAAGCAGATAAAATTCGCCTCTTATCTGTATCCTCATACAGAAACTTAAAAGAGCAGATTAACTGCTCCCTATAATTACGCTCAATTTTAGTCCCCAATAACTTCAACTCATTACTCCTGGTGTTGCAGTTTAAATTTCCATATCTATCCGTAAACCGACATTTCTCATTTGGAACCATCGAGCATTAACTCACAGCTTGTGCGCGGTGGTTGCAACCCGATAGCCGTCCAAGATCGCACGAAGCGGCGACAAGTTGCGAACAGAATCCGCCAAACAAACGCAATTGAGCAAGTACGGCCCGCGAGCCGCGAGAAGATCGACTGACGGAAGAGGCCTGCGAGACGATGACGGCCGTTCCAGCCGTTGCGCGGATCGGCCGATCAGATCCGCCGCCAAATCTGTCAGGCCGAGGACGTCGTCCAACTCGCGATGCAGCAGCAAACCGCCATCCGAGCTGATCGACGAACCCTGGAACGTGAGCTTCACCAAGCGATCGAATTGGAACCGTAAGGGACCAGATTCCGCTTCACCCGTCGCGGCCGCCGCCAAAGCCTCGCTCTAAGCTGGCTAAGTCCCTGTGCACATTACGATATCATGTAGCACACCGCCGGAAAACGCGCGACCATCTGGGGAATGCGGGGTAAGAGCCACTTCCCACATCAGCGGAAATCGCAATGACGACAATAGAGATGGAAACACTGACCTGCGCGCTGTGCGGCGCGCAAGAAGAGCACACAGTCTTAAACAGCACCAACACCTACGGCTCTCCAGATCTGGATTGCCGTCCGCCACCGATGCAGCGTTGGACGATCAACATGTGGGCGCAGGAGTGCGCCACCTGCGGTTACGCCGCGCCGAACGTGGACGCGGCGGAGCCAGGGGCGCGAGAGGTGGTCGAGTCCGAGGCCTATCGCACGATCGATGCTGGCGACGTCTTGGCGACGCGGTTCCTGCGTGTCGCCCGGCTGGCCGATGCGCGCGGCGACACAGACGGCGCGTGTGAGTGGACGCTGATCGCCGTATGGGCGCTGGACGACGCCGAGGATGTTGAGGGCGCAAGGGCGTTGCGGGAACAGGCGATCGGTTTGTTCAAGGCGGCTTTGACATCCCGCACCGCTGAAGCGAATACCGAGAGAGCACTCATCCGCCGGATGCAGCTGCTCGACATTTTCAGGCGCGCGCGCCAATGGGATGACGCGGTCGCCCACGCGCAGGGCATGATCGATGATACCGGCGCGCCCGGCCATTTCCGCAACATCGCTCGATTCGGTAAACGCTTGGCCGAACAGCGTGACGACAGCCGCCGAACCATTGAGGAGGCTTCCGGAACTTAGGGAAACCGTGCGACAAAGCGCGGCGCGTGGCATAGTAGGCTATTGACCACGACAACCGTAATTATGGCGGCCGCGCTTGCGAGCGACAAGCGGATGGAGCGTGTGTTGAGCGTTGATTTCGAAATTGGGCCCTTCGCAGAAACCTCTTACGCCGATGCACGGACGGGATTCAGCTGGCCAGAGCTAGAGCGCTTCAACATCGCCGAGGCGATCTGTGGCCGTTGGGCCGCCGCTGAACCGGACCGCACCGCACTGATCCATCTGGGCGAGGACGACCAGGAGACCCGCTGGAGCTACGCCCGTCTCGATCGTGACAGCAACCGCCTGGCTAACGCGTTCGCAGGGCTCGGGCTTCAGCGCGGCGATTGTTGCGCCATCCTATTGCCGCAGCGGCCCGAGGCGGTGTTGACCCATCTAGCCCTGTACAAGTTGGGCGCGGTCGCTCTGCCGCTGTTCTCGTTGTTCGGAGAGGACGCTCTGGCGTTCCGGTTATCAGACGCCGGCGCCAAACTGGTGGTCACCGACGGCGCCAATCTGCCCAAGCTGTTGGCGGCGAAAGAGAAATTACCGAAGCTGTCCACGATCCTGTCCGTCAGCGGGCCGGGCCACGAGGGAACGTTGGGCTTTTGGGAGACCATGGCGCGGGCGCAAGGAGCTTGCACAGCGGTAGAGACCTCGCCGGAGGATCCGGCCTTTCTCTGCTACACCTCCGGCACCACCGGCCCGCCGAAAGGCGCATTGCACGCCCACCGCACCATGCTTGGGCATCTGCCGGGGGTGCAGATGTGGCTGGAGGGCGTACCGCAACCACAGGACGTCGCCTGGACCCCGGCGGATTGGGCGTGGATGGGCGGGCTCTGCAATGTGTTGATGCCCTGCCTCTATTACGGCGTGCCGCTGGTCTCGCATCGAATGGCGAAGTTCGACCCAGAGCACGCCTTCTGGATCTGGGAGCGTTTCAAGGTCACCGTCGGCTTTATACCGCCCACGGCGCTGAAGATGATGCGCTCAGCGGATGAGGGCGCACCTCACGATCTGTCGCTCCGCGCCATCGGCTGCGGCGGCGAGGCGCTGGGTAGCGAATTGCTTGGTTGGGGGCGCGAACGCCTGGGGCTGACCATTAACGAGTTTTATGGCCAGACCGAATGCAACCTTGTGGCCTCCAATCGCGCCTCCTGGATGCCGGTTAAGCCCGGCTCGATCGGCCCGGCCACACCTGGGTTCGAGCTGGCGATCCTTGATGGCGACGGGGCGCCGGTCGTCCCAGGCGCGCCCGGCGAAATCGCTGTTAAGCGCGGCAACATGTCGATGTTCTTGGAATATTGGGGCCGCCCGGACGCCACCGAGAAAAAATTCGCCGGAGATTGGCTGCTAACCGGCGATGAAGGCCGGATGGACGAGGAGGGATACGTGTTTTTTGAGGCCCGCGCCGACGACGTCATCACCTCAGCCGGTTACCGCATCGGCCCCAGCGAAATCGAGGACTGCCTGACTGGTCATCCGGCGGTGGCCGCCGCCGGGGTGGTCGGCGCGCCCGACCCGGTTCGTGGTGAGATGGTGGCGGCGTTCGTGGTGCTCAGGCGCGGTTATGAGGGCGGGGAGGCGCTGGCCAAGGCGCTGCAAGCCCATGTCGCCGACCGTCTCAGCCCGCATCTGGCGCCGCGCGATGTCCGAGTGGTTGAAGAGCTGCCGATGACGGCGACCGGCAAAATCCTCAGGCGGGAGCTGAAGACGCTGATATAACGCGCCTTCTCCGGTTCACTGGCTAGCGCCGGTTTCCTCTGTGGTCTCTTCGGCGGCCTCTTCCGCCGTCTCCGGCTGCAATCTTGGGTCCGGCACACGAGGACGCATAAACAGCACGCAGGTGATGAATTGGGCGTGCCACGACACCCCAACTGACCGCGTCCGCCGCTCCATATTGTAACCCATCGACTGGGTGAAACCCTTCTCTTGACAGAATGTGTCAGCAGCTCGCTGAACGCAAAGATCCTGGAGCAACCGGCACTCGCCAATCAGGGTGTCCTCGGGGAAATATTGACTGTGGAATATCTGCGGCGCGGCGTCTGCTCCCCCCATCGACCGAATGGTTGCAGCGCCGCCGGAAGACACAGCCCCGCTCGACTCAGCGTCCTCCGCTTCGCCTTCATCGGCGGGAGCTTCAGCAGGCGTGGCGTTACTCGGTGTTTCCGGCTCAGGACTCTCTTCGGAGCTCGCCTGCCCATAGGCGGAGCCGCAAACCGCGCACGCCGCCACCATCGCCAAAACTCGGATCATCACGCCCCTCATAACCCCAACTCCCAACCAGCCCAACGCGCCTAAACCGAGACGCGCCAACGACGGGATCTGGTTAAGCGATCGTGTCAAGTCGGACAACCTTAGGCCATGAAGGCCGAAATGGCCGCGCCGCCAAGCGGATACGCGGCTTGCGCCGACAGGGCCGCGATGATCCTGTGATCGGGACCACGGTTAGGAGAGGACCCGCCATGCAGTGCTTTTTCGTCCGCGTTAAGGCCGACCTCGGCCGCGCATACGATGTCGCCGCCGAGATGGCGGACCGGGAGATCGCCTCGGAGATCTACTCAACTTCTGGTGATTTCGACCTGCTGGCCAAATTCTACGTCGAGGACGACGTCGACATCGGCCGTTTCGTGAATGAAAACGTCCATGCCATCACTGGGGTGCGCGACACCTACACCATCCTCACTTTCAAGGCGTTCTAGCGTTAGGTTCTCACGGGCTCACCTCAATCGCTCTGTGTTTCCGCCAATTTTCCCGATCACTATGAGCCCACCGGATCGGCGTTTGGCGACTCTAAATGGACGCAGCGTCGCACTGCGTCCCCAACGCCGCTCTTCGTAAAGAGCAGCCCCCGCGCGCTTCCCCCGCCGTGCGGGAGCCGCTACGACTGTGTGGAGCCGAACAAGGAGGCTGAAATGGCGGTTGTGCGACACTCTTCCGCGCCCGCGCCAAGCAGCGGCGCACGGGCGGCGTTTGATTGGCTTTTGGGACGCAACCTCGCCATCGGCTTGGCGTCCATGATGTTGTTGGCGCTCTCCGGGTTCGCCACCTATCGCGGCATGTCGGACTTCATCATCGGCAGCCAACTCAGCCCAGGCGGAGCGGCGGCCCTGGCCACCGGCGAGGTCGCGGCCGAAGTGCTGGTGATCGCCATCGTAGCGGCGTTGACTCTGCTGATGTGGATCGCCCTGCGGGAGACGGTGAAGCCGCAGCGGTTCTGGCAGTTCTTCGTCACTCTGCCGCTCTATCTCTTCCTGGCTCTCTGGTCTGTCGGGTTCGGCTACGGCTTCTGGTGGAGCCTGATCGCCGGCAACGAGGCCACGCGCACGGGGCTGCAACGCCAAGCCGAGGATGTGCGCGACGCCGCCGTCGAGGTCGCGGCTCGGCTGGCGGCGGTGCAAAGCCGGCTCGACACTGTAGTGCGCTTCTCCGAGCGGCAAATGGCGCTGGAGGAAAGCTCCGGCGGCAGCTGCGGCGTGCGCTCTAACCCAGGCCGCGGCCCGCTTTGGCGCGCCCGCAGCAACGTGCGCGACGGAGTCGACTCCCTGAATGCCGACATTCAGACCAATTGGCTGAGCTCGGTGGAGCGGGATTTGACGTCGCTCAACTCCCAACTCGCCGCCTCGGGCGGCGCGGTGTCAGGAAACACCGTGACTGAGCGCCAACGCTCCTTTGAAACCGCCTCCGCCGAGATCCGCGGCAGCGCCCGGGAGATCGCAGCCCGCAGCGACGCCCTTGGCGACGCTTACGCTCAAGAGATGCGGCAATTGGCCGGGGCGCTGTCGATCAGGCCGGGGCAGGAAGGGTTCTCCTGCTACGATCCAGATCTCGCGGCGCGCCTGAACGAAGCCGCCGCCGACGCTGCTCAGGAGGCCAATGTTGCGCTGAGTCCCGCCGAGTTCAGCGAGGGCGCCGCCGGCGTCGCCACCGCTGTTGGGCGCCTGTGGGGAGCTGTGGGGCGTCAGTTGCAAGCGCTGGTGATGCCGCTCGACGATACTGATCCTAGATATCAGGTGAGCGGTCGAGATCTGATCGCCCTCATCGCCGCTCTGGGCGTCGATCTTGGGCTGTTGGCGCTGGCGATCATCAACCCGCCCTCGCTCGACCGAGCCCGCAAGGATGCGTTTGAACGGGATGTGGCTCGGGTCAGCCTAGTGAATCAGACGGTTATCAATGAACTCGCCCGCGCCGTCCGGGTCGCGATTCGGAACGTGCCAGGACTATCTTTCGAAATGGTGCGCATGCATTTCATCGCCCACAAGGGTGAGGCGTTCTTGGTCACGCCCAACATCTACCGCTGCGAGGCCGCCAACAAGGAGGAGATCCGGCGCGGCATCGCTATGAACCAAGTCGCCGGCGTGTTGGACGAATACAAGCTGATCCGCCCCTTCACTGATAAAGAGCGCAAACGCTACTGGAACCAGGACCCGCGCCGGATCGCCACTGAGAAACTCGACAAAAACGAGACCGGCGAGGTGCCGCAAGAGCAGCTCGAACGGATGAAGAAACAGGTTGAAAAAGCCTGGGAGAGCGGTGGCGAGGCCGGATTGTTCGGCAAGGCCCGGCGCACCATGCAAGCAGCGGGCTGGAGCGACAGCGCCACCCTCAACCCGGAGATCTGGCCCCTGGTCAGCCGCGCCGGCCTCACGCCGCTGCTGATGGTGCTGGACGTCGCCTCCAAGCGCGAGCCTGAGCTTTCGGACTCTGGCCCGCCGCCGAAATACACCCCGGCGCCGCAATTGCCGCCACAGCAGCAGCACCGGCAACTCTCCGGGCCGGCGGTTGAGCCAGAGGTGTTGGAGGCTGAAACGGCGGAGCGCCGAGAGGGAGAGCCGGTCAAAAGCTGAATCAGCGCCTAGGGAAGCGCTATTCTTGCAAATGACCTTAAGAACAACACGTTACGGCGGCGCATTCTGCGTCGCCGGCGCAAAGCGTCAAGCGCTCTCGCGCACCTCCAGACCCAGTTCCCGCACCTTGCGGTACAGGGTGGAGCGGCCAATGCCCAGACGGCGCGCCACCTCAGACATGCGGCCCTCATATTTCCGGATCGCCATTTCGATCATCTCACCCTCGACCTCGGCGAGGGTGCGCACATCCCCTTCCCCATCAAACGGCGACAGCGCCTCCGCCAGCGACACCACGCCATGCAGCCCTTCCCCGTCGAGCGCCAGCCCTGACGAGCCCACAGCGGGCTCCCAGCGCCGGGTCATGCCGAGCAATTGCGGGAAATCGTTGAGTGTCAAAACATCACAATCCGCGAGCACGACGGCGCGATAGATCATGTTCTCCAACTGCCGAACATTCCCCGGCCAATCATACTCCGTCAGCATCTCCAGCGCCGAGGATTCGATGCCGTTCACTTCACGGCCTTCCTCAATGGAAATCTTGTCGATGAAATGCTGGATCAACTCCGGCACATCCTCGCGCCGATCGCGAAGTGGCGGCAGGGTCAGCGGGAAAACATTCAGGCGATAATACAGATCTTCCCGGAATTTCCCTTCGGCGACAAGGTGTTGAAGATCCTGGTTGGTGGCGGAGACCAAGCGGATATCAACCTTGACCGGCTTCTTAGCGCCGACAGGGTCAACCTCGCCCTCCTGAATGGCGCGCAGCAGTTTGACCTGCATTTCCAGCGGCAACTCCCCAACTTCGTCGAGGAATAACGTGCCGCCATTCGCCTCCTGAAATTTACCGAGTCGCCTTTCGGTGGCCCCGGTGAAAGCGCCTTTTTCGTGGCCAAACAGGATGGACTCCACCAGATTTTCCGGAATCGCCCCACAGTTGACCGCGACGAACGGTTTACCCGCGCGCTCTGACCCGCCTTGAATGGCACGGGCCATCACCTCTTTGCCGACGCCAGATTCCCCCTCGATGAGAATGGGAATGCTTGAGGTCGCCCCACGCTCCGCCAGCTTAATCGATTGGCGCATCACCAAGCTTTTGGCGATTAAGTCATCAAAATCGAGCCGCCCCTCGGATTTCCGGGTCAGGCGTGAGACCTCATGGGTGAGGCGTGTGAGTTTGGTGGCGTTGCTGAGCGAAACTTGCAGGCGCTCACGGCTAGCTGGCTTTACAATAAAATCGCTGGCGCCAGCCTGCATAGCCTGCACAACCGTATTCACCGAACCATTGGCCGTGAGCACGATCACCGGCAGATTTGGCCGCTCCGGATGTAGCTCAGCCATGGTCTCCATGCCGTTTTTGCGCGGCATCGCCAGATCGAGCAATACGGCTTCGACCCCGCGCCCCCTGTCGCTGCGCAGCATTTCAAGCGCTTCGTCGCCATCAGAGGCCAAGATCGGCACATGCCCGATGGACGAAACAATCGACTGCAACAGCCGCCGCTGCGCAGGATCGTCATCTACAATCAGGATGGTCTTGGCCATGGAATACTCCTCCAGGAATTAACGTTACACGATATTGCCCGTCACGATTCCCGTGAAGGGCGACTACTTGCCACATCAAATCACCATCACGGCGCAAATTGGTCGTAGTTTTGAACAAACCAGAACGGCCTTTCGATTATGTGAAAGGTGCGGCTCTAGATGCTCAGAAGAGGATCCCAACTGTTGTTCGAGCGCTACGAAGACGTTAAACTTCTTCCCACTTAAAGGGGCGTTAGGCTTTCGGATTGCCTGTTCCGGAGCCGCATGCGAGACAGCGTCGTAGCGCGCGGCGCAAGGGATATGCGACGCGGAGTGGTTTGAGCGTCGCTCCGCCAGCGCACAGTTAATGATGGAGTGAGGGATGAAAGCGGTACTTCGCACGATGGTTATCGGGGCGGCTGCGGGTCTGGCGGGCTGCTCCAGCTTGCCGGGCGCCAACTTAGGCGACACCTTCTTGGTCGAAAGCTTCCTCTCGGAAGAGCTTCCGGGCGGCACCTACACCGGCGAGCTGGCTCGCGGTTATCAGGAATTGGCGGCGCACGAGACCTCCGCCGACAGCAACTGGTACGACGCCACCGCGTTTTACCGTAAAGGCCAGGCCGCTGCGGCGGGCGAAGAAGTGCAGCCGTGGGATCCGGCGCAGTTCGGCCTCTCCGGCGACATCGTCACCGGTTATCAGCAGACCCTGTCTGCCGCTGAGTTTAAGGACGTGCGTCCGGAAGCTTGCGCCAAGATGGTCACCTACTACGATGGTTGGGTTGAGCAGCTTCGTGAAGGCAGCCATTCGATCACCCCAGCTGGCGACATGCAGGGCAAGTGGTCCGGCTACTACTTCGAGTGCACCGGCGGCGCGAGCCCGGCTGGCGACACTGCTGGCCGCTTCACCGTGTACTTCGGCTTCGACCGTTCGGATCTGAACTCTCAGGCTCGTGCTGTAATCGACGAAGTTGTCGACGCGGTTCGCGCTCAAGCCAGCCCGCTGCTCTCGGTTGTCGGCCACACCGACACCTCGGGCTCGGTCGGCTACAACCAGACCCTGTCTGAGCGTCGCGCCAACACTGTCAAAGGCGCCCTGGTCGACGAAGGCGTCGATGGTGGCAGCATCACCACCTCTGGCCGTTCGGAGAACGAGCCGGCCGTGGCTACTGGCGACGGTGTGATCGAGCCGCTCAACCGTCGTGTTGAGATCACCATCTCTGAGTAATCTATACTCGGATCGCGGCGATCCTGTCGCCGCAGACAATATGAGGCCGCTCCCCCCGGAGCGGCCTTTAACTTTTTAAGGCCCGTTCATACCTGCTGCGAACTCCCGTTCATTCGCGACGGCGCGCCATCTGGCGGCGCCGCGCTGACAGAGGACGACAGATATGACCGCGCATGCGTTTTGGCGGCTTTCGCTTCCCGCCTTGGCCGCCCTGGCCCTCGCAGCTTCCGCGACAGCCGAACCGCAAACCAAGCAAACCGCCTCCCCCATAACGCCAACGCAATCTCCTGGCGCCCCGGTTGAAGGTGAGGAAGATTTTTTCAAGGAATTCGAACTGCCTGAGGAGACTCGCGACGCAATAGAGGGATTCTCAGCGATGATCGCGCCAATGCTCGACCGTCTCGGCGCGATGTTTGAGGATCTCCCGCAATATGAAGCGCCGGAGATTCTCCCCAACGGCGACATCATCATCCGGCGCAAGCGCGCGGAGGACGAGTATCCCCCCTATCCACCGATCGATGGGCCCGGCGACCAAACCAAAACCTGACAGATTGGTGCGTTTGACCCACTCGCAACATCTGGCAGTTCGGCCTATGTCTTGTCGCCAGAAGGCAATGACATAGGCTGACCCATGACCGAGGCTCTCCCGTTCCCGACCGCATCTCTTCTTACTCGCGACTTGCCCGAGGCTAGTGGCCCCGGCGACGCCGCAGCGCTCGGCATGTTACCGGCCTGGGATTTCACGGGCCTATACGCCGCGCCTGAACAGGGGCTTGAGCAAGATATTTCGGAGGCAACAGCCGCCTCAACCGCGTTCGCGGCGCGCTATGAAGGTAAACTCAGCGGATTAAGCGGAGACGATCTCGCCGCCGCCATCACTGAATATGAACAGATCAGTGAAAAGCTGGGCCGGGTGATGTCCTATGTCGGCCTGCGCTATCATCAAAACACCGCTGACCCCGCCCGCGCCAAGGCCCTTGGCGACGCGCAGACCCGCATCACCGATCTAACCGCGCCTCTGGTATTCTTCACGTTGGAGCTGAACCAAGTCGACGAGGAATCATTGTCGGCCAAATCCGCCGACAGCACGGCCCTGCGCCGCTACAGCCCCTGGCTGGACCGCCTGCGCGCCATGCGCCCGCATCAGCTCTCTGACGAGCTGGAGAAATTTCTGCACGACAATTCAGTGGTCGGCGCATCCGCCTGGAACCGGTT
>JAHQVS010000066.1 GCA_019634215.1 Paracoccaceae bacterium | reverse complement strand
TGCATGGCGGCGCCTTCACGATCGAATCGGAAAAGGGCAAGGGCACCGAAATCCGCCTGTGGCTGCCGCCGGAGCGCTTCGCGTCCCACGCAGCCTGAGGCGCGCATCGGTTCGATCCTAAAGATCTAGTGCGTTAGCCTGATGTTTTTCCAGTAAATTTTAAACTTTCAGCGCCTCAATATGATCAGCTTGGGCGCGGACAAACGGCGAAACATAGCCGCCTCGGCGTCTCCAGAGGCGAACGCCCGCAGATCCTTACCCCAGCCGCTTTATAAGCCTGCTTGCAGCCCTCCATAGTGTCGAGCCAGGGGAAATACGGCGGTTTTTCCCGGTTTCGCCTCTGTCCGGCGCCCGAATTCAGCGGCCCTCACTCGCCAGAGTGCTTGTGATGCCCGGCTGAACGCCGTTATCGTCTCGCCTGACAGACGGGGACGACAACGGCGGAGATGTGAGTGTTGGACCGATCCGCAGGCGCGACGGCGCTTTTGTCAGGCTGGCGCGCGGTGGCGGCGGCGTTGCCCGCGGTGTTCGCCCCGTTCGCGGCGCTGGCCCTGGCGATGGACGGCGCTCCGGGCTGGACCATGGCCATCACGATTTTAGGCGCGGCGCCGTTGGTGACCCTGGCCGGGGCCGGGGCCGCCCAGGCCACCCCTGCTTGGCAATTCGCGGTCGCAACGCTCGGCGTCACCTTCAGCGCGGCGTTTCTCTCCTGGGCCAGTGGCGGCGTGTTGTCGCCCACGGCGCCGTGGCTGTTCGCGTCGCTGGGGGCGATCGCGGTGCTCGGCGGCGTGATGGGGGCGGCTTTCGCGGCGGGAGCGGCGGTGCTGATCGCCCTTGTGGCCTTGATCGCGCCGGAGCCGCCGCTGCGGCTGCTCGGCTTTGCGAACCGGGACGAGCGGACATTGCTTTCGGCGCTGTCCTGGAGCCTCGCCACCGGGTCCTTGGCCTCGGTGGGCTGGGCGGCGAGCCGAGCCTGGACCGACGCGTTGCCGCCGCTGCGCCATCCCACCATCGCCGCCCGGCAGGCCCTGTCGGCGCTCGCCGACAGCGCGGCGGCCTGCGCGCTGCGGATCGACAGCGCCGGCGTGGCGACCGAAATCCACGGTGCGCCAGAGCGGGTGCTGGGCTTGAACGCCGAGGAGCTGCGCGGTTTGGCGATCGAGACGCTGGCGCATCCGGATGATCAGGCGTTGCTGAAGCCAGGCTCTGGTCAACGCCTTGGCCAGAAGACTGGCCCCAAAGCGGGGGCGGGAACGGCCACCCTGCGGTTCCGCAGCCGGTTGGGCGGCTATCAATGGGTGGAGGCCTCGACCGTGCCGGCGGAGGGGTTCCCCTCACCGGAACGTTCCGGGCTGATTGGGGCGCTTGGCGGCTCAGGTGCGGACGACATCATCTTGATTTTACGCGCCAGATGGCGGGACGGCGATCTCGGCGCGGCGGCGGGCGTGGACTCGTCGCGCTTCGTGGCGCAGGTCGGTAGCGACTTGCGCGCCTCGCTGAAATCCATTGTTGGCTTCTCGGAAATCTTGCGCAACGAGATGTTCGGCCCGCTGGGCGCCGACCGCTACCGCGATTACGCCCGGTTGTCCCACGAGACCGGCGCGGCGCTACTCGACCGCATCGACGAAATGCTGGACTTGGCCGACCTGGAGGCGGGGCGCTTCGCCTCAGCGCCGGAGCCGGTGGAGATCGGGCCGCTTCTCGATGGGGTGATGCGGTTGGCGCGGGCGCGGGGAGAGGCCGCTGGCGTCGCCATCAGCGTGGTGACCACAGCACGTATTGAGGCGGTGGCGGCGGATCGAAAGGCGCTGCGGCGCATGCTGCACGCCATGTTGCTCGACGGGGTCCGTCGGGTCTCGATCGGCGACGCGCTGCGGCTGGAGGCCGCCGCAGAAGATGGGGTGGTGCGCTTCGCCGTACGGGCCCGGGTTCAACGGCGTCTGGCAGACTCAGCGCCGCCTGCGGCGACTGACGACAGCGGCCGCGCGCTGATCTCCGGGGACGCTGCGGCGTCGGAGGCGGCGCGGGCGATGAGCGACACCCGGCTCGGGCGGCTGGTCGCGACCCATCTCGCCGAAATGATGGGCGGGGCGCTGATGTTCAATGGCGGCCTGGACGGCGGTGAAGGTTTGGCGCCGCCGGGCGAGGTGATGATCTCTGAGGCGATCATTCCGATTGGCGCGGCGGCGCAGACACGGGCCGCCGCGCCACCGCCCGCTGCGCCGACCCGGCGGCTGGCGCGGCCCTTGGCGGCGTTGAAGCGCGCGGCGTTGGGGACCGATCTGTCACCGCTCCAGCGGCCGACCGCCGATCCAACACTGGCGGAGGACGGCAGCGATCAAGCCTCGCTGTTCAGCGCCAGGGAGTTGCCCCGTAAAGCCGGGCAGGCCCACCAGGATCAGGCCGAAACGCCGCCCGCCGCCACAACCGACCTGGAAGAAGAACCACCACTGTTTGATTTGGGCGGACCATCTGAGAGCGCGGCAACGGAGCCATCAGGCGGAACGGGAAAAACCGTAAACGCTCCAGAGGCGCCCGAGGCGGCGGATCAAGAAAAGCCAGAGGCTGAGGCGCCCTCAAGCGACGCTTCAGAAGCGCCGAAGACACCGGGCGCGCCGCGACGCAAACTCTCAGCGTAAGCCGCCGGCGTAAGCCATCAGCGCAAACCCTCGGCGCAAGCCTCACTGTGATCAGGCAGGCGCCTGCGCCTCTTGATGTGCGGCGAAGCGGGTGAAGCTCAACGCAAAAGGCCCGCCGAAGAGCGGGCCATAGCAAACTGATACATGGGATGTGCGTCAGCTCCAGCGCTGGCGGACCAGATTAGGGATCAGCCCGCCCTGCTGCGGATGCGACGCTCACGGTGGAAGCGGCCGATCGCGCGGAGACGGTACAGCAGATCTTCAAATCGAGCGTCGGCGAGGTCCGGAGCAGCGGAGGCTGGCGAAATCGCCGCCGCATGCGCGCGCGCGAACGCATCCCAGCGGGCGTTTCGGCTGGCGACAACGGCCTCGGCGGGGGCGTAAGCTGGCGCCAAACCCTGCGCCCAAGCTGGCGCAGCATGGGTCGACGACAAGAACTCCGCCACCGAAACCGGCCGCAGACGCGCCATGGCGACGCCCCGGCGCGACGCTGCAGCGATCGCCGCCGACCGGGCGTCGGCCCTGACGCGCCGCCGCGCTTGCAGCCGGCCAATCAGGGCGTCGACACGCTCAAGCTCGCGCAAGCTGGCCCACTCCTCGGCGATCATCGCCGCCGCGCCGCCCGACGCAGGGCGCATGGACCGGGCAGCAACATCGAACCAGCCCAGCCGGCCCGTCTCCAGCCGGCAGGAAAAACCGCGATCCATTGAAGCCGCCTGCTCACGGGCCGGAAGCGCCAAGTTCAACGCGCTCAGACGCCGCGCCGCCATGCCGAACATCACGCTCACGCCCAGGGCCGCCGCCGCCCAAATCGGCACACGGTCCATCTGCGGCAGCGCCGACAGCGCCTCAAGCGCCGACGTGATGTCGAATGTGGAAAGCGCCATTCGCGTAGCCGGAGCTTCGCCATCCAAAAACGGCGTGGGCGCGGCGAAAGCCGCGCCATGCTGCGCTGTAATCACCAAGCCGCACAACGCGCCGCCAAGTCCCAACATCACCCGCCGCAACGGCGAAGGGCCCAGAGAGGCGCGCGCCGCCTCCGTCAACTCCGCGTCCCGCTCCCAACGCGAATGAATACTTTTGTCCTGCTTCCGCCTCAACATCGCCGTGCTCCGCCGGTCATTGTTCTTACAACGACGTCCTGTTGTCTATTCAACACGACGACGACCCGGAACGCGACATTTACGCCACGCAGCAGAACTGCGGCGGCTATGTTAACTTTTATATAAACGCGTCGGGTTCTTCGTTTTTACGAACCGCAATGAATTCACGCAATGCTTCGTCAACGCCCGGATCAATTGGCGGCGCTTCGTATTCTGATAAGAGCTTTTTCCACCTCACATTTGCCCGTTGCGCCGTATCCATCTCCCCTTCTTCAGACCAGGTCTCGAAAGGTTTGTAATCGGAGACGCTGGAGCGCCAATACGCGGTCTCATAGTTTCTCTGGGTGTGGCCGCAGCCGAGGAAGTGGCCGCCAGGCCCGACTTCGGCGAGGGCGTCCATGGCTTGAGCGTCCTCACTGAGATCTACGCCGCCCGCCAGGGTCTGCATCGCGCCGAGCTGGTCGGCGTCCATGATCAGTTTTTCGTAGGACGTCACCAAGCCGCCCTCTAGCCAACCGGCGGCGTGCAAAGAGAAATTCACCCCCGCCTGCAGCGTCGGCAGAATCGTGTGAGCGCTCTCATAAGCGGCCTGGGCGTCCGGCAGTTTCGAGCCGCACAGCGAACCGCCGGAGCGGAACGGCACCCCAAGCCGGCGCGCAAGCTGGGCCGCGCCGGTGAGGATCATGTTCGCCTCCGGCGTGCCGAAGGTGGGTGCGCCGGAATTCATGTCGATCGAGGTGACGAAGGCCCCGAAAATCACCGGAGCGCCAGGGCGGATCAGTTGGCTGTAGGCGATCCCGGCCAGCACCTCGGCGTAGACCTGTGTCAGGGTGCCAGCCACCGACACCGGCGCCATCGCGCCGCCGACAATGAAGGGCGAGACGATGCAAGCCTGATTGGCGGCGGCGAACACTTCCAGCGCGCCCATCATAGTGGCGTCGAAGGTCAGCGGCGAGTTGATGTTGATCAGGCTGGTCATCACCGCATTTTGTTCAACGAAGTCAGCGCCGAACAAAATCTTGCACATTGCAACGCTGTCCGCCGCGCGCTCAGGGGCCGTCACCGATCCCATGAACGGTTTATCCGACCAGCGCATATGGGCATAAAGCATGTCGAAATGACGCTTGTTCACCGCCACGTCGGTCGGCTCGCACAGCGTGCCGCCGGAGTGGTGGAGATAGGGCGACATATACACCAGTTTCACCAGCCGCTCGAAATCCTCTAGCGTGGCGTAGCGGCGGCCAAGCTCAAGATCGCGGATAAAGGGCGGGCCGTAGACCGGGGCGAACACGGTCGACTTGCCGCCGATCTCCACCGACTTCTCCGGGTTGCGGGCGTGCTGAGCGTATCGCGCCGGAGCGGTCGAGCAGAGCTGACGCGCCAAGCCCTTCGGCAACCGCACCCGCTCACCCTGCACGTCAGCGCCCGCCGCCCGCCAACGCTCCAGCGCGGCGGGGTTCTCGACGAAGTTAAC
>JAHQVS010000011.1 GCA_019634215.1 Paracoccaceae bacterium | reverse complement strand
GGTCTCAGGGAAATAGGGGGGGCGCTGAGGGCCTACGATCCCGAGGAACTCACCAGTCTCGCGACTCTCGATCGCCCAAGGCCCAAACCCATTCAGCACCCAACTGGCCACGTCATTTGAGAAATCGCGCCACGCACCGGGCAAGGTGAATGGCCCGCCGATATATTGTGCGCGCTCGGACATCAGCATCGGGCCATAGGTATCGAAATCGGCCCGCTTCGGCGCCCGCAGAACCAACCGCTCTGTCTCTATTATCGGAATCTCCGTCATACTAGACCCCGAAATCGCTGGGCGACGGATGGCGGTAGATGATCAGCTCGACCCCCTCCGGATGGGTCCAAGCGCCGTCTGGGCGGGCGCCTAGCCGTTGAGCTAAAGCAGCAGACCGGCTGTTGACCGGCTCCACCAGACTGATCGCCGTAGGCCATTTCAGCGTCTCAAAAGCGTAAGCCCGCGCGGCGAAAGCCGCCTCATAGGCGATCCCG
This sequence comes from Paracoccaceae bacterium, assembly GCA_019634215.1. Taxonomy (GTDB): domain Bacteria; phylum Pseudomonadota; class Alphaproteobacteria; order Rhodobacterales; family Rhodobacteraceae; genus JAHQVS01. The sequence goes on along the minus strand of JAHQVS010000011.1, from coordinate 40,364 downwards.
CGCCCCTGAGCTGTCGCTGTGACGCTCCAGGCGATTTCACGATCCGGCCAGCCATGCGGTTGATGGCAACCCACATGCCCACAATAGGCGCCGGTTTCGCGCTCCTCGACGATCCATCGGCCAAAGCCGCGCAGCGTCCATTGACCAATCAAGCTCGTCAGCTTGACCCAAGCTGCCCCCGCATCGACGCGGCCACCCAGCATGTCCGCCTGTGGCGACGCATAGAATGCAGCGAACGCGGGAAAATCCTCTAAGGTGGGGGCTCTTAAGGTCAGCCGATCAGTCTGCACGGTCGGAATCACGCTTGCCGCTCCGTATCGTCCAGATCCCGAACCATTTTCGCGGACTCTCCCCAAGTGGAGAGCCAGATGACGCCGTCGACACTGATCTCGATGATTGGGTAGAGCCGGCGGGCCAACCAGTCGCGCGCACCCATTCTCTCTCTCGCAAGCGTGAGGTGGCCTTCCTCTTCATCACGAATAGCGAGAATCTCTTGCCTGAGCCGCTCGTCGCGATTGGCTAAAAACGCAATCTGGTCGTTAAGATGGCGATGGACCGTCGCCTCCACCGCCTCGGTGCAGGCCCAAATCGCTCGTGGCCCCAGAAGCGCCGTCACAAAGCCGAGCACCCACCCGCCGACGCTCCAGAGCGGCATGATCCGGCAGGGACGGGCGCCACGTGAGGGCATCGCCTCCTTGAAAATCCTGCAATGCTGGATCTCATGCGCTCGCAACTCGCCGAGTTCGGTTGTCAACCGGGGCCAAAGCAGGCGAGAGACGAAGATCTGTGCGCCATAGATCCGGATAGCGCCATATTCGCCAGCGTGATTCACCTTGCAAATTCGAGCTATCGCATGCGCGGCGCGATCCGGAGGCCAAGGCGTCGACGGTATGGTCATTTCTTCTTGCCCAGCCCCGACAGCCCGCCCGGCAGACTCGGCAAACCCCCGCCTGGGGTAGCGGGGAATCCGGGAGGCAGCGCACTCGGGGCTGCACCACCAGGCGCTGGCCCATTGGCGCCTGGGGGCATGCCGCCGCCACCCATCAATGCGCCAAGGCCACCGCGCATCATGCCCTTTTTGCCCATCTTGCCCATCTTCTTCATCATATCCTGCATCTGCCGATGCATCTTGATGAGACGGTTGATGTCCTGCACCTGCATACCGGAACCGGCGGCAATGCGTTTCTTACGGCTGGCCTGGAGCAAGTCCGGCTTCTTGCGTTCTTCTTTCGTCATCGACTGAATAACAGCGACCTGGCGCTTGATCGCCTTGTCGTCAAAGCCACTCTCATCCATCTGCTTTTGCATCTTGCCCATGCCGGGCATCATGCTCATGACGCCGGACATGCCGCCGAGCTTTTGCATCTGCTCCAACTGCATTTGCAGATCGTTCATGTCGAAGCGGCCCTTCATCATCCGCTTCGCTTGGCGTTCTGCCGCCTCCTGCTCCATGGTCTCGGCGGCTTTTTCGACCAAGCTGACGATGTCGCCCATGCCGAGAATGCGGCCGGCGACTCGATCTGGATGGAATTCCTCCAACTGGTCGATTTTCTCGCCCACACCGACAAATTTGATCGGCTTGCCGGTGACGGCGCGCATCGAGAGCGCCGCGCCGCCGCGGCCATCGCCGTCCATCCGGGTTAACACCACACCGGAGATCGCCAAGCGATCGTTGAAGTTTTTGGCGACGTTTACGGCGTCCTGGCCCGTGAGGCTGTCGACCACCAAGAGGGTCTCATGCGGGTTGGCGACGTCGCGGACCGCCTCGACCTCCTGCATCAGCTCCTCGTTGACATGAAGGCGGCCAGCGGTGTCGAGCATGTAGACGTCATACCCGCCCAAAGTCGCCTGCTGCTTGGCGCGCTTGGCGATCTCAACCGGGGTCTGGCCCTTTACGATCGGCAGAGTGTCGACGCCGACCTGGGTCCCCAACACCGCCAACTGCTCCATGGCGGCCGGGCGGTTGGTGTCGAGCGACGCCATCAGGATCTTTTTATTGAGCCGGGTCTTCAGCCGCAGCGCCAGCTTAGCTGTAGTGGTGGTTTTGCCCGAACCCTGCAGGCCGACCATCATGATCGGGGCTGGCGGGCTGTCGATTTTCAGACTGGGCTCGACATCCCCCGGCTTGTCGCCCGCGAGGGTCTTGACCAACTCGTCATGGACGATCTTCACCACCATTTGGCCCGGCGTGACCGACTTCAGCACCGCCGCGCCGACCGCCTGAGACTTCACCCGGCCGACAAAATCCCGCGCTACCGGCAGAGCGACATCGGCCTCCAGCAACGCCACCCGCACCTCACGCAGCGCCGCCTGAACGTCCGCCTCAGACAAAGCGCCGCGTTTGGTGAGCTTGTCGAAAACCCCGGAAAGACGTTCAGATAGCGCTTCGAACATGGGCAGCCCCTACAGTGAGCGCGCTTGGGCCAACCTGCCCAACGGCTCAGAATCGCAATCATCAAAGCAAAAAGCGCCGGTGAGCGAACCTTCGCTGACCGGCGTTGCCCCTCAGGGCTATGCTTTACTACGTCGTCTTAAACCGCGATGTCAATTCGCGGAAACAACCAAACGTTTTATCACGATGCTTGGAACAAGAGTGCAAGAGTGAATGGCTGTAACGCAAAGCAATGCTCGTAACCGCGATGGCCCCTCAAGGCCCATCGCTGACCTGGTCACCTATCGCAATTGGCGCGCTGACGCTCTTGACGCCGTCGCAGTTTCGGTTCGGTATGGATCACCCATTGACGCAGAAAACGGCCAACCGCCGCCATTTCCGCATTTAACCGGCCCGGCTCCTGATCTCCCAATTCGATGGCGTCATGCGCTAGGTACAGCATGCGAGCCATCAATTTCTCGCTCTCATCCTGATCTTCTTTATTGGTGAGACGATCCAAGGTCGCATCACTCTCGAACACCTCTACTTCTTTTTGTTCCCCGTGGTTTAGGGCCATTGTGCCTGCTCCATTACCCCAAAATTTTTGGTGTGGTGATCCTCCACGCGCCACCTTCCCACCAACAACATACTGGGCTACTCAAATTTCGCTATCTATGCCTTTACCCGTCACGCCAGAATTGCCTCAGTGATGGCGTATCTAGTTAAGTATGGAAATGAATACTTATGCAATCAGGATGTTCGCAAAATCGAATAAACGCCTCACAAACTCACCAGCTGCCCGCGCAAAACAACGCGACGCTCACGCGGTGATTGTCCATATGCGCGTTTCACGAAACGCGTGTATGCGCTTGGTGCTGAGAAGTGTAACTGATTGCTGATCAGAGCAATCGATAGCGTTGAATCCCGAAGCAAACGATCCGAAAGATCGTGACGTATCTGGGTCAGCAGCTGGCTAAACCCAAGGCCGCGCTCTCTCAAACGGCGTTGCAAGGTTCTTGGGGCGCACCCCAGATGCTCTGCAACCTGGGCAAGAGATAAGTCCCACCCATCCGGTGACTCCAACACAAGATCACTCACCTGTGAGACGATATCGACGGAACGCCGAACACCAAGGAGCAGTGTCTCGCAATGGTCATGCATCACTTTGAACAACCGTTCATCGGCGTTCAGGTCCATATGGTCGAGCAAGTTCGAGGAGAAATGTACTGTATTGGCGCTGCTTTCAAAACGAACGTCTCGGCACATCAAAGCTTTGTGCGCAGCAATCGATCTCGGCCGCGATCGCGACAGATCCACCCTTATACCGCTGCGATCATTCGGGAAAAACCGGCTCAAGGCATTCAGGAAAATCATCACCCCATAATCACATAGATGCTCGGGTTGGGTCACCAACCGAGAATAGGTCCAGCTGCAATGAGCGCCCTCATCATCGAATTTGACCGTCATTGATGCCAGATCGATATTTACGCGCATAAAGCGCGCCGCGAATTTCAAGGCTTGGCGCAGCGTTGGAGCATTCATCATTCCGTAGCCGAATGGGCCGATACCGCCTGGACGATAGATCGCTCCGTATCTCAGGCCAAACGTATCATCATCGACCAAGCTGGCGATACCGCTCAACAGTCGAGTGAAACTTTCAATAGGAATTCTCGTAGAAACATCATCGAATTGAGCAGGGTCAAGACCCGCGGCTTTAGCAAAGCTGGATATATCCAAGCCCATTTCTTGAGCAAGCTTGGGTAAATCCCGAGCAAAGTTTGCAGTGAGTTCGAAGCTGTCAACCTGTGGGTTAACCATCGATACATATGAAAACTCGCCAGACATTGCCGCTCAAATGATAATTAATTGACGTGTCAGGTATATTCTTATGGTCATACTGCTGGGCTAATCATTATTTTGTCCACCGGAAAATCGGGCGACCTCAGCTTCCTATGCCAAATCCCCAAAACAACTAAAATAATATGTATAATAATTCATCATGTGTACAATTTTTCTACTCCTAGCGGAGACGCGTTTCACGAATCTTTCGTGACAAAGCCGAATCGAGCGTACTTCGATGATCGGCATCCGAGAGGCCCCGGTAGCGTTGCTCCTTCCATGGGTCTCCATAATTATGGTACCCAAGCCGCTCCCAATATCCCTTGCGCTCGTAGGGGGTAAAAGTCAGACGGCGCAACCATTTCGCTGACTTCCAGAGGTATAGCTTTGGCGCCAGCAAGCGGGCAGGACCGCCATGGTCCTCGGAGAGCGGTGCGAAACCCTCTCCGGCGTCATATTCCAGCGCAATCATGGCCTGATCGCCAAGAAGATCTATCAGCTTTAAATTTGTTGAATAATCGCCATCACAAACAGCGCTGACATATGCCGCCGGCGGCGCCTCAGGAGACACCCCGTCGCTTACCAAAGCGCGATCATCATGGGCGAGTCCCACAGCTCGAAGCAGATCAACAATCAACACGCCGCGCCAACGGGTGTCGAGCTTCGACCAGCGCGTCACGCAATGGATGTCGCAGGTCAGCTCGGTTTGGGACAAAGCGCAGAAGGCCGGATAATCCCAACAAACAATGTCTGACACAGACATGTCGGGCGCTTCCACACTCACCGTCAAAGTCCAGGAGGCCGCTGGGGTGACATTTGGCTTTCCCGCCGTCATCACCGGAAACTTGGATGTGACACGTTGACCGGGCGGAACGCGTCCATTTGGATCTTTTTGGCCTATGCTGAACATCACCTTGTCCTCACGCAGGCGCAGCTTGGTAGGGCTGCTCACGCACAGGCAAATGCACGATCGCCGAGAAAACCCCAAGCGCGATCGACGCTCCCCAAATCAGGTCATACGACCCGTAGAGGTCAAAGAACACGCCGCCGAGCCAAACCCCGAGAAAGCTGCCGACCTGGTGACTGAGAAAGACGAATCCATACAGGGTGCCCATGTATTTCGGCCCAAACATCGCCGCCACCAACCCACTGGTCAACGGCACGGTCGACAGCCAGAGCATCCCCATCGTGAAAGCAAACACCATCACTGACACGGGGGTGACCGGCAGAGAGATAAACACCAGGATCACCACCGCGCGCAAAGCGTAAATAGCCGACAAAATATAGGGCTTCGGGAACCAAGCGCCGAGCTGGCCCGCCGCAAGAGTACCGAGGATATTGGCGCCCCCGACCACGGAAATCGCCATCAGCCCGAACCCGCGCAGTTCCTCCGGGCTCATATCGGTGCCGGTGCAAAAATGCTGAACAAAATTCGGCAGATGGACGGCGATAAAAGCCACATGGAAACCGCAAACGAAGAAACCCAAGGTCAACAGCACATAGCTGGCGTGACCGAAGGCTTGACGCAGCACCTCTGCCATACCCGCCTCTTCGACGGCAGTAGGGGATGCAGAGCGAGGCGGCGACTTTAACAAAGGTATGCAAGCCGCAATGGGCAGCAACAGGGCGGTCAACACGATCAACATCGTCCGCCAATCATACAACTCGGTCAGCCACGCGGCGAGAAACGGCATCGCTACCTGCCCCGCAGATCCCAACGCAGAGGCGTAACCGAGATACTGGCTCCGCTTCTCTGGCGGGGCCGCGCGTCCGACCACCGCCAACACCACGCCGAAAGCCGTGCCGGAGACGCCCATGCCGACCAATAAGCCCGCGCCCAAATGCTGCGCTAACGGCGACGCGCCAACGATGCAGATCGCCATACCGGCGAGGTAAGTCAGCAGCCCAAGCCACAAGGCCCGCCGGTCGCCATATCGATCCGCGATCATACCGAATAGTGGCTGCGCCGCGCCCCACACCAAATTCTGGATCGCCAGCGACAACGAGAAAATCTCGACCCGGCCATTAAACAACTCGTCCGAAATCGGCCCGACCACCCCACCGAACACCGACCGGACCCCGAAGGACAGCGCCAGGATCATGGCGCTCGCGCCAATGATCACCGCCATCGACTGCGTATCAGCGGCTGGTTGCGCTTTGGCAACGTTCATTGCGCTATTCCATTCGTTCTCGTCTTGCCCGCGCGGATGCTATGCGCAATCACCCCGGGCGTAATGTCAATTCCTGTGAAGCGCAGGTTCACCGTTCGCGAACAATCGACCGCGTTAACATTATGAGGTTTGAGATGGCGTCCGAGACCGTGGCCGAGAGCCCGCTCAGCCGCTACCGCGCACTGCTCGCAGAGGGTGCGTTGCAGCCAGACACCGCCCAACGCGCCGCTGTCGAGAAGCTGGAGCTGCTGCATATCCGCCTGAAATCCTACCGGCCCGGCAACCGCCGGTCTGTCTGGGGCCTGTTTGGATTTGGCCATCGCGGCGAGGCGGAGATTGAAGAGCGCACCGGCCTCTATATTTTCGGCGGGGTTGGGCGCGGTAAGTCGATGCTGATGGATCTGTTTTTCACATCGGCCCCGATCGAGCCGAAACGGCGGGTGCATTTCCATGCGTTTATGCAAGAAGTCCATCGCGGCCTTGACGCCGCCCGCGCGCAGGACGCCGATGACCCAATTGACATCGTGGCCAACGAGGTCGCCCGCTCCGCCACCCTGCTGTGCTTCGACGAGTTGCAGATCACCGACATAGCGGACGCCATGATCGTCGGAAGGCTGTTCGAAAAACTGTTTCAACGCGGCGTGGTGATGGTCACCACCTCCAACCGTCCGCCCAGCGATCTCTATAAAGATGGGCTCCAGCGGGAAAGGTTCATGCCGTTCATCGATCTGATCAGCGACCATCTCGACGTGCATCAGCTCGACGGCCCCACCGATTTCCGCCTCGCCCGAATGCAGAGCTTTACGGTCTATCACACGCCGCTTGGTCCAGAGGCGGACTCCGCCATGGACGCCGCCTGGACGACCCTTGTCGGACCGGGCGGCGGCAAACCGCTGCGGCTGCGGGTCGGCACACGGGAGTTAATCGTTCCCCGCCATCGTATCGGCAATGGGCGGGCGACCTTCGAAGAACTTTGCGCGCGCCCCCTCGGGCCAGCGGATTATCTCGCATTGGTCGACGTGGTGCGGACGCTGTTTCTCGACCACATCCCCCGTCTATCCCGCACCAATAACAATGAAGCCAAACGCTTTGTAACGCTGATAGACACGCTCTATGAAGCCAAAACCCACTTAATTTGCTCAGCAGCGGCGGCGCCGGATGAGCTGTATCTGGAAGGCGAGGGGGCGTTCGAGTTTGAGCGCACGGCCAGCCGCCTCAATGAAATGCAGTCGGACGGTTGGCGAGTCAGAGAGTAATACCTAGCCCTACCTCTCAACTATCCTCCCTCAAATATCCTTCCCTGGCTCAGGCAACAGCATGCCCCGCTCCTTCAGCCAGGGGTGGATGTCGACAGCCTGGCGCAGAGCTTTTTGACCCAACTCCATTCTGCCCTGACGCATCAAGATCCGCGCCTTGCCAGCCAACGCCCCAAAATGCTTCGGCTCCAAGGCGAGGACACGCTCGATATCATCCAGCGACTCATCGTAATTTTCCTGCAAAAACAGGATGAAGGCGCGCTGGTTCCAGCCCTCAGCATAGTCAGGCGCCTGTTCAACAATTTGATCCAGCACCTCGCGCGCTTCCTGGAAGGCGTACCAGCGACGACGATCCATCGCTCGATCCATGAGCGCGCCGACTTCCTCTGAAGGCGGGGTCAACCAAAAGCGCCAGACCGCCGCCTCCGCCAAGATCGCCTCTGGTTCAGTGGTGGCGCTCTGCAGCTCTTCAAATAACGTGGCGCGAACCTTGTCACGATCCTCCGCCTGCCCTGGAGCCTCCTCGGCCTCAGGACTCGTCGTTTGAGCCGCGACGGGCGCCGCCGCCAACACAGCCACCAACAACCATGCCGCCGATCTCATGATTATCCTCCGCACCATATCACATGACGCATTCATCATGACGCCCCCTCCAAGGCGTCAGTCAACAGCGCCAACGCCTCCACACCCGCCACGGAATTGCCCTTTACGTCCAACGCTGGAGACCAAACGCACACCGAATACCGCCCAGGGGATACTGCCAGGACCCCGCCGCCGACGCCGCTTTTCGCCGGCAACCCGACCCGATAGGCGAAGTCGCCAGCGGCGTCATACAACCCACATGTCCGCATCACCGCACAGATCCGGCGGCGTTGATGCGGGCTGCGGCAGATCTCCTCGCCCTCGCTGGGGCCGATCAGAAACCGACCAGCCCGCGCCAGCTCGCGGCAACTCATCGCGGCGGAGCAATGCCGGAAATAGGCCCCCAGTGCAGCGTCGGGGTGGTTGATGAGATTGCCCTTGGCCTTCAGAAACCAAGCGGTGGCGCGGTTGAGATCTCCGTGACGCTCCTCAGAGGCGAACACCTCTTCATCAAACGCCAGCCCCGGCGCCTCAGCGGCTTGGCGCATTCGGCCCAAGAACGCCTCCGCCCAGTCTGGTTGTCTGGACAACAAAGCATCCGTCACCACGATCGCGCCTGGGTTAATCAATGGGTTGCGTGGCACGCCATTTTCCTGCTCCAGCAGGATCAGAGAGTTAAAGCTCATCCCCGACGGCTCACGCCCGACCCGGCCCCAGATGTCCTCGCCGATCTCCTCCAGCGCGAAGGCGAGGTTGAATAGCTTTGACACGCTCTGAATGGAAAACGGCTCATCCCCGTCGCCAACCACATATTCGCCGCCCCCGGCTATACAGATCGCCATTCCGAACTTGTCAGGCGACACTCGGGCGAGAGCGGGAATGTAGCTCGCGACTTGCCCACGGCGGCACAGCGGCCTGACCTGGCGCTCGATACGTGTGAGCAAATCGGACATGTCGACACGCTCGAGCGCGGCTAAACCGGCGTCTGGGTTTGTATTGGCGCCAGCGTCCATGGGCGTCTCGCTCCTTAACTGATGATCGCGCGGCCGATAGACTTCAGCGGCGGGGTTTGTATGGTCCAACCCTGGTTGCAGCCATACTGCCTAAATACCTTTCCCGCCCCTACCGGAGACGCATCATGACGGAGACGACCACCGCCGCCCCCCCTGAACAGATGCGCTGCGTCGAGATTTCGCAGCCGGGTGGTCCCGAGGTCCTGATCGCGGCCAATCGCCAAACGCCGGCTCCGGCGAATGACGAAATCCTGATTCAGGTCGCCGCCGCCGGGGTGAACCGACCGGACGCGCTGCAACGCGCAGGGGCCTACCCGCCGCCGCCAGGCGCCTCTGATTTGCCAGGCTTAGAGGTGGCCGGAACCGTCGCCGCCATTGGGGCCGACGTGACCCGCTGGCGCGTCGGCGATGCGGTCTGCGCGCTAACCCCGGGCGGGGGTTACGCCGACTATTGCCTCACCCACGCCGACCACGCGTTGCCAATCCCTAGCGGGCCTGATGGGCCGCTCTCCATGATCGCAGCGGCGGCGCTGCCGGAGACGGTGTTCACAGTCTGGACCAATCTGTTTCAACGCGGAGCCCTGAAAGCGGGCGAGAGCGTGCTGATCCATGGCGGCTCCAGCGGCATCGGCACGACAGCCATCCAGCTTGCGGCCCTCACCGGCGCCCGGGTGTTCGCCACCGCCGGCTCCGCTGAAAAATGCGCCGCCTGCCTCCGCCTCGGCGCGGAACGGGCGATTAATTACCGTGAGGAGGATTTCGTCGCCATTGCGCGAGAGGCCACTGGCGGACGCGGCGTCGATGTGATCCTCGACATGGTCGGCGGGGCTTATTTGCCACGCAATTTTGACCTGGCGGCGCCGGATGGCCGCATTGTCAACATCGCCTTCCTCCAAGGCGCGACGGCGGAGGTCAATTTCGCGCCCGCGATGGTGAAACGCTTGACTTGGAGCGGCTCTACGCTCAGGCCGCGAACAATAGAATTTAAAGCCGCGCTCGCCCGTGAGATCGAAGCGACCGTATGGCCTTGGATCGCTCAGGGCCGTTTCGCGCCGGTGATGGACCGCAGTTATCCCCTGACGCAGGCGTCGCAAGCGCATGCGCGCATGGAAAGCTCGGAGCATATCGGCAAGATAACGTTGACCGTCTAACGGCCTGGGCGATGGCTGTACGGGACGGCGTGGCGCCTGCTTGTGAGGGGTGAGGCTATGCGCGTGTTGGTGCTTGGAGCCAGCGGCTTCATCGGCGGCCATGTGACGGCGGCGCTGCGGGCGCGGGGGCATCGCGTCGTCGGCGCAGCCCGCAATCCGGAACAGCTCGCCCGCCGTCAGCCCGGCGTCGATGTGATCATGGCGGATTTCCGCCATTCCCCAACCCAACATCCGGACTTCTGGGCGCCGCACTTGTCCGACGTGGACGCCATCGTCAACGCCGCTGGCGTGCTGCAATCCCGCCGGGACGCCGAGACCTGGGCGGTGAACCTGCTTGCGCCCAGGGCTGTGGCGCAAGCGGCGCTGCAAGACGGACGGTCACGCCGATTCATCCAAATTTCAACCGTCGGGATCGAAGCCGACTCGCCCCAAGCCGCCGCCAAGAACGCGATGGAGGAAGCTCTGATTGGCTTGGGAGGGTCCTGGACAATTCTCAGGCCTTCGCTGGTATATGGCGAGACCGCTTCCGGTGCGACGGCGCTGATCCGGTCGCTCTCTGCCACGCCATGGGCGACTGTGACGCCCGGAAGCCACGACGCCGCCGTCGACCCGATTCATGTTGAGGATTTCGCCGAGCTCACAGAAATCGCCCTGCACGAGCCGCGTTTGGAGAGCGAGATTGTCGAAGTCGGCGGGCCGGAGCGGCTGTATCTCTCCGACCTGCAACAAGGCTATCGAGCGTGGTTCGGGCTCCCGCCGGCCCGGAAGATCACGCCGCCGGATTGGTTGGCGAAAGCGGCGGCGAAGGCGGGGGATTGGCTGTCATTGTCCCCGCTTTGCACCGCCTCGTTAAGCCAGTTGGAGACCACAACCTCCGCCAACCAATCCGAGCGCCTGGAGGAAATCCGTTTTCGCCCCCGCGCCATGTCCGACGCGCTGCCAGCGCGCCCGGCTGGCGCTCAAGACCGCTGGCATGCGCGCCTTTACCTCTGGCGTCCGGCCCTTAGGCTTGGCTTGGCGTTGATGTGGATCTTCTCAGGTGTGTTGGCGCTGATCGGACCAGCGACGGCCTACGCTCCGCTCACATCAGCGCTCTCAGGCTTGGGCCCGCTCAAGGGCCTCGCCGACGCCAGCGTGTGGGAGATTATCTCGCGGATAGGCGGTCTGCTGGAGCTAGGGCTTGGGTATCTGCTACTGCGCCATCGCGGCACGCGCCAATTGGCGTGGACGCAGCTTGGCCTGCTAGCGCTGTACGCCGCGGCGCCGGGTCTTGGCGCGTTGCCAGTCTCGTTGGCGGCGGCGCTGCCCTTAGTGATCTTAATCATGATCCACCGGACGCTAGAGGAGGGTTAACCCTCACCTCGGCGCTGGCACCTCCAGCGCCTGGTCGCGGCAATCCCGGACCACCTCACGGCCGCAGGCGCGGGCCTGGAGATCCTTGGTCAGACAAATCCGCACCTCGGACAGCCGCCCCTGTTTGCATTTCACCGTCACCGAGTCCGCCGAAAAGCGCGGATTAGCCTCAAGAAACGCCTTCTCGACCGCCGCCCAGGACATGGAGCCGTCGCGACGGCGCAACGGCGTCAGGTCAGGCTGTTTCACCTTTTCCCAAGCCGCCAGGGCGTCTCCGAAGAACTCCTCGGCCGACATGCCGGAGCAAGAACCATGACGGCGCCATTGATGTCGAATAAGCCCCTTGTCGGGTGTCGCCGCCGTCATCTCATCAAGGGTGCGCCGATCCGGCGGCGCGTGAGGTGTGTCGCATTCCAGCGGGAAGCCGCTCTCATATTGCGGCCAGAGGCCGTGCAAAATGAATTCAAACTTACGACCGCACTGCGAACGCCCTGGATTATCGCTGCAAAAGGACGGCGACCAACTCAGCGCAAGCACGTAATAGTCAAACGCGTCAGAGTTCTTCGCCAGGGAGGTTTCGCCTTGCCAGGCGCGCAAGCTCAGCAAAATCGCCGCCAGGATCAGGACCGCCGTTCCCAATTTTCCCCCGAATCGACGGCGCAACTGACGGTTTAGATTAAACGCGTCCATCATCACCCCCCTTTTCGACTACGCTTCAGCGTTCTATCTACGCCATATTCCCGCACAAGACGACCACCGCGCGTCGACGGCCCTCCCGGCCGACGGACCGCCGCTTTCAGGAGATTTCCGCCTTGCAACCACTGATGCCGAAAGCCACCGCTGTCTGGCTGGTGGACAACACCACCCTCACCTTTGATCAAATCGCAGATTTCACCGGCATGCACCCGTTAGAGATCTCTGGAATCGCAGACGGGGAGGTGGCGGTCGGCATCAAGGGCTTCGACCCGGTCGCCAACAATCAACTCACCCGCGCCGAACTGGATCGCTGTGAGAAAGACTCCACGGCGAAACTACAGTTGCTGAAGCCGATCTCCACACCCCAGCCGAAAAAGAAGGCGCCGCGTTACACGCCGCTGTCGAAGCGCCAAGACCGACCATCGGCGATCAATTGGCTGGTGCGCAACCATCCGGAATTGGCGGACCCCCAGATCTGCAAACTGCTTGGCACCACCAAAACCACCATCGCCGCCATTCGCGACAAGACCCACTGGAACAGCTCTCAGATTGATCCGGTCGACCCGGTGGCGCTGGGGCTATGTACGCAGATCGCGCTGGACGCCGCAGTGAAGGTGGCGGCTGAGCGCAAGGCGAAGGAAGATGAAGCCGCCGGGATTGTGCCGCCGACCGAGGAGGAGCGGTTAATGTCCACCGAGGAGTCGCTCTCGATGGACCCGCGCGAGGCGATGGGCGGCGCAATGTCCGAGAATGATCCGCTATTCGTCCCATCGGAGAAGCCTGAGCCGTCGCCGTTCGATGATCTGAGCAACGTCTTTGACTCGCCCAGCACGCCTGCCGAGGAACAGCCGGAGAGCCCAGCAGAACTTGACCCTGACGCATTCTTCAACCTGCCCTCCGAGAAGGAAGACAAGCGCAAAGACGGGGAAGATTGAGCCGCCCCTGCACCGGCCTTTCAACCACAACCTTCTGGGCTGAGGATGAAAGGTTGGGTGCGGAAGCGCAGAATGCCGACGGTTCTTATGCGGCCATATCGCCCAAATAGGCGATGGCCGCCTGGGCGCCGCCTTCGCCATGGGGCCAACCCAGCGCTCGCAGTCCCATTTCAGTCGTCGCCAACACCCCGAGCTGCGTGACGGCGTTCACATGGCCCATATGGGCGATTCGAATGCCTTTATCGGAGAGCTCTCCGATGGCGGAGCCTAACGTCAAACCACATTGCTCGGTGGTGAAGCGGCGCAGCGTCTCGGCGTCGAACCCCTCGGCGCAACGCAGAGTGGTGACAGTGTCGCTGCGCTCAAGAGGATCAAGTATGTTGAAGTTCAGCGCGCCGGCGCCGCCATCCTCCCATACGGCGACGGCCCGCCGGGTCGCTTCCGCCAGAATCGCGTGACGCCGCCAAGCGGACTCCAACCCTTCCTCCTCCAACAACATCTGAAGCGCCCGTTCCATGGCGAACAGCAGTTGCTCTGGCGGCGTGCCGCAGAATTGTTGGTAGAAAACCGGTCCTTCGCGATACTCCCAATCCCAATATTGGGTGCGAAGATCGTTTGGCCCATGGGCCGCCCGCGCACGGGGTCCGGCGGCGACCAGTGACAGGCCGGGCGGCGTCATCAACCCCTTTTGAGAGCCGGTCACCGTCAGATCGACGCCCCATTCGTCCATCTCGAACGGCACACAGCCGAGCGAGGCGACGGCGTCAACCATATACAGCGCTGGATGACCCGCCGCTCGGACGGCCTTCCCAATGGCTTCAATATCGTTCCAGACGCCTGAGGCGGTGTCGATTTGCACCGCTAATATCGCCTTGATCTCGTGGGCGGAGTCGGCGCGTAGCCGCGCCTCGACGGCCGCCACATCAACGCCCCCACGCGGCCGCCCTGGCAAAACCTCCGGAACCACGCCCATTAAGGCCCCCATATCGCCCCAACCGGTGGCGAATTTACCGGATTCCAACACCAACACCTTGTCGCCACGCGACAGCGTGTTGCTCAGCGCCGCTTCCCAAGCGCCATGGCCGTTGGAGGCGTAAAGGTAGATCCGGCTGTCGGCGCCCGTGCGGAACACCCGGCGAGCGCCGTTATAGATCGCCTGCGTGGTGTCGACGATTTCGCCGGAATAGATTTCGATCGCCGGGCGATGCATCGCTTGCAACACTTCATCCGGCACCGTGGTCGGTCCCGGTATGGCGAGGAATTTTCGTCCGTGAGAGAGGGATTTAGACTGGGTCATGACTCGTCGCTTAAAAGGTTTTCCGCATGGCGCCTCAGCCGAGCGGAAAAGTCGAGTCATGACCCGTGATCAAAGCCGTCAAGCAACGCGATGATTGTGCAAGGCGCGCCCGAAACCTGCTTCAGGTAATAATCCGATACAGCAAGACCGACACCGCTGCGCCGATGCCGCTGACAGTTGCGATCTGCTCCAAGGGCGCATCGACCTGGAGGCCAAAATGCAGACCGCAAAACATCAGCACCGCCACGATAGCCACTGAGGTGAAATAGCTTCTGATCCCACTCAAGAAATAGAACAGGACCGGCAACACCACTGTAGAGCCGCCAATGGCGCCGGCCCGCTCAGGCTCTTGCATAAGGGCGTCGAGGTTAAAGGAGCCTTCTCCGAAAATCTGTTGAAACCCGGCCACTGCCGCCGCTGTCGATCCGCCGCCAGCCAACAAAATGGCGATCAATTTACGCATCATGCCAAGACGCCTTCCCATAGAAACCGGCCTGAGAGCATTAACCGCCTTGGCGACGGATCTTCGCTCTAGCCCTTTGTTTTACCGAAAATATTAACCGGCTACAGCTCCACACTGATCTGGTAACGCTCTAGTTCACACGCCCGCGCACCATCCCAAAGATCACAATCGCTGACACAGCATAGATGGTGGTCAGCAGCAGCACATTTGGCAGAGGCGCCGCATAGCCGAACACCCCTTTAGCCAACGCTGCGGCGCCACCCGCTAACACGACCAACCCAACGATGAGCCCTGACGCACCCTTCAAAGCGGCGAAAATAAACGGCAACAACGCCGCCCCGGCGATGCCGATCACAAACCGACCGGGCCTATCCACCGTTAAAGCGATAAAATCGAGGCCGAACAGCGCCATCGCTGCCAGATTGTCAATTAACGTGGCTCCGATCCCGGCGATCAGAACCGCCAGCAATGTCTTGCTGTCCATCCGCGGCACAGCCCCCTACGATTGTTTCCAGAAACGGTTTATCGCAAGCGGCAGCCCCCGCCAAAGATATTAACCGAATTGCACAAGCAAAAACGTACAAGGAGACGCCCGATGTCCGCTTACCGCGAAACTTATGAGCGCTGGCGTGTGAATCCAGAGCGCTTCTGGCTGGAGGCCGCTGAAGCGATAGATTGGATGCGCCCGCCGGTGCAGGCGCTCGATGACAGCAACGCGCCGCTCTATCGCTGGTTCGCCGACGCGACCTGCAACACCTGTTGGAACGCCGTCGACCGCCATGTCGCTGCCGGACGCGGCGACGACACGGCCGTGATTTACGACAGCCCGATCACCGGCACACAACGCTCGCTCAGTTTTCTGGATCTGCAACAGGCGACTGCGCGGCTTGGCGGCGCTCTGAAGGCCAAGGGCGTGGGCAGAGGCGATCGGGTGATCATCTATATGCCGATGATCGCGGAGGCGGCGATCGCCATGTTGGCCTGCGCCCGCATCGGCGCCGTCCATTCCGTGGTGTTCGGCGGCTTTGCCGCCAATGAGCTGGCGGTGCGGATCGACGACGCCAAGCCGAAGGCGATCCTCTCAGCCTCTTGCGGGATCGAGCCAGGGCGGGTGATCCCCTATAAGCCATTGTTGGATAAGTCGATTGAGCTGGCGACGCATAAGCCGGAGACTTGCTTCATCATTCAACGTCCTGAGGCCGAGGCGGAGTTGATCCCTGGGCGGGATTGGGAATGGGAAGCGGTTCAAACAGATGCGCCCCTGGCTGAGTGTGAGGAGGTTGGCGGCGCCGATCCACTCTATATCTTGTACACCTCCGGCACGACCGGCCAACCGAAGGGAGTCGTCAGGCACAATGGCGGCCATCTGGTCGCGCTACATTGGACCATGAAGCACCTCTATGACGTCGAGCCCGGCGATGTGTATTGGGCCGCCTCTGACGTCGGGTGGGTGGTCGGCCACTCCTACATCGTATACGCGCCGCTATTTTATGGCTGTGCGACAGTGCTGTTCGAAGGCAAACCGGTCGGCACGCCAGACGCGGGCGTGTTTTGGCGCGTGATTGAAGAGCACAAGGTCCGCTGCCTGTTCACCGCTCCCACCGCTCTGCGTGCAATCAAACGCGCCGACCCCCAGGGCGAGTTTATCAAGAAATATGACATCTCCTCGTTGAAGACACTGTTCCTCGCAGGAGAGCGCGCCGATCCTGACTCGATCGATTGGGCCAAGCGGCACCTGAACCGGCCCGTGATTGATCACTGGTGGCAAACCGAAACCGGTTGGGCGATTTGCGGGAACCCGGTTGGAATTGAGAGCTTGCCCATCAAAGTAGGCTCAGCAGGCGCGCCGATGCCGGGATGGGATGTCCGCATCCTCGACGAGAGCAGCCAGGAAGTCCCAACCGGCGAGTTGGGCGCGGTCTGCGTCAAGCTGCCGTTGCCGCCCTCCGCGCTGCCCACGCTATGGAACGCCGAGGAGCGCTACCGGCGATCCTATTTGGAAAAATTCCCTGGCTATTACGAGACCGGAGACGCCGGTTTCATGGATGAGGAAGGCTTCCTCCACATTATGGCCCGCACCGACGACGTGATTAACGTCGCTGGCCATCGCCTTTCCACCGGCGCGATGGAGGAGGTGCTGACATCTCATCCCGATATCGCCGAGGCGGCGGTGGTCGGGGTCGCGGATGAGCTGAAGGGTCAGCTGCCAATGGGCTTCGTCTGTCTCAACAGCGGCTGTGACAAAGAGGCTGAGACGCTCCAAGCGGAAGCAATCGCCCTGATGCGGGACAAGATCGGCCCGGTGGCGGCGTTCAAGCTGGTGGCGGTGGTCGACCGGCTGCCCAAGACTCGCTCAGGCAAGATTCTGCGCGGGGTCATGGCGAAAATAGCGGACGGCGTTCCCTACAAAACGCCCGCCACCATCGACGATCCAACCATCTTGGATGAAATCACCACCGCCTTGCACGACATGGGTTACGCGCAATCCAACTGAGTCGCGAAATCGACTCGCGCGCCCCCAGAGCGGGGCGCGTGGTCTGGACACCAATTTCAACGCTTTGATTTATGTACAAAAACATATCGCGGACTTGATTGATTCGCACACCATGCCCGGCTTCACGGCTGTGGCTACATGCCCACAGGACTGCATCAAAACATCTATATGTAGTAGAAGTGGCGTATTCAGGCGTCACCGCTCAAGCCGTTGTTTCATCACAGCTTCAATATAATTTGAAATAGATTTGTGGCGTGGAAAAAGTCACGTGACGGTCTCGCAACGACCCTCCAGTCAAGTTGCGAGTTCTGTAGATGACATATTAACGACAGCCCCCAAAACGTGTGCTCTTCTCTTATGGCTGCTGAGGAGAAAGCAATGCACCCCCAATTGATGCCGGCTCGCGAGCCGAGCGCGCCCTGCTCCCACTTACATGTTGAGCCGCGCCTTATCGTTATCGAAGTCGATGGCCGCCCGATCGCCGCGTCTGATTGCGCGCTGCGGGTCAACCGCATCAAGGATTCGGGCCCTGAGACGCATGATCTGTTCATGCCCATCGCCGACATTCGCCACGATATCCTGCGCCCGACCAACCGGGGCCGCGCTTGCCCGCGCTTCGGCCTGTTGCGGTATTGGTCACTGGCCGTTGACGGCCTCGTACTCGACCGCGCCGCGCGCAGCTGTGAGCGCCCGAACGCCAGCTACAGCCGTCTGCGCGACCATATCGTGTTCGACGTGAACCGGCTGATGCGGATGACCAAGGTTCGAACCTGGCTGAATTAGAGCGTCGCTAGGCGATAGGGGCGCGGACTCCCCATCATCAAGCGCGGCGAACCATTATTGTGAAGCGCGCTGCCAACGGCTTTTTACTGCTCGCGCCGCCAAGATTTCCCGTGCGGCGCTTCTCCTGGGCAGACCAAATACTGACGCCAGTGCGACCGGGCCGGACGTGAACACGCGCTTTCACGCCATAGATCCCATGCCCTAAGAGCATTCCAAACGACGCGGCCCTCTAGCCTCGTAACATTTCCCACCCCATGAGCGTCCAAATGCCATAGTGGCGTATGGGCGCTTGGTCTCTCGACCGCAGGCGCGTCAGGGAGGCAGTACCTCATGCTGGAATTTTCGCAATTTACCGCTGACGGCCTGAGCTTTCTGGCCTCACTGTTTGTGTTTATCATCGGCGCTGGGGCGCTGCTCATCGCCGCCTTGTTCATCATAGATGTCAGCCAGACACATGATGCGGTGCGGCGTAATTATCCGGTGATCGGGCGGTTCCGATATCTCTTCTCCACCTTGGGCGAGTTCTTCCGGCAATATTTCTTCGCCATGGATCGAGAGGAGATGCCGTTCAACCGCGCAGAGCGTGAATGGGTCTATCGATCCTGTTCCGGCGAAGACAACACCGTCGCTTTCGGTTCAACCCGCACCCTGACGCCCGTTGGCACCCCGATTTTCGTCAACTGCCCCTTTCCCACGCTCGACGAGGAAGCGCTGGCGAGTCCGCCGGTAGGGATCGGCACTGCCTGCCGTGAGCCCTATCTGGCGCAGTCGATCGTCAATGTCTCCGGCATGAGTTACGGCGCGCTGTCAAAACCGGCTGTGCAGGCGTTGTCCAAGGGGGCGGCCATGGCCGGTTGTTGGCTCAACACTGGTGAGGGCGGTTTGTCGCCGTTTCACCTCGAAGGCGGTTGCGACATCGTCTTTCAGATCGGCACCGCCAAATACGGCGTACGCACCGAGGATGGCGGGCTGTCTGACGAGAAGCTGAGGGAAGTTGCAGCCATCCCCCAGGTGAGGATGTTCGAGATCAAGCTCAGCCAAGGCGCGAAACCTGGCAAGGGCGGCATCCTGCCAGCGGAGAAGGTCAGCGCCGAAATCGCCAAGATACGCGGCATCAAAGCCGGACATCCGTCGATCTCCCCCAACCGCCATCCGGAACACAAAACCATCGGCGACATCCTCGACATGATCAATCATGTCCGAGACGTCACCGGCAAACCCGTGGGCATTAAGACCGTGGTCGGCGCATGGGGCTGGCTCCAGGAGATGTGCGACGAGATCCAACAGCGCGGCGCCGACAGCGCCCCGGACTTTATCACCGTCGACAGCGGCGACGGCGGTACCGGAGCCGCGCCAATGCCGTTGATGGACAATGTCGGCCTGCCTTTGCGCGAGGCGCTGCCGATGGTGGCGGATATCGTTGAGCAGAACGGGCTGCGCACCCGCATCCGCCTGATCGCCAGCGGCAAGCTGATCACCCCCGCCGAGGCGGCTTGGGCGTTCTGCGCGGGAGCGGATTTCATTGTGACCGCCCGGGGCTTTATGTTCGCCCTCGGTTGCATTCAGGCGATGAAGTGCAACAAAAACACCTGCCCCACTGGCGTCACCACCCACGACCGCCGCCTGCAACGGGGCCTGGACCCTGAGGATAAGGCGGTGCGGGTGAAGAATTTCGTCGAAAAGCTGCGTTACGGCATCGGCGTCATCGCCCATTCCTGCGGTGTTCCGCAGCCCAGGAAGCTGGCGCGCAGGCATGTGCGCATCGTTCAACAGGACGGCCGCTCAATCCCCCTGGACGAGCTATACCCACGCCGGACGCCAGCCGAAGAGATGGCGGCGGAGTAGGGGAGGGACCTCAGCTCAGAGCGCGCCAGAGGCCCCGGAGACATTGGCTTGAACAATCCGGGCGACAATATCTGCGGGCGGCACGCCAATATCATGGGTCTCCACCGGCTCATCCGGCTCCGGAGGCTCCAGCGTGGCGAACTGGCTCGCCAGCAGGGTCGCCGGCATGAAATGCCCCGCCCGCTCCGCCATGCGGTCGCTGATAAGCTGCTGAGATCCGGCTAAATGAATAAATCGGATATCTTCACCGGCAGACGTTAAAAGGTGTTCCCGGTATCGTCGGCGCAACGCCGAGCACGCGCCAACAACTCTGCCATGAACAGCGGCCTCAGCGACCAGCGTTTGCGCGATCGTTTCCAGCCATGGCCAGCGATCCATGTCCGTCAGAGCATTGCCGGCGCTCATTTTCGCGACGTTCTCAGGCGGGTGAAGATCGTCACCGTCGATAAAGCGCCCGTCAAGTTGCTGCGCCAGCAATCTCCCAACCGTCGTCTTGCCGCTCCCTGAGACACCCATCATGATCAAAATGCGCGGCAAGCGAGATTGCACCATCATCCACCCAAACACTGTTTGCAATTTTTGAAGAGATATCCCTGGATCGCCGCGAGCACAATGGCGCGCGCTTTGGGCGCTGTCAGCCTGGCTGGAAACAGTGTGAGCGAGGACCGTATGGCATCTGATTTGGGGCTGGTGGGCGCTGGCGTAATGGGGGCGAACCTCGCGCTGAATTTTGCTGAGCGCGGCCGTGGTGTCGCAGTTTACGACCTTACAGCGGGCAAAGCCGAAGCGGTGGCGGAACAATCTGAGCGCGTGGTGGCTGTCGGCGCCGATTTGGCCGACCTTGTGGCTGCCCTAAAGCCACCCCGCCCGATCATCCTGATGACACCCGCTGGCGCGCCAACGGATGCCGCGATCGAGCGTTTGGCCCCTTTACTTAACTCTGACGACATCCTGATTGATTGCGGCAACGCGGATTTTCACGACACCGAACGGCGGGCCGCTGCGCTGGCGGCAAGCGGCCTGCGCTATCTCGGCGTCGGCGTCTCAGGAGGGGCTGAAGGCGCCAGAACCGGGCCTGCGATCATGGCTGGCGGCGCGCCGGAAGCTTGGGATGTGGTTGCACCCATTTTCCAACAGTCAGCGGCCCACTATGACGGCGCTCCATGCTGCGCTTGGTTAGGCAGGGGTGGGGCGGGGCACTTCGTCAAAACCATCCATAACGGCGTCGAATACGCCGACATGCAGATGATAGCCGAAGTCTATGGCGTGCTCCGTGACGGGCTGAGCATGACCTCTGCTGAGATCTCAGACATTTTCGCCAAATGGAACGAGGGGCCGCTGGAATCCTTCCTGGTCAAGATCACCGCGACGGTGGCGGCCGCTACCGACCCAAAAACAGGCCGCCCCATGCTTGAGGTGATTGAGGATACCGCGGGTCAAAAGGGCACCGGCCGGTGGTCTGCAATCGAAGCGCTCCGCCTTGGCGCTCCAGCCTCGACCATCGAAGCCGCCGTCACCGCCCGCAACATCTCAGCGGACAAGGACGCCCGCCGCCGCGCTGAAGCGCTTTATGGACCAGCGCCAAAAACGCTTGGAGACGCTCTGGGAGATCGCACAGAGGCCGTCGCCATGTTGGAGGGAGCGCTATTGGCGGGCAAACTTATCGCTTATGAGCAAGGGTTTGGGGTGCTCACGGCGGCGTCGGACGAGTATGACTGGGGCCTACCCTTGGCGGAGGTCGCACGGGTTTGGCGGGCGGGCTGCATCATCCGGGCGGGCCTGCTGAATGAAATCTCCGAGGCATTAGAGGCGTCTCCAGGCCGTCGGTTGTTGGAGGCTGACAGCATCTCGTCTCGTCTTTCCGGCAGCATTCCCACCCTGCGCCGAACCGTCTCCGCATCTGCCTTGAGCGGCTTGCCGACGCCCGCGCTCTCCGCTGCGCTGAATTATTTTGAGACGTCGCACATAGGGCAGGGGACCGCGAGCCTGACCCAAGCGCAGCGCGATTTTTTTGGATCGCATGGCTTTCGCCGCATCGACATGCCGGGCGACCATCATGGACCTTGGTGAGGCGTATCCGGCTTCACCACTACGCCCGCAACTTCAGACATCGCCCCCTCGACCAAAGCCAACGCCAACACCCGGCTGGGGTTCACCGGCGGCGGAAATATCAGCTCCTCGGCCTTCGCGCGGGTGAAACCGAAACGGCGGTAATAGGGCTCATCACCAACAAGCACCACCCGCGCCCACCCCAACTCCGCCGCCCGCTCCAGAGACAGCTTCATCAACGCCGCACCAACACCCTCACCCTGGCGCGTTGGGTGCACGGCGATCGGGCCCAACAATAGAGCCGGCCAGCGGCGGAACAGGGCAGGGGGTTCGGCGGCGACTTCGATCGGCCAAAAGCGAATGGCGCCGACCAACACGTCGTAATCATCTCGCGCAATCAGGGACAGCGCCGCCACGGGATCGACACCATCGCGCAATCGATAGGAAGATAGCGCCGTTCGCCCTGGCGCAAAGGAGAGGTCATACAGCGTCTCGACCTCATCATGGTCGGCCTCGGTTTCGGCGATGATCCTGAGCATGTCCCGGTGGTCCGTCGCTTCAGACAGAGCGCGGTGCGGCCTCTAGGCCTGTTCCACAAAGCTGCGCCCGCGCTATCTAAAAGGGTGTCGTAAGCGCCTTATCGCGCTCACCGCCCGGAGCAAAGGCCAACCTGATGGCGTCAGGCCTTAGCCCTGGCTTTTTGGTTTTCCGTCTGCATTGACGCTGGCGGCTGAATAAGAAGAGATCCATGTTCTACCGCCCACGCGACAATGATCACGGCTTAAAGCACAACCCTTTCAAGGCGCTGGTGGCGCCCCGCCCGATCGCTTGGGTATCAACCCTCGATAGCCAAGGCCGGGCTAATCTCGCCCCGTTCAGCTTCTTCAACGCAGTCGCGGAGGCGCCGCCGATTCTGATGTTCGCCGCCTATGGCAAGAAAGCGCTCGAACCGTTGGAAAAGGACACGCCGCGCAATGTGTTGGAGACTGGCGAGTTTGTGGTGAATGTGGTCCCGGCGGCGCTGAAGGGGCAGATGAACACATCAGCCGCCGCCTACCCGGCCGGAGTAGATGAATTCGAAGCCGCCGACCTAACCAAGGCCGACAGCCTGATAGTGGCGCCGCCAAGGGTGGCGCAGAGCCCGGTCGCGTTCGAATGCAAGTTCCTCACACGCGTTGAACTGCCCTCCACCAACCCTGCTTACGTCAACGGCGCAATTTTCGGTGAGGTGGTGGGCGTGCATATCGCAGACGAGGTGATCGCTGATGGCAGGGTCGATGTGACACAATATCAGCCCCTCGCCCGCCTTGGGTATATGGACTACGCCGTGGTGGATGAGACTTTCTCGATGCCGCGACCACCAGCGCCCCCCTCTTGAGGAAGCGTCATATGGTCGCCTTAACCCACGCAAGCGTTAGAAACTGTCAATCTATTTCCTTCATCTATTGGCAATGACCCCGAAAGAACTCTCTTTGACGCCAGAGTTGAAAGCGGAGCTGCTGGGCAACCGGCGGGACCGCTTCGAAGCCGACATCGGCCCGTTGCCCAGCGGGTTGGGCGGATGGCTGGCGCGCGTCGCCGACCGGGCCTCGAACCATGCGGACCGGCGGGACTTGCCATTTCACCCAGCGTTAGAGGCGATGCTGCCCGATGGAGCGCTGCTGGCTGATCTGCACGCCGACACGCTGCTGTGGGGCGTCGACCCTTGGCGGCGGCGAGAGAGCGGCCATACCGACCTGCCGCGTTTGTTCGACGCTCGGGTCGGATTGCAGGTGTTCGGAGGACCGACCTGGACGCCGCTGCCGATGAAAAACAGTGAACAAGCTCTCTGCGTCTCTTGTGAGAGCATTGATCAATCCAATGCGCTGTTTCCCTCTGAGCTGATCGATCGCGCCCGCCGTAGCCGCGGCGTCATGCGACGTCGGCGGGCCTATCGGTTGGCGGAGCGGTTCCAGGACATGCTGCAAGCCGATGCTACGGGACGTCTGCGCCCCATTTACACACCCAATGATCTCAATGGCCTGCGCACCACCGCAATGACGCCCGAGAGTGCGCCGTTGGGCGTGATGTTGAGTCTTGAGGGGCTGCATTGGGTTGAGCCGGATGCATCCCTCAGAGCGATTGAGGCGGAGATTAATCTGCTGAAAGCCGCCGGCTACCGCATGATTGCGCCGACGCACCGGTTCTCCAACGGCCTTGGCGGCTCCAGCGAGGACTGCCATGGCCGCAAGGGGCTGACCGACGCTGGCCGGAACGCCCTGACTTTGTGCTTCAACGCCGGAATCGCCGTCGATCTCGCCCACGCCGCGCCCGCCATGATCCGGGACGCCGCCGGCGTCGCCCTGAATCAGCCCGGCGGGCCCCGCCCGTTGATCGTCAGCCATGCCGGTGTGCGCGCAGCGCACCGTCAGGCACGCAACCTCCGCGACGCTGACATCCGCCTCGTCGCCAGCACCGGCGGCGTGATTGGAGTCGGCGTCTGGTGGGAGGCGATCGGATTTGAACTGAAGGACTCGTTCGAAATCAAAATCGACCGAATAGTCGATGCTTTCGCATCAGCGCTTGCAGCGCTGCGGCATCCAGACTTCGCCGAAGAGATGGTGGACCGATATGG
The DNA here is from genome assembly GCA_019634215.1 of Paracoccaceae bacterium. Lineage (GTDB taxonomy): Bacteria > Pseudomonadota > Alphaproteobacteria > Rhodobacterales > Rhodobacteraceae > JAHQVS01. The sequence continues at coordinate 15,452 of JAHQVS010000011.1, read as the reverse complement.
CCACTATGACCCGTACGAGCATCTGGCCATCGGCAGCGATTTCGACGGCGCCGTCAGCACGCCGTTCGACGTCAGCGGCCTATCCTGGCTATTGGCCGCGTTGGCGGCGCGCCTTGAGAAAGATGGCGCGCCGCTGTTTCCGGCAGATAAGCTCCGCTTGCTGGCTGGTGAAAACAGCCGCCGGACGCTGAAGCGCGCTATGGGCGGCAAATTTTCAAGGGAACGCCCCGGGGGCGATGATCACGCCGCCAACGACACTCCGGCACGCTCTCCTGCAGCAGCGCCTAGCGCGTCAGCATAACCCTCGACCGCCGCTTGTAAGCGCGCCTGCGGCGCCTCATCGGCGTCACTTTCGCCCCGGCGTTCAGCGGCGCGCAACTCAATCAGCTCTGCTTGCGCAAGGGCGCGCGTGCGGTCGGCTATCGCGGCGACCTTACGGTCCTGGGCCGAAGGCTCAGCCGGGGCCAACGCCGCAGCTTTGACGATATCCATCTTGGCGACGGTCGCCTCCGGATCCCCGTTGACAGGCGCCACATCAATAGAGACTTCACCGCCAATGGCGTAGCGATTGCCGTCAGGCCCCGTTTCATAATCATAGTGCGGGGCGCCGGCGTATTGGCCGCCTACTCTGGCGTGCGCCTCTTCGTGGGCGCGCACCTCTCGATCACGCGATTTCAACTGATCAACTATAGCTAATTGTTCACGGCTTAAGGGCTGACCGGTCGCGTCCACCGCCGCACCACGGGGAGGCGCGGCTTCAGGCGCTTCCTCAGGCATCTTGGTTTCCGACACGTTCGGATCAGTCTTTGACACCAGCCGCAACGGCTGCGGCCTCGCCTCTTTTTCCGGCGCCGCCGAGCTCTTGCTCTCTGCGGCCACCAACGATGATTGATTAAGCGCTGCGCCTGCCACGGCCTGCATGTTGACGCCTCCTAAAATCGTTGACCTCTCACTTCCAAACTCACGACCTTCCGCCGCCAGCAAGCAGACTACGAACGGGTTATTGCCAAGATCTAAATTCCATTCGGCGCTAACCATTAAGTTTGGGATAACGTGACGGATCACAGAGGCGTTCGAAGAGTGGGAGGTGCGTTTACCGCCCGCCGCCCTCAACTTTATGAACACGATGGCTTTCCCCGATGCACACGCCTCATCTGTTCCTGATCGCGGTGGCCCTGCCCGCGCCGACGCCCACTCCAGCGCAAACCCCGAGCTTGCCTGCGGACGCTTCCCAACTGACGTTTGCAGCACCGGCGCAGCAAGCTCTCAAGCTGTTCGATCGAACCGCCGAGACACGCCGAAACGCCCTAAGCTATTTTGCTCAGCACGGGGTGTTGGACGCAGTCCCCGCCCTGATTTTGGCGCTGACAACAGCACGCTCAACCTCGAAGGCGCGGTGCGGAAGGTGGAAGAGGAAGCATTGATCGGCCCGAAGGACCAACGCCACAACAGGCTGCCAGGCCATGTCGCCTATTGGTTCGCCTGGAGCGGTTATATGGGGGAGATCGGCGAGGTCGCGGCGCCCCCAGGATGAGCCTCAGCAGCCTCATAAGCCGCCAACATCTCGCACAGCTCCCCCATATGCGCCTCATAGCGCCGCCATCGGCCGATCGAGCTGTCATAGATCGGTTGACGCACTTGGGCGGCGCTGGCGGTCAAAACTGTCGAACGACCAACATGGGGGGCGGCGCAAGCTGGCTCCCATTCAAGCCCGACATGATCCACCAATCGCCCCGCTTGACGCTCCAGGTCGGCGACCACATCCTCATACCGCACCTCAATAACCCGCTCTCCCAGCACCTGCCGCCAATGCCGTGCGTATTCTCGCTGTAAAATATAATAATGAGTGAAGCGCTCAAAGTTCTCAGTGTAAGATAGTCCGTTACTAAATAGCCGTGTTAAACAAGAGATCGCGATATCACGCGGATCTCTATGTGTAATGATGATGCGGGCATTCGGGAACATCATCGCGATTAAGCCGCAATGATGGATATTGGCGGGAGATTTGTCGATCCAGCGCCGTGATGATGGATTCCGCAGGCACGGACGCACCGCATCGAGGTACCAGCGCGCGGCGCGCCGAATTTCCGGGTCGGGCAGGGCGGCCCATCGCGCCAATTCACCTGTCGAAGCATTTGGGCAGGCCACTGCTTGGCTAATGGCTCGCCCTAGCTCGGTGCGCTCACCGCAGCTGTCGATCTGTGGATGAGCGCACAGGATGCGCTCCACCAGGGTTGAGCCCGAACGCGGCATGCCGACGATGAACACCATATGCCGATCATCGATCCCGACATCCGCTCGCTGGTCATAGAACGCTTCGGTGAATAACGCTTGGCAATCCGCGAGGTGCCGCAGGACGCCGCTCGGATCATAGGGCCGGTCCAATGCGCTTTTGGAGGCGGCGAAGGCGCTGTAAGCGGGGCCAAACTCTTCAGCTTGCTCCAACACTGCGCCTTTAGACGCCAAAAGCGCCGCGCGGGACGACCCGTCGAGATCCGAACACCGCAGCAGCGCCTCAATCGCGGGCAAGGCCTCCGCTCCCTCGTCAGGAGCGTTCGAGACCAGAGCGTAATAGGCGCTGGCGCAGCTTGGATCGAGCGCCAGACGCCGGCGCGCCGTCTCCAGCGCCCCGCTGCGATCGCCGGTGGCTTCCTGTGCGAGACCCAACAGATATAACGCTTCGTCATGCCCCGGCGCCTGCTCCAAGGCGGCTGATAACAACCGGCGGGCTTTCAAAGCGTTGTTGTCGCCGAACAGGGCCACATGCGCCGCCAAAGTCAGCACAATCGGATGGCTCGGGGCCGCCTTCAACAGCTTGGCAGAGGCAGGCCGGGCAGAGACCCAATCGAACTGTTTAATCAAGAGGGTGAGCTGCTTGACCTCCGCATCGACATCAACCCGGCGGGCCCCCCGCCCCGGCTTCAGCCGCTTGCCTGCGGCTCCGGCTGTCATCCCGCGCTTCTGCGCCATATCCCTGTTCCTTAGCGATGGCTTTGGGGCGATAAGCATAGGGCAGGGGACGTAAAGGCCGGGTTGCGGACGAACACGGGCCGTCGCATCTTCGCACCCAAACGCATTCTCACCCAAAGGAAACAGAAACCATGGTTGAAACCGTGATCGGCGTCATGGGCGGCAGCGGCGTCTATGAGATTGAGGGCTTGGAATCGCCGACATGGCGGACTGTGGAGACGCCATGGGGCGCGCCGTCCGATCAACTGCTAACCGGGGCTTTGAACGGTGTGCGGATGGTGTTCCTGCCCCGTCATGGCCGAGGCCATCAGCATTCGCCGAGCACGATTAACTACCGCGCCAACATTGATGCGATGAAACAGCTCGGCGTGACCGATCTGCTGTCAGTGTCGGCCTGCGGCTCGTTCCGGGAGGAGATGGCCCCAGGGGATTATGTTATCGTCGATCAATTCATCGACCGCACCTTCGCCCGTGAGAAATCCTTCTTCGGCGAGGGCTGTGTCGCCCACGCCTCCATGGCGCACCCAATCTGTGAACGCCTCGGCGCTCTGGCGGCTGATGCGGCGACGGCGGCCGGCGTGAAGGTCCATCGTGGCGGCGTCTATCTGGCGATGGAGGGCCCGCAATTCTCCTCCCTAGCGGAGAGCAAACTGTATCGTGAGATCTGGGGTTGCTCCGTAATCGGAATGACCAACATGCCAGAGGCAAAACTCGCCCGCGAGGCGGAGATTTGCTACGCCACTGTGGCCATGGTCACCGACTATGACAGTTGGCACCCCAACCATGGCGCAGTGGACATCACCGAGATCATCCGTGTTCTCGGCCAAAACAGCGCCCACGCCCGAGAGACCGTTCGGCAACTTCCCAAGGCCCTCAACGGCGACCGTACGCCCTGTCCCCACGGCTGCGACCGGGCGCTGGAATACGCGGTCATGACCAAACCGGAAGCCCGTGACCCGGCCTTGGTGTCGAAACTGAAGACCGTGGCCGGGCGGGTTTTGGGTTAACATCACCATTGGTGAAGGCCAGCCCCACAATTCGTCACTCGTTGTGGGGCGAAGCGCCGTTTAGCCTTCGAGCAATCTTGACCCGCCTCGGAGGCTCACATGACGGCGTACACCCTGCACCTCGGCAATAAAGCCTATTCCAGCTGGTCGCTGCGTGGCTGGCTGTTGTTCTCGGCGTTCGGGGTGCCGTTCGATGAAAAGGTGACGCCAATGTTCACACCGGAGTTCGAACAACTCCGGCGTGATGTGGCCCCATCCTATCAGGTGCCGACTCTGCTGTGGAATAATGACGGCGCCGAACATGTGGTGTGGGACAGCCTCGCCATCGCAGAGCTGTTGGCGGAGCGTCATCCTGAAGCCGGTCATTGGCCCGCAGACCCAGCCGCCCGGGCGGCGGCGCGCTGTCTGACGGCGGAGATGCACGCCAGCTTCCGCGCACTACGCGCCGCCATGCCAATGAATCTGAAGAAGCAATTCCCGGGCAAGGGGCGCTCAGAAGAGGTCGACGCGGATATCGCCCGGATCTTCCAACTTTGGGGGTGGGCGCGCGATCGGTTCGGCGATGGCGGGCCTTACCTGTTCGGCGCGAAATTCACAGTGGCGGACGCATTTTTTGTTCCGGTGGCGCTGCGGTTCGAAACCTATGGCGTCGAAGCGCCAGCGCCATTGGTGAATACCCTCGCCGCCTTACAAACCGCACCGACTCTGGACCAGTGGCGGGCGGCGGCCGATGCGGAGCCGTGGATTGAAGCGCGCTACGACGTGGTTTAGTTTCCCCAAGACATCAATGAGTTAAACCTCATTGCGACAATTTCCCCTAGCGCACCGCGCCTGGGCGCCGTCACGTCGCTGGTTTCCAAACCTCAGGAAACTGGTGAATGATGCCGCCAGGAAAGCCCGAGAGGGGCGCTCACCGCACCCAAAGAGCGCTTCTGACCATCAGCGACGAGGGAGCCCTACATGCCGCGCCTACTCGGAAAAACCGTCTTCATGTCCGGCGGCAGCCGCGGCATCGGCCTCGCCATTGCCCAAGCCTGCGCACGTGAGGGCGCCAATGTCGCCATCGCCGCCAAAACAGCCGACCCACACCCCGCACTCCCAGGCACGGTCCATACCGCAGCCGAGGAAATTGAGGCCGCAGGAGCCGCCCACGGCGTCAAGTCGCTGCCCTTGGTGGTCGACATTCGCGACGGGGAGGCTGTGCGCAAGGCGGTGGATAAAACCATAGAGAAACTCGGTGGGGTTGATATCTGCGTCAATAACGCCTCCGCGATCCAGCTGACCAACACCGCCGCGACAGAGCTGAAACGGTTCGACCTGATGATGTCGATCAACGCTCGTGGAACCTTCGCCGTCACCCAAGCTTGCCTGCCGCATCTGCTGAAATCCAAGCAGCCGCACATTCTGACGCTGTCACCCCCGCTCGACTTCGCCGCACACTGGTTTCGCAACCACACAGCCTATTCCCTGGCGAAATACGGCATGAGCATCCTCAGCGTCGGGTGGGCGGCGGAGTTCGAGGGCAAGATCGGTGTGAACTGCCTCTGGCCCCGCACCACCATTGACACCGCAGCCGTGCGCAACCTACTGGGCGGCGAAGCAATGGCCAACGCCTCACGCACACCTGAGATCATGGGCGACGCCGCCGTAGAGATCTTGTCCAAGCCGCAGGATTTCAGCGGCTGGTTCTGTCTCGACGACCTGGTGCTCGCTTCCACTGGTGTGGCCAACTTTGATTCTTATGCCGTGACGCCAGGCGCATCACTGCAACCAGACTTTTTCGTGCCAGCCTCTGCTCCAACCCCAGAATCAGCCAATGGTATGGTTGGTTGGCGAGCGCCCACTCTTTGAAATTATACAATTGCTTCCTGCGACGCTGAAAACAGCATCGGTGGATTGCGGGGCGCGTCATGATTTGTATAACCCCGCATCAATCGTTCTGTTGTGACCCAACATAGATGGCGGAGGCGAAAATGGCTGAATATGAGCCAGGTAAGATGGATATCAGTGAACAATCGGCCGGGTATGATGCCTTCACCCGGTTCGTATTCCGCATCAGCGTGCTTATCGCGGTGGTGCTGTTGATGATGTGGTTGTTCTTAACCTAATCGGCGGTTCAATCCGCGTGAACCGAAGCGCCCGTCAGCGGCGATATCGCCGTTGACAGCATGCGATAAAAATAATGGAGGGCCACACCCTCCAACCCAGCAACACGAAAATTCCAATATAATCAAATAATTAGCCTATTTCTTCAGCTGACACATGAGGGCATGAAGCCGTTTGGCGGCCTGCTTATTGAGGCGTTGCGATCCAGCATGCGATTGTTCTCCAAACCGTTAACCTTTCATTAACCCGGGCAGGGTTTAACCGTTCTTGCGAACAGGGGCGGACCTCAGGATCCAATGCACGGCCACAGAGCCGATCGCTTTTAAACGGATCAACGCCAGCGGCGCGACAGACCGCATCGCCCCCAACCGCGCAATCAAAGCGCCGCATGGCGCTTGACAAAGCCGGCGCTCCAACCCGGGAGCGAGCGCCGGCTTTGACCTTCCTTACGGGCCGTCAAGCCCGTGACGCACTTGACGTAAAATCGCTTCTGGTGTGACAGAAAAGCGCACCACTCGCCTTAAGGCTGTTGACGCGCGCCTAATTCTCCCCCTAACGCCATCCTAAAATACGCCTGTTTGGCAAAATCATCTGGAACGCGAACCAATCCCAAAAATTGTTCGTGGCCATATTTTTTTGCCGTCTGGCCGGCGAAAGGCTGTCGCAATCCGGCTTCGGCCTATTTTTTGGGACGCAATAACCGGAGGATAAACCCGCAGCCATGAAGATCGCGGTTCCCAAGGAAACCCGCGCGAATGAAACGCGCGTGGCGATCGTCCCAGAGACGATCAAAAAGTTCGCCAAACTCGGTGCGGACATCACTGTCGAACGGCTCGCGGGCGAAAGCGCCCAAATCCCGGACGACGCTTTTTCCACAGCCGGCGCCGGCATGGCGAGTGATTTCGCTGAGACCGTCTCTGGCGCTGACGTGGTCCTGAAAATCCAGGCCCCCACTGAGGCCGAGGTCGCGGCGCTTCCACGCGGCGCCAAGCTGTTCTGCACCATGTCCCCCTTTCGAGAGACGGAGGTGCTCGCCGCTTGCGCCCGCGCAGGGGTCGAGGCCTTCGCCATGGAGTTCATGCCCCGTATCACCCGGGCGCAGTCGATGGACGTCTTGTCCTCGCAGTCGAACCTGGGCGGCTATCGCGCCGTTCTGGAAGGCGCCGCGGTCTATGGCCGCGCCATGCCGATGATGATGACCGCCGCCGGCACTGTCGCGCCAGCGAAGGTGTTCATTATGGGCGTTGGGGTCGCCGGGCTGCAGGCGATCGCGACCGCGCGCCGCCTCGGCGCAATCGTCACCGCCACCGACGTCCGTGCCGCGACAGAGGAGCAGGTGAAGTCACTCGGGGCTGAATTCATCGCCGTAAAGAACGATGAGTTCCTCAACGCCCAAACCGAGGGCGGCTACGCCAAGGAGATGTCGGACGATTATAAACGGCAGCAAGCCGAATTGGTCGCCAATCACATCGCCAAACAAGACATCGTCATCACCACAGCCCTGATCCCCGGACGGCCAGCGCCGAAACTGATCACGGCTGAGATGGTCGCGTCCATGAAGCCGGGCGCAGTGATTGTCGACATGGCGGCGGAGCAAGGCGGCAACTGCGCTTTGACGCAGCCGGATCAGACGATCCAGTCAGGCGGCGTCACGATCGTCGGCAAGATTAATCTTGCGGGCGCACTGGCCGCCGACTCTTCCTCTCTTTACGCGCGCAATCTGTTCAACTTCGTGTCGACGATGATCTCGGACGGCGCGTTGGCGGTCGATTACGCCGACGAGTTGGTGGAAGGCACTCTGCTCACTCGAGGCGGACAAGTGGTTCATCCCCGCGTGAAAGAGCTCGCTCCGGACTTAGCCGCGCCAGATCCGGCGCCTGCTCCAGAGCCTGCGCCCGCCGCCGCAGAGAGCTGAGCCCCATGAAAGCGCGACGAGCGGAGGCGCAGCTTCCGCCGTCCGACGCTTAAAACACACAAGCAAGAGGTCCCCCGATGGCCGACCCAGTTCCAACAGAGGCGCTTCAGCAAGCGGCTGACGCCGCCAAGCAAGCCGCCGCCGCCGCACAAGACGCCGCCGCTTCGCTCGCCGAACAGTCAGACGCTCTTGGCTACGCCGCAGCGGCGACCACTGGCGTTGATCCGTTCGTTTTCCGTTTGGCGATTTTCGTTATGGCGATTTTCGTCGGATATTATGTCGTTTGGTCGGTGACGCCAGCGCTCCACACACCACTGATGTCCGTCACTAACGCGATCTCCTCAGTGATCGTGGTCGGCGCGCTGGTCGCAGCAGGCGCCAGCGCAGCTGACGGCGCCACCTGGATTTCCAACGCCTTCGGGTTCATCGGCGCGGCGCTCGCCGCAGTGAACATCGTCGGGGGCTTCATGGTCACGTCGCGGATGCTCGCGATGTACAAGAAAAAGCAATAGGGGGCGGACATGGCTAACTTCGCCGCGGTCGCCTATCTGATATCAGGCGTCCTGTTTATTCTCGCGCTCCGGGGCTTGTCGCACCCGGAGAGCTCCCGCGCTGGCAACATGTACGGCATGATCGGTATGGCGATCGCCGTACTGGCCACGCTGATCGTGTTCCCGCCGTCTGGCTCGGGCTGGTTCTTCATCCTCGCCGGTCTCGGCGCTGGCGGCGCCGTCGGCGCCGTGATCGCACAGCGCATCCCCATGACCGCCATGCCGCAATTGGTGGCCGCGTTCCACTCTCTGGTGGGCCTGGCGGCGGTGTTCGTGGCTGCGGCGGCGCTGAACTCTCCGGCGGCGTTCGGTCTCGGCGGCGTTGGGTCGATCAAGGGTGAAGCGCTGTTGGAGATGTCGCTTGGCGCCGCTATTGGCGCCATGACCTTCACCGGCTCAGTGATCGCCTTCGCCAAACTGGATGGCCGGATGTCCGGTGCGCCGATCCTCTTGCCGATGCGCCATGAGATCAACATCGCCATTGGCCTGTTGTTGGTCGTACTGATCGCCGTGTTCATGAGCAGTGAAAGCCATGTGGTGTTCTGGCTGCTCACCCTGGCGGCGCTTGCAATCGGCGTTCTGCTCATCATCCCGATCGGCGGCGCCGATATGCCGGTGGTGGTGTCGATGCTCAACTCCTATTCAGGGTGGGCGGCGGCAGGCATCGGCTTCACCCTGGGCAACACCGCGCTGATCATCACCGGCGCGCTGGTCGGCTCCTCCGGCGCAATCCTGTCCTACATCATGTGTAAGGGCATGAACCGCAGCTTCATCTCGGTGATCTTGGGCGGCTTCGGCGGCGATGACGCAGCGGCCGCCGCCGGCGGCGGCGCAAAAGAGGATCGCCCGGTAAAGCGCGGCTCCGCCGAGGATGCGGCCTTTATCATGAAGAACGCTGGCAGCGTCATCATCGTGCCGGGCTACGGCATGGCGGTGGCGCAAGCGCAGCATGCGCTGCGGGAGATGGCCGACAAGCTCAAGGCGGAAGGCGTCAACGTCAAATACGCCATCCACCCTGTGGCGGGCCGGATGCCGGGTCATATGAACGTTCTGCTGGCCGAGGCTAATGTTCCTTATGACGAGGTGTTCGAGCTGGAAGACGTCAACAACGACTTTGGCACCGCTGATGTCGCCTTCGTGATTGGCGCTAACGACGTCACCAACCCCTCCGCGAAGACCGACAAGACCTCGCCAATCTACGGCATGCCGGTGCTTGACGTCGAAAAGGCGCAGACTGTCCTATTCGTGAAGCGCTCGCTCGGCTCCGGCTACGCTGGCGTGGATAACCCGCTGTTCTTCATGGACAACACCATGATGCTGCTCGGCGACGCCAAGAAGATGTGCGAGGACGTAGTAAAAGCGTTCGACTGATCAACACGTCATCGCAGAATATGAAAGGGGCCTCGTTTGAGGCCCCTTTTTTGTTGCCACACGTGCTGAGAACTAAGCCTCAAAGCGGCTCCGAAAGCGGCGGTGTTGACTGCCCTCGATACGCCAGGAGCGGAATGGCGAAGAGCGCTAAAAACCCTCCATTCAGCACAGCATTAAACCAGGCCCCAACGAAAATTGAACCGGCGCTATCGATGACAAACCAAACAAGAATTCCAGCACCGATGATTGCTCTGCCCGCTTCAGGATCACCGGGGTAGACCCTGGTGGCGATGCCGAGGGTCATCACACCAAAGCCGACCATTAGCCCGCCAGCGATCGCCATCAGAAGCCATCCCTTGTCGCCAAGCACATCTGAGCCCTCAGCAAACAGGAATGCGAAATCAAAAAGCAGATCAAGGATCGACGCCGCCGGGGTGAAAAGCGAGAAGAAAGCCAGCAACCCAAATCCGATCAGGATCCAGCTCGCAATCTTCAGCCATGCAGCGCTGGTCTCGAGCGTCATGTTATCCTCCATCACAACTGTGGTGGCGTGGTTGTGACGGATTCCTTAGCAGCAAAACAATTACCTCGGAGGTAAGCGACGACAGGCCAGATCCTACCTAAGCGTCAGAAACAGATAGAGGGAGCCATATGATCGAACAATTCGGCGAAGCCTTGAAATCCTGGCGCACACGTCGACGCATGAGCCAACTGGACCTTGGTCTTTCCGCCGACGTCTCGTCTCGCCACATCTCATTTCTTGAAACCGGGCGCGCACGTCCAAGCCGACGCATGGTACTACGCCTGTGCGAGGAATTAGAAGTCCCTCACGCAGCGCGCAATCATCTGCTGATCGCCGCAGGCATGGCCCCCGCCTATGGGCGCCGCCCCCTCAGCGCCGAGGAGTTGCGCCCCGCTTGGCAAGCGGTGGAATGGATCTTGGAGCGGCATGCGCCGTTTCCCGCCATAGCGTTTGATCGCCACTGGAAGCTGCTCTCCGTCAACCCTACAGCCGAAATGATGATGGAGGGTCTCGGCGTCAAAACAGGCGACAGCATGATTTTGGCGCTCGCCGAAAATGAGACCCTGCGGGCTTCGATCGACAATCTTGAGGAAGTGGTCGCGCATCTGGTGATGCGATTGCGTACTGAATTGACTCATTTCGGCGATGATCAAGTGTTAGAGGCCGGCATAGCGGCTCTCAGCGAAACCCCGACGCCCACTACGGCAGAGATAGGACTTCTGCCAGCCTTCGCCCCCTCACGCTATCGAATGGGCGGGCAGGTGTTCTCGCTGCTCTCGACATTTACTCAATTCGGCACGGCTGAAGATGTGGCCCTCTCAGAATTGCGGGTCGAGATGATGTTTCCAGCAGATGAGATGACGCGGAATATGCTCCATCAAATCGCCCCCTAAGACTGACCGCGCCTCCGAGACTTGAGCGTCAAAAACACCAATCTCTTCAAGCGCCCGACACTGCACATTTCAATGCGACCGTTTCCAAAGCATTCCCTCAGCTCACCGAAGATCACGGTGTGCTGAACCGAAGTGAATCCTGGCGATGTGTCCGTCGATGTAATTCTCACATCCGAGACCCATCGTCGATCAAGCCCGGTTGACGACGCCCGTTAGGAACCATCGCCCCATGAATCACTTTCCGCAAAATTCTAACTACCGTACGAGGATGACCACTTTGCCCGTGATCAGTCTGCTGGCCGTCGCCTTGATCACAGGCTGCGCCGCTCCCTCCGCGACCTCGAAAGCTGGCGGCGCCCCGCTAGCATCGGTCACATCCGCCAACGCGCTGACAACCGCTGTCGGCGGTTTTGAAGGTAAGTCCAACCATATCACCCGCGGCGACGCCTCTATTCAGCGTATTGACGGTGAATGGTATGTGGCGCTAGGCGAAAATTTCTTCTTCGATGGCGCGCCAGACCCGAAAGTGGCGCTCGGCGCCAATGGATATCGCTCGGATGCAATCCTATCCCCTCTCCGCGCGAACAACGGTGCACAAATGTATAAAATCCCTGCTTCGCTCGATGTGGCGGACTACGATCAAATCTGGATCTGGTGTGAGAAGTTCAATGTCCCGCTGGGCGTCGCGGACCTCAGCCTAACCTAATCGCGATCGCCTCTGTTTGACCGGTTTCAAAGAGAAAACAGAGGCGCAACGCGGGCTCCAGATATCGATCGCCGCAATGTTCCACTCTTGTTCTGGGGCGACTTACCCTGTTCCAATCTGCAATAACCGGTCTGTTGATCCGCTTCGTAAAGCGCAAGGATCGGTGGAGACGGAATGCCCCAAAAACTGCAAATGTTTCGCGGCAATATCGACGACTTGAAGTCGCTGGTTGAACAGTCTGGGTTTCAGGGTGAGTGGTCGGAGCACCGCAACAACCACCATAAGTTCGTCTGCCAAAATGGCGCGGTGCTCAATTGGTGGGACACGAAGAAGAAGACCATCAATTTTCAAGGGCCAGACTTTGCAAAGTCCGAACTTGAGGAGGCTTTTTCCCGCAACCTAGCGCCGCCACCGGCGACCGCCGCTGTCAGCGTTTCCACGACCTTCATATCCCCAACCCCGCCAACCACAGTCGAAGCACCCCCCGTCGAGGTCACCACTCAGGGCCGGAGCAAACCCAAGATCTTTATTGTCCACGGCCACGACGAAGCCGCGCGTGAACAATTGGAGCTGGTTCTCCATCGTCTCGGCCTGGACCCATTCGTCCTTCAACATACCGGCGGCGGCGGGCTGACCTTCATTGAAGCGTTGGAAAAGCAGATCGGCAAAAAGCCCACGGCCCAATTTGGTGTGGTGCTGTTAACACCGGACGACATCGGCTACGCGCGGCGCGATGGCCCGAAAAAAGCTGAACCCCGTCCTCGCCAAAATGTGGTGATGGAGATGGGGATGTTGATGGCCTCGCTCGGACGTGAGCGGGTGGCTGTGTTGGTGAAGGGAGATCTCGAGACTCCTTCAGACGCCCACGGGCTAATCTATTTCAGCTTCACAACCCATGTCCGTGAAGTCGCGCCAAAACTCGCCGATTGCATCTGCACCGCCGGCTTTGACATCCCCCGTGAAAACATCACCAAGGCGACGCAGTAACGCCGCTCCTGGCCCCATGTTGGGCAATGGAGCTTTCCTTGAAAGAACCGCGTTGGTGATGTTTGCTACAGCCTTCGGCGGTCGCGGTATTGTTAAGCGACTGGGAGAGAGGAAAGCTTCGCGGGCCACCCCGATCTATAAAACGCTTGAGAGAGGCGGAAGTCGGACTGCCTTTTAAAGTATTGAAAAATATATAGTTCGCGCATGTGGGCCGTATGGCGCTAAGGAGCCCGATAATGCGGATTGGACGATGCTTATGCGGCGCAGTTACTTATAGTTATGAGGGAGAAGCTCTCTGGACCGGCCATTGCTGGTGTGAAAGCTGCCGACGCGCCACCTCATCGCCAGTCACGACCTTTCTGGGTGTTCCTAAATCGGCCTTTTCCTGGACCGGCATGCAACCGAAACCCTACAAATCCTCACCGGGGGTGAACCGCTGGTTCTGCCCAGAATGCGGGGCGCCGATGGCTTACGACAATGACAAATGGCCAGACGAGATCCACCTCTACGCAGCCACGCTGGATGATCCTCACAGTTTTTGGCCTGAAGAACGGTATTATTTCGGGGAACGCTTGCCCTGGTCGCCGGCGGAGGTTGATCCAACCTAAAGCGCTCACGGCTAACAATCTGTTTTCAATAGCATTCATAGGCGAAGTCACCGCTTGGCTCAGCGCTATAGGCTTGTACACATTTCCTGAAAGCGCTCTAGTCATATCCACAAGCGTGGTTAAAACAACAGCGGCGTCCCCCCTGTATGAGCGGCGCCGCCAATCGTTTCGGACGCGTATTCCATTCACCCAGCAGCGCCTAGCAGTGCTCCAGGTTGCGGGGTGCGCTCGAAGCCGACGCCGAGACGTTGGCGTAGGAGGATCAAATGCCGGATAATCCGATTGAAACAGCGGCGCAGGCCAAGTCGGATTCTGAGAATTTTCGCTTGAATGCTCTCGATTATCACGAAAATCCACGTCCAGGTAAGTTAGAGGTCCGCGCCACCAAACCGCTCACCACCCAGCGCGACTTGGCCCTAGCCTATTCGCCAGGCGTCGCTGAGGCTTGCCTGGAGATCAAGGCCGATCCCAGCGCCGCCGCACGCTACACTGCGCGCGCCAATCTGGTCGCCGTGGTCAGCAACGGCTCCGCTGCGCTCGGCTTGGGGAACATCGGCGGCCTCGCAGCCAAGCCGATCATGGAAGGCAAGGCTGTTCTGTTTAAGAAGTTCGCCAATATCGACTGTTTCGATATTGAGGTGGATGAAAGCGATCCTGAGCGCCTGGCCGAGATTGTCCGCGCCCTGGAGCCGACCTTCGGCGCCATCAATCTAGAGGATATCAAAGCGCCGGACTGCTTCATCGTCGAAGATCGTTGCCGGAAGTCGATGAACATTCCAGTGTTTCACGATGATCAGCACGGCACTGCGATCGTTGTTGGTGCGGCCTCGGTCAACGCGCTGACGCTGTCGAGTAAAAAGTTTGAAGACGTCAAAGTGGTCTCCACCGGCGGGGGGGCTGCGGGCATCGCCTGCCTCAACATGCTGATAAAACTGGGGGTAAGACGCCAGAATATATGGCTCTGTGATATCGCCGGACTGGTCTATGAGGGCCGGACAGAAGAGATGACACCACAGAAAGCGGCCTTCGCCCAGCCTTCACCGCTACGCACGCTAGGTGAAGTGATTGATGGAGCGGATTTATTCCTTGGGCTGTCCGGAGGCGGAGTGCTCAAGCCGGAGATGGTGGCGAAGATGGCGCCGGACCCCGTTGTGCTGGCGCTTGCTAACCCAACGCCGGAAATTTGGCCAGCGGACGCCCAAAAGGCCCGGCCCGACGCCATCATCGCCACTGGGCGATCGGACTACCCCAATCAGGTCAACAACGTCCTCTGCTTCCCCTTTATATTTCGGGGCGCACTGGACGTGGGGGCCACCGAAATCAACGACAGCATGGAGCTCGCCTGTGTCCGCGCTCTGGCCGATCTCGCGCGCGCGCCGGTAGCGGCGGAGGCCGCGCGGGCCTATTCCGGCGAAACCCTGGTTTTCAGCCGCGACTATCTGATCCCCAAACCCTTCGACCCTCGGCTGTTGGCGGAAGTCGCCGGGGCGGTGGCGGAGGCCGCAATGACGAGCGGGGCCGCAACCCGCCCGTTGGAGGACCCCGCCGCCTATCGCGCCGAGTTGAATCGCTTTGTGTACCGTTCCGGCTTCCTGATGAAGCCGATTTTCGCCCGTGCGCGCGGAACTGGCCGCAAGGTAGTGTTCGCGGAGGGCGAGGATGAACGGGTGTTACAGGCCGCAAACGCCATGATCGAGGAGGGCCTCGCTGCGCCAGTGTTGGTGGGGCGGCCCAGGGTGATTGAAACCCGCGCCAAACGCCTCGGTTTGCCAATCCTTTCGGGTGACGTGCTCGAAGTTTGCAACCCCGAGGATG
>JAHQVS010000010.1 GCA_019634215.1 Paracoccaceae bacterium | reverse complement strand
GATGTTTATGAACCATCTCTCGGCGCATCACCCGGAGTTCCGGGCCCGGACGGCGGAGAATAAGGTGGAGATTTTTGGATCGACGGAAGGAATTACCGCCCCCTGTGATAGCGAGGCTACCTCACAGGACCTCATCCGCCACTGCATCGCGTTGCTTGAGAACGAGGCGCTGGCCGCGCAGATGATCCGTGACGGTTTGACCGTGGATTGAAGCTCTCAAGGCGCCGCAAGCAACGCCGATCAATGCACCAGCTTAGGCCCCGCCAACACCTTGCCGCCATTCTCCGGCATAATCCCAAGACGCTTGGCGACTTCGGTGTAAGCCTCGATCAGATCGCCGAGATCGCGGCGAAACACGTCCTTATCGAGCTTGCGCTCCGATCGGGTGTCCCACAACCGGCAGCAGTCCGGGCTGATCTCATCAGCGACGATGATGCGCTGAAAATCGCCGTCCCAAATCCGCCCGGTCTCAATCTTGAAATCGATCAGGCGGATGCCGACGCCCATGAACATGCCCGCGAGGAAGTCATTCACCCGCAACGCCAGGGCGACCATATCGTCCAGATCCTGCTGGCTCGCCCAATTGAACGCCAAGATATGCTCTTCGGACACAATCGGATCACCGAGCTTGTCGTCCTTATAGTAAAATTCCACGATTGGGCGCGGCAGTTGTTCGCCCTCTTCCAGCCCCAACCGCTTCGACATTGAGCCAGCGGCGACATTGCGCACCACCACCTCAAGCGGGATGATTTCACAGGCGCGGATCAGCTGTTCGCGCATGTTGAGGCGGCGGATAAAATGCGTCGGCACGCCGATGGCGTTGAGGCCGGACATCACATGTTCGGAGATGCGGTTGTTGAGCACGCCCTTGCCATCGATCACCGCCTTTTTCTCGGCGTTGTAGGCGGTGGCGTCGTCCTTGAAATATTGGATCAACGTGCCGGGCTCAGGCCCCTCGTAAAGGATCTTCGCCTTGCCTTCATAGACCAATCTGCGGCGGCTCATCGGCACTTTCCTTGACGTGATGTCGGGGCGCGTCTTCAAAAATTTCGCAAACGGCGCGCCATAATCGGCGAACGCCAAGCAGCGCACGCCTCGTCGAGCGGCTTACATGCTGCATGGGCGGCGTTTCGGCGGCAAGTGCGGCGAGAACGAAACCTGTCGGCGCTCAGTTGACGCGCCGAAGCGAATAAACTGCTTGCCTCATATTGTTTTAGCGGCCTCTTCGCAAGGGTTCCCATACCGTCAACGTCCACGATCACGCAAAAGCGGCGTTCAGGGGGCCAACCACGCGCTCGGCCCCTTCCGCGCCGACGCCGCGAAGGTTACATGAAAGGGAAGGCTCATCTGGTCGAGAGACCTGAGTCGAGCAGCGGAGACAGCCCCCGAAGACGGAGAGACGGCATGACCACTTTCGACGATCGCGAACAGGCGTTTGAGAAAAAATACGCCCATGACGCCGAGATGCAGTTCAAGGCCGAGGCGCGGCGCAACAAAAAGTTGGGCCTGTGGGCGGCAGAGAAAATGAGCATCGCCGGTGAGGCCGCCGACGCTTATGCGCAAGAGGTGATCGCCTCGGATTTCGAGGAGGCTGGCGACGAGGACGTGTTCCGCAAGGTCGCCGCCGATTTCGCAGAAAAGGGCATTGAGGTTTCCGAGACCGAACTGCGGGTGAAGATGGCCGAGCTGATGGTCTTAGCCAAAGGCGAGGTGATGACCGAGGCGGAGTAGTCCCGCCGATCGGAAGGCATCCCTCGCGAGACCTTTCTGCCGAGAACTTGCTTGGCGGCAGCGATGTGAGGGACGTCGGCGCCATTTCAGGCATTTATCAACGCAATGGATGCAATTAACAGAAGAAGCGGCGGCGCAAACTGGGCCGTCGACGCCACCTGTAAGGCCCCATTCCACCCAGGAGAACGCCCGTGAAAGCCGCCGTCGTTATCTTCCCCGGCTCAAACTGTGATCGCGACATGGCCGTCGCGTTTGAACAGGCGCTGGGCGCGGCGCCGGCGTGGGTATGGCATAAAGAGACGGCCTTGCCTGAGGGGATCGACGTGGTTGGCCTGCCCGGCGGGTTCTCATTCGGCGATTACCTACGCTGCGGCGCGATCGCCGCGCGCTCTCCGATCATGCGGGCGGTCGCGGATCACGCCGGACGTGGGGGCATGGTCCTAGCAGTGTGCAATGGCTGGCAGGTGGCGATCGAGGCTGGGCTGCTGCCAGGAGCGTTGATGCGCAATACCTCACTGAAGTTCACTTGCCGGGAGGTGACGCTTCGGACAGAGACCACGGACAGCCCGTTTCTCTCCGGTCTGTCGATAGGCGACCGGCTGCGGATGCCGGTCGCGCATCACGACGGCGCCTTTATCGCCGATGACGCGACCCTGGCTCAGCTCAATGGCGAGGGCCGCGTGGCCTTCCGGTATGTCGCTGGCAACCATCAAGCGGCGGAGCGCGCCAACCCCAACGGCTCGGTGGAGGACATCGCTGGCGCCTTATCCGCGAATCGCAGGGTGCTCGGTATGATGCCGCACCCCGAACGCGCCGCCGACCCCGCCCTGGGCGCAGCAGAAGGCGGCAGGCTGTTCTCCGCCTTGACGCAAACCCTGGCCGCGTAAAGCTGGCGGGGCCGCGCCGCCGCAAGCAGGCGGCGAAACATCAGGAAATAGAAAAAGCAAGGACAATATCACCCATTAGGTGACATCATTTAGCCCCACTCGCAAAGAGCTTGACGAATCGTGGCTCGCCTTCCGGACCTGTGAGAGGTAGGATTTCCTCAGCAACTGGCGCGGCGGGCGGCTGGGAGTCATGACGTTGTCCGCAGCGCCCAACTTAGCGATCGCCGCTCGGAAACGGGGTGCTCCATGCGGACCAGCAACTTCTCACCACGCCTATGCGCGAAACGTCTCGCCCAAGCCGCTGTCGGAGCGGCCGCCTTAATCTTGGCCGCCAGCTGCGGCGCCAAACAAGGCGGCGGGCGCGTTACCAACCAAGTCAGACCGGTGCTGCCGATACCGGATAAGCCGCCGGGCGGGCCCGCCTTCTCCTTCAGCATCGAATCAGAGCTGCAACGCGCCGACTTCGCCGAGAATCTCGCCCGTCACGCGCTGGCCTGTTGGGTCCGCGAGGACCCCGCCTATCGCGTGGGCGGCCCGACGCCGCGTGGCGAGGCCACCCTGGTGTCTCTGATCTATGTCGGCGAGGCTCAACCTACCGCCACGGCGCCACCGGATAGTCCGCTCACCGAAGGGCTGCGCATCGCACTGTCGGAACGGCGGGCAGGGCGCTATGGGCTGGACGTCTCCGGCCCGCTTGCGTCGCAAGAATTCGCGCAACGAATCCGTCAAGGCGTGGCGCTGGTGGCGTTTGGCAGCCCGAACTGCACCTAAAACCGCGCTCTGAAGCAACAATACAGGGCCTCAGGTGGCCTTAGCGATCTCGGCTCTCTGCGCCGGGACGGCGTTCACCAACACGACGCCAATCGTCGCCAACACCAGCGCCGCGCATTGGGCGAGGCTCACCGCCTCGCCCAACCAAGCCCAGCCCATCACCGCCGCCAAACCAGGAACCAGAGCCGCGCAAGCGGTCGCGCGTCCCGCCCCCAGCTTGGTCACCGCCAGCGCAAAAGCGGCGACCGACACCGCCCCCGCCAACACCCCATGTCCCAACAACGACCACACCCAAACCTCCACCGTCCAGGCGCCCGCCCCGCTCCAGGATACTGGCGCCCATCCGATCGCCGACGCCAGCATCGCCGGCCCGAGCAACAACGTGGAATAGGCGCTGACCAGGCCGGCGGCGTGGACGGGCCCGAGCCCGCTCATGGAAAACGCCACGCTGAACCCGGCCCAGAAGATCGCGGCGAGCAGCAGCCAAGGCATCCCCGCCAAAGCCGCCCCTCCCGCCAACGGCGCGCCAATCAACATCGATCCGATCAACGCCGGCCCCATCAACATCGCCGCAGCCAAGGCGATCAGCCCCAAGCCCAACAGCCGCCAGCCGTGTAGATTTGAGGCGGGTCCCGTCCGCCGTGAGGACAGCAAAACGGCCCCCAGCGCCGCCGCCCAAAGCGGCATCGTGCCCGGGATCAGCGCGGCGGCCGAGGCCACTCCGGACAAGGTCATCCCCTGGGACGCCGCCAGCGCAAACGGCGCGCCCCAGCCGAACATCCCCGCCAAAACCATCCAAGAGACCGGCGTCCCCTCGCGCCGGGGGCGCAATCCCGCCCGCAGCCAAACAGGGGCGAACAACAGCGCGGGCGCGACATAGCGGCAGAAAGCCACGTCAAGGGGCGTCAACCCGGCGGCCACCGCCGGATCGACCGAAAACCGCGCACCGACGAGCCATCCCGCCCAGATCGCCACCGCCACCGCTGCGGCGATCCAACCAATAGGCCGGTCCTGCCGGGTTTGACCGCCGATGCCTACAGGCGTCACCCCTCCATCGCCTGCTTTTAGCACCACGGGCGCCCTTTCCATCCGATGACGAGCGCGACACTCTTTGGCACAGTTGATTCCCCCGCAGCCCAACGCTCTCGACGCTCGAATTCAACTGAGGAGACCTATTGGTGTTTCGTATCGCTTGTCGAGCCCGCCTCTGCCTGATCCTGACCGCCGCCCTGACGCCGCTCGCAGGCTGTGGCGGCATCCTGGAGGACACCGCCGCCTCTCTAGAGACCGCCGAAGCCTCGGAGGAGGTCGAAGTGGCGTCCGCCGAGTCGCCCGAAGGCGGCGAGCCGGAATGGAAAGTCGGCTACACATGGCCGCTCATGGACGACCGCCGCCTCTACGCCTCCACCAAGGAGACCATCGAGCAATGCCTCATTGGCCGGGTCGCCCGCCTGGAGGACGCTGAATTGCGTCAGACCGATGACGGTTTTGAGGTGGTCGACCGCGAAACCGAGGAGCCCCGGCTCTGGATGCGGATCGGGGCGCCTCCAGGCGAGCCGCAAGCGCGCCGGTTGGACCTGAATTGGAGCATCGGCGTCGGCCAGGACGCACGGGTGCGGCTGCTGCGCAGCATCGACGCCCACCTGAAGCTGAAACAACCCTGCACGCCGCGCGTCTGAGGCGGGCGCGATGGATTAACATACCATGCTCCGCCTTCTGCTGCTGACCCTAGCTCTGGCGCTGGCGGTGTTGATCCCGTTCGCGATTTGGGGCGGCGAGATCGAGGCGGCGCTCAGCGTGGAGCGAATGGTGGAACGCCTACGCGCCGCCGGGCCCTGGGGCGTGGCGCTGGCGGTCGGGCTGTTGACGC
The DNA here is from genome assembly GCA_019634215.1 of Paracoccaceae bacterium. Classification (GTDB taxonomy): domain Bacteria; phylum Pseudomonadota; class Alphaproteobacteria; order Rhodobacterales; family Rhodobacteraceae; genus JAHQVS01. The sequence continues at coordinate 621 of JAHQVS010000010.1, read as the reverse complement.
TGGACTTGATCGCGCCGATTCCCGCCAGCGCTGTAATGGCGGCGTTGGGGATCGTCTACGGCCCTTGGCTCGGCGGCGCGCTGTCGGCGCTAGGGGCGACGCTGTCCGGATTGTTGGGATACGGCCTCTGCCGCGCCTTCGGCCAGCCGCTGGCCGAGCGCCTCGCCGGACGGGAGGGATTGGCGGCGGCGCGAACGCTGTTTGAGCGCAGCGGCGGCTGGCTCGTCGCCACGTCGCGCTGGCTGCCGGTGCTGCCGGAAACGGTCGCCTGCCTCGCAGGATTGGCCGAGATGCCGCCCCGCCGCTTCCTCACCGCCCTGCTGTGCGGCGCTATCCCTATGGGCTTCGCCTTCGCAACAGCAGGGTGGATGGGGCGTGAGGCGCCGGTGGCGACGCTGCTGATCGCGGCCCTAACGCCAGTTGTGTTGTGGGCGGTGTTCGGTCGCCTAGTCAGGGGCGTCTCATACAAACACTAATCGCATGTCCATCTACACCAATATATGAGACACGGCTTGCTGAGTATTGGACAGTCAAGATCAGGTTAACTGATGGTGAATACGGTTTTCGAGCTGTCACCGATCATTGACGCGCAGATCAAAGACTATCGGAAAATGTAGCGCG
>JAHQVS010000009.1 GCA_019634215.1 Paracoccaceae bacterium | reverse complement strand
TCGAGGATGTCGGCATCGCCCTGGGCAAGGCGCTGAACCAAGCTTTCGGCGACGGCAAGGGCGTGCGGCGCTACGGCTCTTGCCTGCTGCCGATGGACGACGCGCTGACCCGGGCGGCGCTTGACGTCTCGCGCCGCCCCTACCTGGTGTGGAAAGTCGATTTCCCGACGCAGAAAATCGGAACCTTCGACAGCGAATTGGTGCGCGAGTTTTTCACCGCCTTCGCCGTCAATGGTGGGCTGACCCTGCATGTAGAGACCTTCGACGGCGTCAACAGCCATCATATCGCCGAAAGCTGCTTCAAGGCGGTCGCACGGGCATTGCGCGAAGCGGTGGAAATCGACCAGCGCATGGCCGACTCCCTGCCTTCCACCAAGGGAGTGCTCGGCGGATGAGCGTGGTTATTATTGATTACGGCTCCGGCAATCTGCACTCAGCGGAGAAGGCGTTCGCTCGCATGGCGGCGCCGCTGGGGATCGACATCATCGTCAGCGCCGATCCGGACGCAGTGCGGCGGGCCGAGAGGGTGATGCTGCCCGGCGTCGGCGCCTTCGGCGACTGTGCTGCAGGGCTGGCTGAGGTTCCAGGCCTGCGCGAAGCTTTGATCGAGCGCGTGATCGACGGCGGTGCGCCCTTTCTGGGCGTCTGCGTCGGCATGCAGTTAATGGCCGAGGTCGGGCGTGAGCGCGGGGAGTATGCCGGGCTGGGCTGGATTCCCGGCGCTGTCGAGCATCTAGAGCCGGATGATCCGGGCCTGAAGATCCCGCATATGGGCTGGAACGCCCTCACCGACCTCGCCAACCACCCGCTCTGGGAAGGGATCACAAGCGGCGGACACGCCTATTTCGTGCATTCCTACCATATGGCCCCGGCCAACCCGGCGCATCGGCTCGCCCAGGTCGGCTATGGCGGACCGGTGACCGCGGCAGCGGGGCGGGACAACCTGTTCGGGGTGCAGTTTCACCCGGAGAAAAGCCAGAAGGTCGGCCTCCAACTTATCGAGAATTTTCTAAGGTGGCGGCCATGATCCTCTACCCTGCAATCGACCTGAAAGATGGCCGCTGCGTGCGGCTGGTGCATGGCGACATGGCGCAGGAGACCGTGTTCCATGACGACCCCGCCGAACCGGCGCGGGAGTTCCAGCAGGCCGGCTGCGACTGGCTGCATCTGGTCGACCTCAACGGCGCTTTCGAGGGCCGCCCGGTCAATGGCGCGGCGGTCGAGGCGATCCTGAAGGCGGTGTCGATCCCCGCCCAGCTCGGCGGCGGCGTGCGGGATATGGCGGTGCTGGAGACCTGGCTGGAGAAAGGGGTGCGGCGGATCATCCTCGGCACGGCGGCGGTGCGCGATCCGGCCTTCGTGCGCGCGGCCTGCAAGGCGCACCCCGGCCATATCGCCGTCGGCATCGACGCCCGCGACGGCAAGGTGGCGGTTGAGGGATGGGCCGAGGCCACCGAGCTGAGTGTGTTAGAGCTGGCCCAGCGGTTCGAGGACGCCGGGGTCGCCGCCATCATCTACACCGACATCAACCGCGACGGCGCGATGCAAGGCCCGAACGTGACGGCTACCGCCGAACTGGCCAAATCGATCCGCATCCCGGTGATCGCCTCCGGCGGCGTCAGCTCAATGGAGGATTTGGCGGCGCTGAAAAATTGTGGCGCGCCTCTGGACGGGGTGATTTCGGGCCGGGCGCTCTATGATGGGCGCATCAACCCCAACGAGGCCGCTCGATTCTTACGGGAGATGGCGGCATGTTGACGGTGCGAGTGATCCCTTGTCTCGACGTCAAGGACGGCCGGGTGGTGAAGGGGGTGAACTTCGTCGATCTGATCGACGCCGGCGATCCGGTCGAGAGCGCTAAAGCCTATGACGCCGCCGGGGCGGACGAGCTGTGTTTCCTCGATATCTCAGCCAGCCATGAGGGACGAGACACCATCTTCGACGTCGCCACCCGCACGGCGGAGCAATGCTTTATGCCGCTGACCATCGGCGGCGGAGTGCGCACGGTTGACAATATCCGCGACCTGCTGCGCGCCGGGGCGGACAAGGTCTCGATCAACACAGCGGCGGTGAAGCGCCCGGATTTCGTCGCCGAGGCGGCTGACAAGTTCGGCGCGCAATGCATCGTGGTCGCGATCGACGCCCGCAAAGTATCCGGGGCGGGCGAAGCCCCGCGCTGGGAGATCTTCACCCATGGCGGCCGCGAGCCGACCGGGATCGACGCCGTCGAGTTCGCGCAGCTGGTGGTCACGAAAGGCGCCGGCGAGATCCTGCTGACCTCGATGGACCGTGACGGCACCCGCGACGGCTTCGACACCACACTCACCCGCGCCGTTGCCGAAGCGGTGAGCGTTCCTGTCATCGCCTCGGGCGGGGTCGGCGCCCTGGACCATCTGGTCGAAGGCGTGACCGAAGGTAAGGCCAGCGCGGTGCTGGCGGCCTCGATCTTCCATTTCGGCGATTACAGCATCGGCGAGGCCAAGACCTGTATGGCCGCCGCCGGGCTGCCGATGCGGATGGTATGACCAGGTAGGGTTAAGGAATACTCAGGTATGACTTCCAGCGTTCTGGAGCGCCTCGCCGCCACCATCGCCGCGCGGAAAGCGGCGGGCGACGCCGAAAGCTCCCACACCGCCCAGCTGTTGGCGAAAGGTCCAGGCCATTGCGCCCGCAAATTCGGCGAGGAGGCGGTGGAGGCCGTGGTCGCCGCTGTCGAGCGTGATCATCAGGGCCTCGTGTCCGAGAGTGCGGACGTCCTCTTTCATATGATGGTCATGCTTGCCGTGAATGACGTTGAATTCAATGAGGTTCTCGCCGAGCTGGAACGGCGTGAAGGCGTCTCCGGCGTGGCGGAGAAAGCAGCGCGAGGGTAAGATGGCTGAGGTTAAAATCGAGGAGGCTCTGACCCCATCGGCGGTGGCGGACTGCATCGACATCCGCCGCGTGGTGTTTATCGATGAGCAAGGCGTCTCCGAAGCCGAGGAAATAGACGGCCTCGATGACGAGTGCAGGCACTACCTGCTGAAACTCGACGGCGCCCCAGTGGCGACCGCCCGCACTCGGATGAAGAACGATGAGCTGAAAATCCAGCGGGTGGCGGTGCGTCTCGAAGGGCGCGGCCAAGGGCTGGGCGCGGCTGTGATGCGGCATATCATTCAAGAGACCGCTCATGAGGCGCCGGCGCGCGTGCTGTTTCTCAGCTCTCAAACCAGCGCCATCGGCTTTTATGAGACGCTGGGCTTCAAGGCCGAGGGGCCGGAGTATCTCGACGCCAACATTCCACACCAAGACATGCGCCGACCCGCAGTACTTTAAGGGCGCGCCGCACATAGGGGGAAACCGAGATGGCTTATCAGTATGACGATCAGAACGTGTTCGCCAAAATCCTGCGCGGTGAAATTCCCTGCAAGAAGGTGCACGAGACCGCGCACAGCCTCGCATTTCACGACATCCAGCCAGCCAAGCCTGTGCATGTGCTGGTGATCCCGAAAGGGGCGTACGTCACCTACGACCATTTCACCGCCGAAGCGCCGGACGCGGAAATCCTGGATTTCACCAAAACCGTCGGCGAGGTGGCGAAGATGCTGGGCGTGACCGAGGCGTCAGGCGGCAATGGCTTCCGCATCCTCTCCAACGCCGGGCCGGACGGCACTCAGGAAGTGCCGCACCTGCATGTCCATATTTTCGGCGGCGGGCCCTGTGGGCCAATGATCAAGCGGGACTAGCTTCCCTCTTTTCCCGAACCATATCAGCATTCTTGAACGGCTCGATATCGGGCCGTTTCTCTCCACATGACAGTAAAAGTGCTGTGGCGCCTGCTCGCAAAACCCATTATGCCTAAATTTAAATCACGAAATCCCATATGACCCAATAAACGGCAACTTACTTGCGAATCCTCTCATTTCGTGCCTACAATCAGATCGTTCCTGAGCGATTGCCCCTCGACGAAAGGTTCGCCCCAATGCCCCTGTTCCTGCCCCTGTTCACGTTCAATCCTCTTGCCGAAGCCGCCAGCGCAATGGGTTCCGGCTCAGCCGGACAAGCCATTGACGAAGCGCTAGATGAAGGCTTTTACCCGCCGGAAGCTGAAGAGCGGTTTGTGCTGAGCGGTATCGACAATGACAACGACGTCGATCTGGCCTGAGCCACAGCCCCCTAAACGAGAAACGCCGCGCAATTTGCGCGGCGTTTTCTTTTGGCATCGGCGAATTTATGGGTCGAGCGCCCCTCACCCGCCCAAGCTGGTGATCCGCTCATGCAGCCACTCGTCCCGCCAGCCAAGCTCCCAGGCGCGGCGGAAGTCTGAGTTGGCGTGATCGACCCGCCCCAGGCGGTCCAGGAACAAGCCGCGCTGATAATAGGCGCGCGGATCATCAGGCGCCGACTCGATCGCCATCGCATAATCCGAGAGCGCGGCGTCGCGATCCGGCTCTTCCCACAATTTCCCCCGCTGCAGCCGCGCATCGACGCTGCGCGGCGCCAGCGCGATCACCGCCGATAGGTCGGCCGTCGCCAAATCGCGTCGCCCAAGCCCCAAATACGCCAGTGCACGGTTATAGAGCGCCGTCGCATCGCGCGGGTTGTTGGAAAGAGCCGTATCAAGATCGATCAAGGCTCGCTCCGGCGCGCCGGCGGCGACCAAAGCCGCGCCGCGCCCGATCAACGACGGACGATCCGACGGCCGCAGCCGCAACGCTTGATCAAAGCTCTCATACGCCTCCGCCGGCCGGCGCAGACGCATCAGCACCTCGCCCCGGTTCGGCCAGATCTCAAACAGTTTCGGATACAGCTTGGCCGCCTGATCATAATCCGACAGCGCCGCGCGCGGATTATCGATCATCGTGTAGGCGACGCCGCGATTCAGCAGCACCTGCGCCTGCCCCTTGGCGCCGAGAAGCTCCAGCGCCAGAGTCTTGTTGCAGAACTTAATCGCCCGGCTCGGGTTAAGGTCCGAGGCGCTGCAAGCGCTGGCGTACGCCCGCAAATCCGCCTGCGCCGGGCCGGCCCACGCCAGCGCCGACACAACGGCCAAACCTGTCAGCGCCGCCGCTTGGGCGGACCGACGCATGCGGCGAGTTGACAGATGGCGTACGGTCGTCATGGCGTCACCTCCAAGATATCGCTTAAGTAAGAGATGTATATCGAACAGGCCATTAGGGCCAGAACAGCTTGGCCGCGACGCCCCTCGCTCTCGGCGTCGTGAGAGGAAATGTTATGTCTAGGACACGCGCCGCCGTCGGCGCTTACACGGCGCGGCGCCTTCAAGCCGTCGTCAAAGGATTTAATGGCGACGGCGCACCGTTGTCTGGCAACGCTCAAGGCGCGCTCTGGATGATCGCCTCTTGCATCGGCGCCTCCTTTATGACGGTGGCGATCCGCTATCTCGCCGAGGATCTCGACACCCGTATGATCGCGTTTCTCCGGTGCGCGTTGGGGGTGTTGTTGGTCGCGCCATGGGTGCTCGACGGCGGCTTGTCGTGGTTAAAGATTTCCCGCCCCTGGCTACATCTGCTGCGCGGCGTGTTGATGGCCTGCGCGCTCAATCTCGGCTTTTTCGCCATCAGCTCGTTGCCGATGGCGACGGTGAGCATTCTGTTCTTCCTCGCCCCGATTTTCGCCACCACCCTCGCCGTCCCCATGTTGGGCGAAGCGGTCGGCATGCGGCGTTGGGCGGCGGTTGCGGCAGGCTTTCTGGGCGCGATGATCCTCCTGCGCCCCGGTTTCGGCCCGTTGGAGTGGGGCATGATCGCCGCGATCGCCAGCGCCGCCTGCTTCTCGGTGTCGCTGCTGCTGTCGAAAATACTCGGCCCAGTCGACGGCGCGCGCAGCCTGCTGCTGACCTCGACGGCCATCGCAGGGTTGTTGACCTTACCGATTGCATTGCCGGTGTGGCAGATGCCGCCGGATGGAATCGCCTGGATCTGGATCGCCGTGCTCATCACCACCTCGACCTTCCGGATGTACGCCGACATCCGCGCCTATTCGGTCGGCGATGTCGGCTTTATCGCCCCCTTCGCCTATCTGCGGCTGGTCTTCGTCGCCGCGCTCGGCTGGCTGCTGTTCCGTGAGACCATCGACCAATGGACGCTGGCGGGCGGGACGGTGATTGTCGCGTCGACGCTATATATTGCGCGCAGAGAAGCACAATTGAACAAAAGGATCGCAGGAGGGTCCGCTTGACGCTGTTTGCCATAAACTACCTCCATTTTCATCCTCTCTCCGCCACGGCATGAGACGCGGCGTCATCAGCGCGCCTCACGTCAACTTATGGAAAATTCGAACAAATCTCTTGATCCAGCGCGCCCGAAGCCGTATCTGGCCACCTCCACACGGTTCCCAGGCTGGCGATTAAGCTAGTCAAGATGGGGCTTCTGGGTCGAGGCCTCGCCTCCCTGCGCGTCGCGGCGTTCCCCGGAGTGTGTCACTTCACATCTCCCTTAAATGTCATATCGCGACGTGCAGGGCGGCGAGGTTTATCATCTACTGATTGGGGAGGGTCCATTATGGACGCAGGACGCCTCTTCCAATTGGGGACGGACCTGGATCTGGCGTTTTCAACGCCAGTGGCCGCCCATGCGGAAGAACATACTCAAACCACCCGTCGCTCTGCTGACGAGTCCGCGCCGCAACCGGCGCACATCTCCGACGAATTGCGCGGCAACACAGAACAAGACCATTTCATCCGGCGCGGCGATAAGGTTTTCGCCGGCACGCATCTGATCATTGAGGTGATCGATGGCGATGGTCTGGACGACGCAAACCGCATCGAAAATGCGTTTCGCAACTGCGTGACGGAATGCGGCGCGACGCTGTTGCATATCCATTTGCATAAATTCTCGCCGCAAGGCGTGAGCGGTGTCGCGGTGCTCGCGGAAAGCCACATCTCGGTGCATACTTGGCCCGAACGGCGCTACGGCGCGTTTGACGTGTTCATGTGCGGCGACGCCGATCCACATCGCGCCGTAGACGTGCTGCGCGCCGCTTTCAACGCAAGCGAAGTGCGCGTCAGCGAATTGTTGCGGGGCGACGGGATCGTATGAGCGACGACAACAGTGAAGACCTTGGCGCGGGGGAGTTTGGCCCGCGCTGGTCTGTCGAGACGCTGCATAACGGCTATCGTCAGGCGCTTGAAATCGCCGATATGCTGTATGACAGCGAAACTGATCACCAGCGCATCCGGGTGTTTCAAAGCGCGAAATTCGGCCGAGTGCTGACCCTCGACGATGTGGTTCAGACCACCGAGGCCGATGAATTCATTTACCACGAGATGCTCACACATCCGGCGCTCCTCGCCCATGGCGCGGCGAAGCGGGTTCTGATCGTCGGCGGCGGCGATGGCGGCATGCTGCGTGAGGTGCTGAAGCATCCGGGCGTCGAGCATGTCACCATGGTGGAGATCGACGCTGGGGTGGTGGAGTTCTCCAAGCGCTATCTGCCCAGCCTGTCGGACGGCGCCTTTGAGGATGCCCGTCTGAATTTGGTGATCGCGGACGGCGCAGATTTCATGAAGTCGAGCGCCGACAGCTTCGATGTGGTCATCATCGACAGCACCGACCCGATCGGGCCGGGCGAGACCCTGTTCACCGACAGCTTCTACGCCCACGCCAAGGCGCGCTTGACGCCCTCGGGCGTGTTGGTGACGCAGAACGGCGTGCCATTCCTGCAAAGTGACGAGCTGGTCGGCACCCTGAGCGCCTTCAAGGCGCTCTTCAGTGATTGGACCTGCTACCTCGCCACGGTCCCGACCTATGTCGGCGGGCCGATGGCGTTCGGCTGGGCCTCGATGGATCCCGCCGTACGCCGGGTCTCCGACATGCTGCTAACGCAACGCTTCAAGGCCGCGCATCTGTCGACGCGATACTACACGCCGGAAGTCCATAAGGCGGCGTTCGCGCTGCCCGGCTATGTCCAGAAGCTGTTGCCCTGATGAGTGCGACAGGTCAGCCGAGCTTGGTTATCTTCGACTGCGACGGAGTGCTCGTGGACAGCGAGAGCCTCACCGCCGTCGTCGTCGCCGATCACCTCACCCGCATCGGCTGGCCGATCACCCCAGAAGAGACCATGACCGCCTTTATCGGCGGCACTTTGGAGCGCATCCGGCGTCAAGCGCAGGAGCGCGTCGGCGCGGTGCCTGTGGATTGGGCGCAAGGGGTTTACGCCGACATCTTCAAAGCCCTGGAGACTGTCGAGAAATTACCCGGCGTTGACGCCGCGCTCGATGCGCTCGACGCTGCTGGAATTCCCTATTGCATCGGCTCAAACGGCCCGCACAAGAAAATGGCGGTCTCCCTGCCCGCCACTGGCCTCGATATTCGCTTCGGCGGGCTGACTCCGGGCGTCGACGGCGGCCGGATCTTTTCCGCCCATGACTATGCAGATGGCAAACCATCTCCGGAAATGTTCCTGGACGCCGCCCGACGCTTTGGGGTCGCCCCAGAACACACAGTGGTCGTCGGGGACAGCCGCAACGACGCTCTCGCGGCGCGGGCGGCGGGCATGCGCTGCCTGGGGTTGGCCACCGAGCTGGAGCCCAGCGCCTTTGCAGAACTGGGCGCCGAACCGTTTGGGCATATGGCCGACGTGCCAGGGTTGCTCTCTCTGCAATAGTTCCGGGGGCTAAACCCGACGCACTGCAGTGGCGACGCATTCGACAAGCTCGGAAATCTCTTGCTCTGAATTGTACAGATTGGGCGAGATCCGCAACAACGCGCCTCCTTTGGGAATATCGCCGCAGTTCGGCTCATCCTGGGCCGGATGGGGGAATTTCGCGATCATCTCCCGCTCCCTCAGCGCCGCCTCAACAGTGGGAGCGCTCTCATCAGGCAACAGAAACGTCACCGCCCCGGTCATCGGCGCACGGCCATCAGGCGTGTCTAGCCCGCTCTCCCGTCCGGCCTGATACAGGAATCCGCTGAGCGCCCGCAGCCGTCTCTCCAATTCGGAGACGCCGGCCTCTAACGCCTGCTCCAGCGCCGCCCCCATCCCAAGCATCAGCGTGATGTTCACATCATTCGGCGCCAGCGCCGCCGCCCGCAACTCCGGCGGCATCGCCGGATTCGTCCAAAATAGCGCCGTCTCCCGAGGGGCCCGCAGCCATTTCCGGGTGGTCGCGACCAAAGCGTCGCAGCCTATCTTAGCGACATCCACCTCGGTCTGACCCAACGCCTGCGCCGCGTCGATCAGATAAACGCAAGTTGCGGGACGCGGCATCCGAGCAATCTCTTCCACCGGATACCGCAGCCCGCGCACGCTGGTGACCATGGGTGAGAATATCGCGGCGACATCCTCGTCAATCCGCGCCGCCCATTCGGATAGGTCCGGCGCAGCCAGATCAAGCGGCGGCAAAACCTCCAGGGCCGCGTCGGCGTTGTCCGCCATCCTTTGCAACGCGAACAGATAGTCGCCCCACTCATGCGGCGCCGCCAACAGCCGCCGCCCTCGGATCTTGAGGCGCGACGCGATATCCAACCAAGCGCTGCTGGTGGTGGACGTCAGCCCGACATCCGTGACCTGAGCGCCGATCAGCTTGGCGGCGTTGGCCTTCACATCGGCGATGCTCGGCTGCGCCTCCACCGCCGCCCACGCTGGTCCAACGGCCTGCTCCCGGCTGAGGTGGGCGGCCATTCGCGCCAAAGTTAGCTCAGAAGGCGATCCATGGCCTGCAGAGTTCATATAAATCAATGAGGTACAGCCCTAACACACTCACAAATGCAGTATTTCCGCGCCGGTGGTCTGGTGCAGAATCCCCGCCACAATCCGGCGATGGCAATCGGCGGCGTCTTCCTCATAGCACAACAGCGCGATTCGCTTCACGCCCGCCAGCTCCACCGCCTCGGCCATCGCCTCTCGCGCGACCTCGCTGCGCAGATGAGTGGTGTAAATCACCGCCATCTCGCCGATACGCCCCTTGCGCGCCGCTTCCCGCCCCTCTTTCGGGGTGCCTAAACCGCGCAAATGCACGTAATTAATCCCGGATCGCTTTAAGCTGGCCGACAGCACATTCTTGGAAAATCCCGCTTTTCGCGACGACGCCACCGCCCGCACATCCACCAATGTGTCGATTTCTGCGCCTTGCAACTTGTCGATCACTTCATCCACCGTGGCGCGCTCATAGCCGATGGTGGCGATCACTGAAGCTTTGTTCATCATCTTCTCTCCAACGCCTGTACCAAAGAGATGAAGCGAAGCGGATTGGTCAAGCCGATTGGTGAATGCGGCGAAGGATGGTATCGCAACAGAATGAGCGCGAAAGCCGTCACCGAAGCGCCGCCCGACGCGGCTCTGGCCGACCATCACCGGCGCGTTTGGCGCGCCCTGGATCAAATCGCCGCCGACAACGGCCATTCGGCCTCGGCGCTGGCGAAGCTCGCCGGGTTGGACCCGACCTCGTTCAACCCTTCGAAGCGCGTCACCCGAGAGGGGCGGTTGCGCTGGCCTAGCGTCGAAACCCTCGCCAAAGTCGCCGAGGCCACCGGGAATGGGCTGCGCGATGTCGCCGCGATGCTTGACGATCGGCCAGAGCGCGCCCGCTATTTGCCGCTGGCGCGGCTTGATTTCAGCAAAACCCCAGGCGAGGCCCACCTCAGTAGCGCCGAGCAGGAGCAAGCGCCGTATCAACTGGAAGATCGGGAGGCGTTTTATCTCGACCTCGACGGCGCCCTGCCCCCGCTCTATCGTGCGGGGGACCGGCTGCTGCTCTCGCCAAACGCAGCGCTGGCTCTCGGCGATCGCGCCGTCGCCGCACTGAAGTCGAAAGACGCCATCCAACCTGTGCACCTCGGCGAAATAACCGGCGTCGACGCCAAAAAGCTCCGGCTCCGGCCATTTTCCGGCGGGGATGACATCAGCGTCCCTCGCAAGGATTGCCTCTGGATCGCGCGCATTCTGGCAGTCAGCCAGTAACCACTGGATTCAACGACATCCGCGTCATCAACGTCTCCCCTGGCTCCAATCGCGCCATGTCGCCAAACGGCGCGAAGGCCCGCCGATTGACGACGTCGGTCACATGGGTGACCGGTTCAACGCAGAAGGAAGACCGGTCTTCCGGCACGAAAATATGCACGTTCCGGAAGCCCTGGTCGCAAACGAACTCAAGGATATACCCTTCATCCGGCTGCCTGACCACTGCGAGGCCATCCCATCGGGCAAAATGCCGATCCAATCCCCGCATCCCCTCCAACACACGTGGCAAGGTGAAATCCGTGGGGCCGCCCTCCACTGGCGCCGCCTCCACAGGAAAAGTGCGTTCATCGGACAGGAAGGTCGCTTCGGCATAAAACTGTAGCTGGCTGTGAGGCGTCCGTGGCAGCCAAGGATGATGACCGACCCCGAACGGCATCGCCGAGCTGCCGCGATTTTCCACCGTCAGATAAAAATGCGCCCGCCCCCCCACAACCGTGACCTCTTGCTCCGCACGATAGCAATACGGGGTGTCCGAGGCCATCTGCTCATGCTCGAGCATGATCCGCTGCGGCTCCCACTGCGTCACAGCCCAAGCCGCATTGCGCGACAGGCCATGAATGGCGCAAGACTGCTCCGGGCGATTCAACGGCAGTTGCCGCTCACCGCCATCATACATAAACCGGGCGCCGTCGATACGGTTCACGAACGGGATCATCACAAAGCTGGAGAGCTTGGAGAGGCTGCCGGACAGGTCCTCAATCGCCGCCTCCTCAGCACGCTCAAACAGCTCCCGCCACTCGCCGTCCGGGTGCCGCCAGCCCACCCGAGCCAGGCTGCCGCCCCGCTCCGGCAAGATCACAATATGAAAACCCTCAGCGTCGATTTCGACCCGCTGCGTCGGCATGGCGCTCCCCCTGTTTCGGTGTGAGCGAGAGCTACCATATCTCGCGATTCACCGTAACGCCCTCAAAGCGCCTCGTCGCTCTCCAACATCGCGCCCGCCATGAGAACAACAATCGCCTCCCAGCCGGCGGCGTCATAGATGCGCCCTAGCGTGAAGGCCCCCACCAACCCACCGATATAATAGCTGGTGAGATACAGACCGTTGGCGCACGTCGCCAGGGCTGAACACCTCCGGCTCGTCGTGGTCGCTGCGATGCTGGATGATCTCGCCTTCAAGGAAATATATCATCGCCGGGCGACCGGCATGGCTGTGCGCTGGTACGATCCCGCCGGGCTCCACCGTCCAATGGCGCATACGGAAGGAGCGCCCCTCCATGCCCTCAATCTCCGGGCCAAGATCGATCAGCCCAATGGTCTTGTTGGCGATGCCCTTGCCTTGGCGTGGGCCGTCAAACTTCTGCTCCTGCGCCTGAGCGACCGAAAATACTGTCATGCTCGACAGGGCGATGGCGGCCCCTAGCGCACCAATGCGGAGTAAGCTTGGGCGGTTGGCTCTCTGAAACATCCGGTAAACTCCAGAACTGGCGTTTCGGCGTCAGCACAGTGGAGGCGCAGGCATGACCGATATGGCGAGACACCATCCTTCATGCGCCTCACAACATACCGCCTCTGCTGCGCCGCAACATTAATGCGGCGCAGGGTAAGACGCAGTCGCTCGCAAAGAGGATACGCTCCGTCTGTCGAGCCATTTTCTTGAAGAGGAGGTTTGGCCTAAAACTCAAACACCCGCGCTGGGGTGGTCTCGCCGTCGGCATAGGTCAATTGGATAACGACCTTGCTCACACGCTGCTCAAACTCCAGATAAATTTCCGCATCCCTGACGCTGTGCGGGTCCTTGGGATCGCAAGGCGGCATTGGGTAGACCTGATCCGGCGTGTCTCGGTCAACGCCATACTCAATCTGCGTCAGGCCACAGCGAAAGCTCAGCAGGTGCGTGAAATAGATCAGATGCCGCCCATCATACTCGCTGTCCTGAACCCATTTCGTGGTGATGTTCTCGAACACATTTCTCGTGTTGGTGGCGAAACTGGCGCGGGCGTCAAAGCTGACGGGGTAAGGGCCCCGTTCCACCCCACGTATGTCGTCGTACCAGACGTCGATCGAGGCTGTCTCCACTCCCAAGGGCAAATTGAAGAATGGGCGCGGCATGGGGCGTCCCGTGCGCTGATCAATCGCCTCTAACGCGCCGGTCGAGACCACCTCGCCGTCGTCGATGCGGTAGCGGATCGCCTGCGCCGGTTCGGCCATGAGCAAATTCACCAACCAACTGTCATTGCTCGCCATGGCGGAGAGAGTCACTGGCGGGACGTCCAACACTTGAGTCCGATAGGCCGCCAAGCGCCGGCGCACGCTCTCGCGCCAGATCTCAACCATCTCTTTTTCCAGGAACCAGCGGTACACCTTCCCCGATTGATCAGCAGCGTCGAACGCCTCCAGCGCCGCCTTTTCAGCGCGCTTGTCGTCGATGGATTGCGCCCCCAGGCGGTCGGCGGAGTATAGATTGGCAATCTCAAAATAAGCTGGCGCAAACGGATCATCCCCCGTCACCAGCGCCCGCAGCGCCGCCTCGCGTTGGTTGGCGGGTTGAATGAGGGCGTTGGCGAGTTGGGCGCTTCTATTGTCAGCAAGCCGCCGGGCGAGATCACCATAGACCTCACGGGCGCCGATCAGCCCCTCCTGCGCCTTCACCAGCTGGCTATAGCGCTGATGCACGTCGACGGCGTCCACCCCGCCGACGATCGCCTTCTCGTACATACGCCGGGAGGACAGCGCGTCGCCGCGCCGGGCGTAGACCAGGGCGTTATTGTAGTATTCCACCGGCGTCGCCGGCGCTTCAATCAAACCGCCCAATCGGCCCAATGACTCCGCCAGAGCCTCCAGCGAGCCTTCATCCTCCGTCGGTTGCGCCTGCCGTATCGAAGGGCATTGCTCAACCATATTGGTGAGGCACTCGCGATAAGCGGTCATCTGCGCCGAGCAATCGTCCCCCGTCGCATCGGGGATCGCCATCGACCCGGCGCCCATGCGGCTCAAACAATCCTGCTGTAGTATCGCGCCGCAAGACTGTTGAGCGTTGGCGCAATCCGGCTCCTGAGCCTGTCCGGAAACCGGCGAGGCGGCCACTGCTAAGGCCACCGCCAAGATTCTAAGCTGATTGCTAGACATCGCTCACCTTTCTCCCCAAACGCCGCCGATTTGACTCGCCATTCGCGGCCCGTTCCCCGCGCGCCCGCGTACGATAGCGATCCGCGCCGCCTCTGCAATGTGGTCGACACCCCGATCCACAACGTATTTGACGTTGCATTCGCGGCCAGATCTCAAATAATCACTCTGTATTTCGATCTCTATTTACACATTAAAGTATGCATTTTTCCGCACCGCACAAATCATCCGCGCAAATAAATTGCGCAACAAAAGAAAAGGGAGACCCGATGTCTGAGCGAAAATTTGAAATTTTGATGCTTGGAGCCTCGTATGGCTCGTTGTTCGCCACCAAGCTGGCGCTTGCGGGGCATAATGTAACGTTGGTTTGTTTGCCCGCAGAGGCGGAGCTGATCAACAATGACGGCGTTCGCGTCCGCATGCCGGTGCGAGGGCGCGACGGCTTGGTGGAGGTTCATTCCAAAGCTTTGCCGGGCCGCATTTCCGCCTGCGGCCCCGAAGCGCCCAAGCCCGCTGATTTCGATATGGTCGGTTTGGCGATGCAGGAACCGCAATACCGCTCCCCTGGGGTCCGCGAGCTTCTGGACGCGATCGGGCGGGCGGGCACGCCGTGCGTTTCGATCATGAACATGCCGCCCTTGCCCTATCTCGCGCGCATTCCTGACCTGGACACAACCGCATTGGAGGGCAGCTACACCGATCCCTCCGTCTGGAAAAATGTCGCACCAAAGAACATCACCCTGTGCAGCCCCGACCCTCAGGCGTTCCGCCCGCCGGAAGAGCCGGTGAATGTGCTGCAAGTGAGCTTGCCGACTAATTTCAAAGCCGCCCGCTTCGAGCGCGACGCCGACACGGCGATGCTTCAACAGATTGCCGATGACATTGAACAAGCGCGTTTCACGGTCGATGGTGAAGCATTGACCCTGCCGGTAAAACTGAAGGTTCACGACTCGCTGTTCGTGCCCTTCGCCAAATGGAGCATGCTGCTGACCGGCAACTATCGCTGCGTTCAGGAAGAAGCCGCCCGCTCAATCCGGGAAGCCGTCCACACCGATATAGACGCGTCGCGCTCGGTCTACGCTTGGGTGGATAAACTCTGCCAATCCCTCGGTGCGGCGCAAGAGGACCAAGTGCCTTTCGAGAAATACGCTAAGGCGGCGGAAAGCCTCGCCAAACCTTCCTCAGCCGCCCGCGCCTTATTCGCTGGCGCGCCAAATATCGAGCGGGTGGATCGGTTGGTGCGAAGCATCGCGCAATCGAAAGGGATCGACACCAGCCCCATCAACCGCACGGTTGATCTGGTCGATGCGCGTTTGGGACAGAACCGGTCTTCAGCGGCGTAATTGTAGGAGTATGGAGGGGCGGCGACTATGCCGCCTCTGTCTTCATTGAAGTGTTTTGCGATGCTTTGCCTTTTTGGGTCATCACGCTAGAGACATTTGTATTTACCGTACTCAGTCCCGCCAAGCTCGCATAAAAAAAGCCCTTTCGGCGATGCTGTCATCGTCGAAAGGGCTTTTAGGGGTATTTTCGCACTGAGAGAATTAGACATATCATATTTAGGTTTGGCGGCGACCTACTCTCCCGCGG
>JAHQVS010000008.1 GCA_019634215.1 Paracoccaceae bacterium | reverse complement strand
ATCGTGACCGGGCGGCATGCGCACAGCACCGTGTTGAAGGCGGCGGCGCTGCTCGGGTTCGGGACGGATAATATTGAATGGGTCGAGGTGGACGCGCAGGGGCGGTTGCGGTTGGATGCGTTGCCGCCGCTCGACAACAGCTGCATCCTGGTGCTTCAGGCTGGAAATGTGAATTCGGGGGCGTTCGACCCGATCCGCGCCGCCTGTGAACGGGCCGGGGAAGCGGGGGCGTGGGTGCATGTAGACGGGGCTTTTGGCCTCTGGGCGGCAGCCTGCGCCTCCCTCTCACATCTGACCGACGGGCTGGAGCTGGCGCAGTCCTGGAGCGTGGACGGGCACAAGACGCTCAATACGCCCTACGATAATGGGATCTCGCTATGCGCCGATCCAGAAGCTGTCGTGAAGGCGCTGCAGAACTCCGGGGCTTATATCATGTATTCAGAGCAGCGCGACGGCATGCTCTATACCCCAGAGATGTCCCGGCGGGCGCGGGCGGTGGATCTGTGGGCGACACTAAAATATCTCGGGCGCGCCGGGATCGACCGGATGGTGCTGTCGCTGCATGAGGGCGCTGTTCAGTTCGCGGCGGAGCTGGGGGAGGCTGGCTTTGAGGTGGTCAACGAGGTCGCCTTCAATCAGGTGATGATCCGGGTGGGGGATCAGGGACGGACCAACGCGCTGGTCGCCGCCATCCAGCAATCCGGCGAGGCCTGGGTCGGCGACTCGCTTTGGTTCGGCGAGCCGGTGATCAGGGTCAGCGTGTGCTCTTGGGCGACGACGCCGGAGGATGTTTCGCGGGCGGTGGCTGCGTTTGTGACGGCGCGGGCGAGTCTGTGAGCTGCCGACGTCTATACGCTCTGCACTGTTGAAACGCTCTCCAGCCAGCGCACATACAGCGCCGCGACCAACGCCAGGACTGACGACATCAGCATCAGAACCAATAAGGTGATCGGGGCGTTGCTGGGCGTGAGGACAGCGCCGGTGATCGCCGACATCACGGCGCCGCCGCTGAGCACTAACGCGCCGGAGAGCCCGGCGGCGCTGCCCGTCAGCTCCGGCAGCACAGACATCGCTCCGGCGTTGCCGCCCGGCAGCGTCAAGCCGTTGCCGGCGCCCATGCAAGCGCAGGCGGCGAAATAGATCGGTGCGTTCATAATGTCGGCAAGAAGCAAGCCGATCCCGACCATCAGCCCAAAGCAGGCGATCAGGCGTCCCGCGAGGATCAAGCTCATCAGAGAGGTGCGTTTGGCGAGCACGCCGCTGAGAAAGCTGCCGAACATAAATCCGGCGGTTGTCGTTCCCATCGTCACGCCGAGCATCGCCGGGGACATCTCAAACAGATGGGTCGCGACCAAGGGCGCCCCGCCCAGAAACGCGTAAAAGGCGCCGATGGAGAAGGACATACAGAGCGCATAGCCCCAGAAGCGGGGGGAGGAGATCAATCGTCCATAAGCGCGAAACTGAACGATGAAGCTGGTCGCCCGGTTGTGATTGGTCTCCCGCAGATCAATCCAGCACAGCAGCAGCATGATCAGGCCAAAGACGAAGAACGCCGCGAAGCTGGCTCTCCAGCCCAGGGCGTCGTCTAGGAAGCCGCCGAATGTCGGCCCCACCATTGGCGCGATGGCCCAGGCCATCGCCACATATCCCATCAGGCTCGCCGCCGTTTTGGGCTCATTGGTGTCGCGAATGACGGCGAGCGAAATGGTGTGCGCCGAAATCACCGCCGCCTGGAACAAGCGGCACACTAGAAATGTCGTGATGTCCGTCGCCATCAGACACCCCACCGACGCGGCGATATACAGGACAAGGCTCAACAGAATGACGGGCCGCCGCCCAAAACGGTCAGAGAGCGGGCCGGCGATCAGCTGGATCGCGGCTGTCGCCGCCGCATAGCCCGAGATGGCGAGCGTCACGAGCCCATAGTCGGCCTCGAACTCGCGCGCGATATTGGGGAGCGAGGGCAGAAACATATTGAGCGAGATGACGGACAACGCACTCAACAGAATCAGCGTGGTCAGTCTGGGAGGGTGGAGCGCTGTCGATGTCATGGAAACCACGCGAGATCAGGATTGGCGGGCAAAAAAAAGCCCCCGGTCGATGCCGAGGGCGCAGGAAAGACGGTTATGGGAGCCATCACCGATCCACGCGCCGTTCTCTCATTACGACAACAACGACCGTGATCATGCGAAGGCCTCCCCAAATGCAGCCTTGAGGCTAGTGACCCGCCAGAGATGCGTCAACGGGGTCGCGGCGGCTTAAGCGGTTTGCTCTGGGCAGCACTGGGCGAAGGCTCGGTCGGAAGTGGCGGCGATCAGGGCGGCGGCCGCGCAGCCTGCCAGCGTGATATAGAGACCGTTCGGCCCGAAAGCGCTCATGACGGCGCCCGTGAGAGCAGGCCCGACGAAGGCGCCGAGATTGTAGCACACCAACCCCGCCGTGGTCGCATCGGTGATCTGATCCGGCGCCGACGCGTCGGCGATACGGCTCAGGCCGAGGGCGTAGAGCGGCACCATCGACGCCCCGACAACCGCGGCACAGAGCGCGCCCATCAAAGGGCTGGCGATCGTGACATTGGCGAGCAGAAGGCACGCCGCCGCCGCAGTGAGGCACAACAAGATGGCGACAGCCATCCGGCCAAACCGATCCGCAGCCGCGCCGATGGGCAGCTCACTGACAGCCGGGGCCACCAGCACCACGCCGATGAACAGGGCGACGCCAGCCTCACTCCAACCGCTGGCCGTGGCGTAGATTGCGCTCAGGCCGTAGAAACTCGCATTCGCGAAACCGCCACAGGCGCACAGGACCAGCGCGGCGGGGAAACATGTGACCACTTGCGTCAAGCCGCGAAACAGCCGTGGCTGCTTTATCGGGACAGGCTCGCTCGGCACGGTCAGAACCGGAAGAATGGAGAGGGCGTAGGCGCCAATGATGATGGCGATATTCGCTTGCAGGGAACCGAAGATCAAAAGGGCCGGGCCGAGAGCTGTCGCAGCCAGCCGGATCGTTTCGTAGGCGGCGAAGATCTTGCCCCGGTTGCTGCGGTCGGACAATCGCTGGAACCAGCCATCGACGACGATATAGTAAGCGCCAAGCGAAAAACCGCCGGCGAAGCGAAGCGCCAGCCACTCGGTTTGCGAGGTCGCGACGCTCAAAGCGGCTGTGGCCACAGCTGCAATCGCAGCGCTGACGATGAAGCCGTTGACGGGACCGATTCTCTTGAGAATGGACCCAAAGCAGGCGGCGGCCAAGAACGAGCCTAGATAATATGCTGCGGTGACGCCGCCAATAAAACCCGGGCTTTCGCCCAGGGCCTCAAGCTCCAAGGCGACCAGAGGGAACAGTGCGCCGGTGGCCAAACCGAACATTGGCACCGCAGCGAACAACCCTGCGGTTTTTTGGTAGAAACTGGTTTTGGACATACCCTCCCTTCTAGCATCTGTCTGTGACGATAGCGCGACGCGATGGGACTTGCTGGCGGGGCGGGGCCTACGCGATGTCAACGTCATGGACACCACAGGAGGGCTCTCCTTTGGTTCCTTCTGGGGTTGGCATAGCGGGTGAACAAGCCCCTTGATCAAGTCAGAGTCCGTTTAGGCTTGCTCTGGCCTTACCCCTCCTGCTGGGCCGCCTCACAGATGCTCTTAAGCGTCTCAATATACGCTCCGAACGCCTCGGCGCCGCTTTGCGAGAGCTGGTAGACTGTATGGGGCCGCCCCTGCAACACCATCCGGCTGTGCAGGTATCCAGCAGCGCTGAGCTTTTTGAGATGGGCGTCGAGATTGCCGTCGGTGATCGACAGCGCCGCCTTCAATTGTGCGAAACTCGGCTCATGGGTGAACAGCAGCAGCGCCAGTCTGGTGCGCACCGATTGGTGGAAGGTTGAATCGGGGATAGGGGGAGGCGGTACCGTCATGCGTCACACAGGACGAGATTAACGGCCTCCGCATCCCAGCGCCACATTGGTTGGCCTGACTGAAGGTGAACGCCGCCGAGCCAGATGTCCCGATGGATCAGGCCCGCAGCGTCGCGCTCACCGCTGAGAACGCGGGCGCCGTCGTCCGACAAGCCCAAACGCTGCGCTCGAAACGCTTGCCGATCCGCAAGGGTGGTGGGTGGATGCCAGAAGGGGGTTGGCTGGCAGCTCAGCAAAGAGGCTTGGCACAACCTGTCGATCGTGGAGAAGGAGGTCCAGTCGCCGAGATAGAGCGCCGTCTCCAGCTCCATATTGTGCACGAACAAGTCGACCGGATCGCTGACGCCGTCCGCCGCCAGGGACAGCAGTTGATGCTCGGTGCGGGTCAAGCCGTTATGGGGGGAGGGGTATTCCTCGAAATGCCGCCGCAACGCCGCGCGCAGGAAGGGGAGGGCGCTGAGATCTTCTTGCAGAAAGCCGAGGAGGTCTCGGGGATCGTCAGATCGAAACGCCGCCCAACCCGTTTTCGCAAGCGAGGTCTCGGCGGCGGAGATCGCCTCGCGCTGGTCAAAGAGAGACGCCATCTGCGCGGGGGTGAGCTGGCCGAGACCCCGGAATGGCTCAACGCCGGGAAAGGCGTCGATGCAAACCATCTCCAGCAACGCGCCGCCAAGATCGGCGCCCGCAAACCAGTCCAGAATTTGCAGTATCTGGAGCTGGTCGAGCAGGTCATGCTCGAACCACAGCACCACACCCTGATATTTTAAGGACGCCAGCAGATGTTCGTCCCTCAGACGGAAATCCCGCTCCGCCTCCGCGGGATCAACCGACGGCCCGGCGAGATACCGGGCGCGGAGCCGACTCAGCCCTTGAAGGTCCAAGCCGGATGGAAAAGGGCCGTGATGCATCGGGTCGCGCCAAGGGAGCACATCTCCGGCGACTGTGCTGTGCTTAAGAATGTCGGCGGCGCCGTCACCATTGGTGATGTGCAGCATCGTCATGGTTGAATCGCCTCAAACTCTATCACTCTGAAATTCAGAGTTATGCTCTGAATTTCAGAGTGTCAACGCCTGACGCCGGACTGGCCTCTGTCAGCGAAACGTCAGACCCACGGCACTAAAGTTGGAGGAGGAGGCGTTCCTGTTTAAGCGAACGCATTGTTCGTGCGTATTTGAGGTTTGAGTTATGCGATCAAGGTTTTTCCCAAGATTTCTCCAATGGACACTTGGCGCGCTCAGTCTTTGTCTCTGTGTCCTGGCCTATCTAATCGCGACCGGAGATCGCGGACTCTGGCCCAGGAAGCCAGTCGCCCGGACGCTTGATATCTCCCGCCTGGACAAGGCCCAAGCAGAGCGGTTGGGTTGGCGTCCCGCCGGGCTGGACGCCGTTTTCTCCTATGCGGCGACGTTGAGCGCCGACACCCTGGTTATCTCAACCCAAGGCGAGACAGTGGCGTCGTTCGGGGAACTCTCGAAGCCTTATCGCACCCATTCGATCCGCAAGGCGCTGTTGAGCGCGCTTGTCGGGCGGCATGTCGGGCCTGGACCGCGCCAGATCTCTCTCGACGCGACGTTGCAGGACCTCGGAATCAGCGATGCGCCGATCCCGCTCACCGATCTGCAAAAACAGGCGACAGTTCGGCATCTGCTGCAAAGTGTGTCCGGCGTCAATCACCCGGCGGCGGCGGAGTTGGGACTGACAGCGGAGAAAGACCGGCTGCTTGGGAGCGGGGAGAACCAGCCTGGGACAATCTGGGCGTATAACAACTGGGACTACAACGCGCTGACGACGATCTTCGAGCAGAAAACGGGCCTGTCCGTCGCCAGCGCGTTTCGCACCGGCTTCGCCGACCCACTTGGGATGGAGGATTTCTCGGAAGCGGATGTCTCCTACCGGCATGAGCCGGAACGGTCCCAGCACCGCGCGGCGGCGTTCAGATTGTCGGCGCGGGATTTGGCGCGGTTTGGGCAGCTTTATCTGGATCGAGGAGAGGCGCCCGGCGCGCAGCTGTTACCGGCGTCCTGGCCGGCGTTGATCACGACGGACTTCGCCAGGACCGCGCGGAATGATCTGCGTTGGGGGCATGGCTATCTGTGGTGGCTGCCGAACCCTGAGGCGGGCCTGCCGGAAGGGACGTATTTCGCCTGGGGGCTCGGCGCCCAAGCCGTATTCGTCATCCCGGAATGGAGCACCGTGATCGTCCATCAATCCGAAACGACGGAGTTTCTGAAACGATTGATCCCAGCGCTGGCGGCGGCGGAGGCAGAGGCGGCGGAAGCCGCGCTGGAGCAGCTTGTCCTCTTTTGCTTCCAACCGGAGAACCGGAGAAGCGACTATTGCGTCGAGCATCGCTTCACGACGCCGAAGGAGTTCGACAAGCTGATCACCCTAATTGTCGCCGCGCGGCTGTAGGGCGTAGAAGGGCGCTCCGGCGCCGGAGCCCAGCGGCTGAAATTGTGAGGACGCCCCATGCCATTAAACAAACTGCATGTGCCACAGAATCTGCCGGTCGACACCTGCCGCGCCATCAATGATCTGTTGCATGACAGCCTGGTCGACACTTGCGGCGTGAAACCTGAGGATTATTTCTGCTTGGTGTCGCGCTATCCGGCGGAGGACATGATTCTGCACCCGACCTTTATGGGCAACCGGGACCCCGCAGGAACGGTGATCATCGAGATCGCATTGCTCACCGGGCGGTCGGATACGCAGAAGGAGGCGTTGTACAAGGAGGTGCGCCGACGGCTGCGCGAGATCGATTTCAACCCGGAGAACTCGATCATGTATCTGATAGAGAACAACGCCATCGATTGGTCGTTTAGTGAAGCAGGGTCGGTGAAATCAGTATTGGGGCTGTGACCTCAAGGGCGGCGAAGGCCTGATTGCACCGGACCTTCGCGATTACACCATCAGGCCAGAGGCTGCTCCTCGATCCGGACCTTGGAGGGCCAGAACGCCAGCAGGCCGCGTAACTGCGCGGCGAAGTCGAACGGCGCATCGTAGGACCAGGCGACCTCCTCGCCGTCGAGGGCGTGATAGCTAGCGTCACCCTTCAGGGGGCAATGGGTTGATTTGTCGAGCCGATCCAGGGCGAGAGCGAGATCTTGTTGGGGGAGGTACAGCACGGGGTCATACACGCTGCGCCCGACCTCGACCAAGCGGATGGCGTTGGAGGTGTCGGCCAACAACCGGTCACCGAAGAACAGCTTCACCTGCGCCTTAACCGGCTTCAGCGCCATAAAATGGCGGGGATTGCCCGGGTTGCGAATGGCGTCCTCGGGGTAATTTTCTTGAGATGCGTCGGTCATATCCACCTCCTTGTGGTTATTCGTCGAACCGCAGACCGGCCGCATCTTCGGCCTGGGCCATGCGATCGCGTAAGCGGGCGCCCGCGTCGCGCCACGCAGGAATTTCGTTCAAACGCGCGTTCCAGGCCAGGATGTTGGCGTAGGGCTCGAACGGCAGCTTGGCCCGCGTCATATGGCTGAGCGGGGCGGCGAGGGCGAAGTCGGCGAGGGTGGGCGCGGCGCCTATCACGAAGTCGCGGCCAATGAGGCGAGCGTCCAATAGCGGTGCGAACAGCTCAATCCGGCGGCGGCCCTCGGCGACGCGGGAATCGTCCGTCGGCGCGCCCATGAAACGCTTCAGATATAGCTCTTCAACCAACATCGGCGGGCCTTGGCGGAAATGCTCGGCGGCCCAGGCGATCCAACGTTGCGCCTCGCGGCGGGCGGGGCCTTGCGGCCAAAGCGCCGTTTCGGGCACCGACTCGGCGAAATGGACCATGATCACATCCGCCTCGGTCAGCGTCAGATCACCGTCGACCAGGGTGGGGACCTTTCCGCCGGGGTTCAGCTTCAGAAAGCCGGGGGCGCGATGCTCGCCCTTCAGCAAATTGACGAAAATATCCTCCAACTCGATGCCGAGATGCTGCGCAACGGCGCTAACGCGGCGGCAGCTGCCGGAGCCGGGGTCCATGTAGTGCTTCATGACGGGGTCGCCTTTCTCCTGATTGAGAGGGCAGGCTAGGCGGTGAAAGCGCTGTGCGAAATTCGCGTAAGCCGCACAGGGGGTGTGCGCAAAGCGGGCCTTGAAAATTCAGCCGCGATAACGCGGCGGCGCATTCGGCGGCTAGAGCTAGCGGACTATCGCCCCGCTCTTGTCTGGTGGATGGAGCGATAGGCTTCTGACAGTTGAGCGTCGCTCAACGGCCTTCGAGACACCGCCATCGCCTGTGCCGGATCTAGGCCGTTTCTCCCAGCTTTTGTCCGCCGTCGAGCATTCCGAGAGCCGGTTCGTATGGCGCAAACAAAGCGTCTACGGGCGCCGCCAGGAAGGGCGGCTTGGACTTAAAGACAAAAATCAGGAGACGGAAAATGCGGACCATCGTCAAAGGCATCTCGATCATCAGCTTAATCGCGATCTTCTCCGCCAGTCAGACGATTGCGTCGGATTTCGACACCAATGTCGACACCCTGACCCAGACCAATAACGCGCAAAACTCCCTGGCCCTGGCCATCGACAAGTCGAAGGCGGCTGCTGGCGTGAACTCGGCTTGCGGCGTGAAGGGCAAGCGCGTGACGCAGACCAACAACGCTCAAAACTCCCTGGCTTTAGCGATCAAGAACAGCTCTGCCGTCGCCGGTTCGAACATCGCTGGGAACTGCATGAAGTAAGTCATCGTCGAGGGTGAGTGGGCGGGCGCTAGATTTCAGCACGTCCGCCACCACTCAATGATGCGCGATGCGTTGGGGCCGGCCTGGGCATGAGCCTAGGTCGGCTCTGCGTATTTAGGGGATTGGTTTGGCGGCCCCGGCCCCCACTCCAACCCCTAGGCCTCAGGCCCATGAGCGGTGCGGGAGTACGGCAAATTCAAAGCCGAAAGCTCCTGGATGAACATGCGCCGGAGTCTGAAAAAACCCACCAGCTGCTTTCTTCACAAGCATCTAAGCCGTCAGATATAAGGCGGCGTGGTGCTCACGCCGCCCGCTTACCGTCCTGGATCAAAACGAGCACGCCGTCATACCAATGGGGGAAACAGCCTGAGATAGACGCCAAGTACTTCGACCTTGGTCAAATGCTGGACGACCGGATTGCTAGCAGGGCTGTTCCATTCGAGTAACGCCACCTCTTCATACGTGGCGGACCATTCCGAGAGCCCTTGTATAGAGCGAGACAGTCGCGCCGGCGAGCGCCGCCAGGAGAGGCGGCTGATCTCTGAAGACCACACAGCAGGAGACGGAAATGCGGTCCATCGTCAAAGGTTTCACGGTCATCGGATTTGTCGCAGTGTTTGGCGCGCAGGCTTTCGCGGCTGATTTCACCATGAAGGTCGACAATCTGACCCAGACCAACAACGCGCAAAATTCGTTGGCGCTGGCGATCGACAACTCCAAGGCGGCCTCGGGTGTGAACATGGCCTGCGGTGTGAAGGGCAAGCGCCTGACCCAGACCAACAACGCCCGCAATTCTCTGGCGCTGGCGATCAAGAACAGCACCGCGATCGCCGGCTCGAACATCGCCGGAGACTGCATGAAGTAAACTCATCCGGCGGCCGAGCGTGGGCAGTGTCCGCGCTCAGCGCCCCTTCTTGTTCCTCCCCCTCCCTATCGGCCGCCCGGACACATCCGGCGCGGCCTTTTCTCT
>JAHQVS010000065.1 GCA_019634215.1 Paracoccaceae bacterium | reverse complement strand
TGTCAGTGCGAAGGCGCGGTCGATTTGCGCCCAATATTCGTAGCTGGGGAGAATATCGAGCACCGCCAATTGACTCAGCCGCTCCGGATGATCAAGCGCTAAGCGGTAGGCGACCCGTCCGCCGCGATCATGGCCGACGAGGGCGAAACGGGAAGCGCCGAGATGCTCCATCAGCGCGATCATATCCGCCGCCATGACCGATTTGGCGTAGCGCTCATGCGGCCCGGCGGGGCCGGTGCTGCGGCCATAGCCGCGCAGGTCCGGAACCACCACCCGGTAATCCGCTGACAGATCCGGCGCTGTCGTGGCCCACATCGCCCCGGTTTGCGGGAAGCCGTGCAGCAGCAGCAACGGCGGGCCGTCGCCGGCGGCGCGATAGTAAATCTCCGCGTCATCTGTTTTGAGGCGGCCGGTTTCAAAGCCGGGAAACAGCGGGTCGGTCGGCGTGGCGGACATAAGCACCTCATCGAATATGGTGGCGCCGGGTAATCATGCGCCGGACCCATGCGCCCTGAATGATCCTAAGCCGCTAGGGGCTTCACGTCGATCCATGCAAGAGGATGGAGGAGCTGTTTCGGCCCGTTTGGATTGATCAGGGCCGCCCCACGTGCGAATTTCTCTCCATGTCAGAAGAATCGCCAGCTCTCCCCGCCTGTCTCGCGCCTGGGCGCGTCGCCGTCATCACTGGGGCCGCCAGCGGCATTGGCCGCGCCGCCGCCAAGCGGTTCGCCGCCTCTGGTGTGAAAGTGGCGCTGTCGGATCTGCCCTCGGAAAAGCTCGACACCGCGTTGGCGGAGATCGGCGCGCTGGGTGAGGCGATCGCTCAGCCCGCGGATGTCGCTGACCCTGAGGCGATGCTGGCGCTGAAAGCGGCGGTCGACGCGGCGTTTGGGCCTGCCGATTTTTTGATGAATAACGCCGCGACCCGTCACGGCGGCGGCGTGTACGCGGATCGTGAGGAATGGCGGCGCTGTCTGGAGGTGAATTTCTGGGGCGTCCTCAATGGCGTCGACGCTTTCGCGGCTTCAATGGCCGAGGGCGAGGGTGGTCCTCGCACGATCGTCAATGTCGGTTCGAAGCAGGGCATCACCAATCCACCGGGCAATGCTGCCTATAATGTCTCGAAATCTGCGCTGAAGACCTACACTGAGGCATTGGAGCATGAGCTGCGCGGCGCTGAGGGGCGGCGTGTGTCAGCGCATTTGCTGATCCCGGGATGGACCACCACGGGGGACCGCGATCATCATCCGGGGGCGTGGCTGCCGGATCAGGTGATTGATTATATGCTGGCGGGGCTGGCCAAGGGCGATTTCTATATCTTGTGCCCTGATAACGAAGTGAATTCTGAAATGGACGCCAAGCGCATCCTCTGGGGCGCCGGCGACATCACCGAGAATCGCCCGCCGCTGTCGCGCTGGCATCCGGATTGGCGGGAACCCGCCGCCGAGGCTTGCCGCTAAGCCGCTCCGCGCCTTGGCTGGTTGACGCTTTGTTATGTTCGGCAGTTCCCGACATCTGTTGCTTTTGGCCGGCGTATTGGAGGCCCGCGCGTTGGCTGAGGCGATCGCCGCCGATCTTGCGCTCAGGCGGCGGTGGCGGGTGACGGCGTCTTTGTCGGGCGAGCTGGCGAAGCGGCGCGGCGAGTCGGCGTTTCCAGCCGAAATGGTGCGCGGCGGTTTCGCCGGCGCCGAGGGGATGACGACGGCGCTGAAGTGGGATCGCATCGATCTGGTGCTTGACGCCTCGCATCCATTTTCGCCGGAAATCTCGGATCAGGCTCATGCCGCCTGCGCTGCCGTGAGTGCGCCGCTTTGCCGGTTTTCACGGCCCGCTTGGGCGCCGGAAGCGGGGGATCAATGGCGGGTTGTCCCAACGTTGGCGGCGGCGGCGAGGGCGGCGCCGTTGTTTTCACGGGTGTTTTTGTTGGACGGCGCGCCAGAGGGGGAAACGCCGCCCGACGCGCCGCGTTGGCGGGCGGGTGATCCACTGGCGGGCATGCTGGCGCGTGACGCCATCCGGGCCACTGGTCCTTCTCGCATGTCATCCTCTCCAGCGCAGGCCGAAGCTTTCGCGGCCTTTCGCGATCGCCGCGATTTATGGGTGTTGGCGCGGGCGCATGATCCGACGGCTCGCCGCTTTCCATTGCCGCGCGGTGATTATGCGCTTGGCCGCCCGCCATTCGCCGAGGCTCATGAACGCATGTTGCTCATGGATTATCGTATTGGGGTTGTGATTGCCCAGAACGCGGGTGGAGAGTTTGGCCGCCCTACCCTGGCGGCGGCGCGGCGGTTGGGCCTGCCGGTGATCATGGTTGAACGTCCTGCTCCTCCATCTCGCCAAGTGATGGAGGTCAGCGCCATCACTGAAGCGTTGGAGTGGCTGCGGCGTCGCCTCGCCTGAGGCGGTGAGCGGGCCTGCTCCTTACACCAAGCTGCGCACCGTTCCTGAGGAGTGTAGTCTGGAGTGCGCCGCCTGTTCATCCTCAGGCGCTGCAAGGCCCCAATGGGCGGCGATTTGCGCCGTCAGCCGCGCCACCGCCTCGGACGGCGCGCCGCCGCGCGCAATCAGCGACCCGACAATCAAAGGCGTGTTGTCGGCGACCTCAAGGGCGTAGACCGGCTCAACCACGCCGCTGTCCCGTACGCCCACGAGCTTGTGACGCAGGCTTTCGCCATCGGCGTCGGCGGTGAGAATCTCCATCCCCACCCGCAGCCGCTCGACACGCCGCCATCCCTGGGCGGTGAGAACGGCGTGATGGCGGGTGACGCGCAGTGGGGCCATTGGGCGGGAGCCGTCCCCGGAAAGGCGCAGTTTCCAGATTGGCTCCGGCGCTAATTCCAGAATACGTTTGATCCTGCGCGGCGCCGCGACGCCGCTTTCCCGGTCGAAGCCGAGCGCGTCCTCGTCGATGGCCAATTCTTCTACCAGGCGCGGCCCGTCTGATGTCAGGATTTTTTGACCAGCGGGAACAAGCCCCCTGCCGATTTTCGCCAAGCGACGAACGGCGCTGGTTGCGAAGAGATTCTGACCCGTCTGCTGTTCTGGTCGCATGGTCATTCCATCCCTCTTCATTCCGATCCGCCTCACTTCCTAGAGCAGATACGATAGAGGTTGATCAGTGCAAGACGCCAAGCGCGAACTTTGTTCAAATTTGTCGGATACTCGGCGAAGTTGAGGCTGTGGGCCGTTCTTGCTCCAAAAATGGCGCGAATTCGCCGCATTTTCCAATTGGTTTCGTCAAAGCGCGGCCCGTGCTGGACAGGTGTCGCGCTGAGGATCATCCATTCTGCCTGGAGTTGAGTCGCAGGGCGTAGCGACGCCCAGGCGGAGCGTGTGCTTACGACTGAAACCAGTCGGGCGACGAGCAAAACGGAGAGGCGCATGGCCGCCGGAGCGGGCCGCTATTCTGCGGTGAGGCTGTTGAAAGAAGGGCTGCTCGGCAATCGCGGCTGGGGGCGCGCGTGGCGTGATCCGGTCCCGCGCAAGGGCTATGATGTGATCATCGTCGGCGGCGGCGGCCATGGCTTGGCGACGGCGTATTACCTCGCGAAAGAGCATCGTATGCGCAATGTCGCGGTGTTGGAGAAAGGGTGGATCGGCGGCGGCAACGCCGGGCGCAACACCACCATCATCCGCGCCAACTACATGCTGCCAGGCAATACCGATTTCTACCGCTATTCCATCGATGTTTGGGAAACCTTGTCGAAGGATCTGAACTTCAATGTGATGTTCTCTCAACGTGGCCATTTGGCGCTGTTCCACTCTCCGGCCGAACGCGACGCCGCCGCCCGCCGGGCCAATATCATGCGCCTGAACGGCGTCGACGCCGAGCTGCTCGATCGCGAGGCGGTGCGGGAGAAGGTTCCGCATCTCGATTTTAGCGACGACGCCCGGTTTCGGATTGAAGGCGCGGTTTGGCAGCCGCGCGCCGGCACTGCACGCCATGATGCGGTGAATTGGGGCTATGCCCGCGCCGCCGATGAGATGGGTGTCGACATCATCCAAAACTGTGAAGTGGTTGGGTTTCTGAACGACGCCGCCGGACGCGTGACCGGCGTGCGCACGACACGGGGCGATATTCTTGCGGAAAAGGTCGGGGTCGCCGTGGCGGGCCATTCCTCCCGTTTGGCGCAAATGGCGGGGGTCGGGCGCTTGCCGATCGAGGCGCATAAGTTGCAGGCTTTTGTCTCTGAGCCGATTAAGCCGCATCTCGACTGCGTCGTCGCCTTCGCCGGGATTGGTCATTTTTATATCAGCCAGTCTGATAAGGGGGGGATGGTCTTTGGCGGCGACATCGAGATGTACAACTCCTACGCCCAGCGCGGGGCGTTGCCGGTGGTGGAGGATGTGGCCGCCTGCGCCTGTCAGGTGATGCCGAGCCTGGGGCGGGTGAAGCTGCTGCGGCATTGGGCCGGGATCATGGATATGTCGATGGACGGCTCGCCGATCATCGACCGCACGTCAGTCCCCGGCGTCTATCTTAACGCCGGCTGGTGCTATGGCGGCTTCAAGGCGACCCCGGCCAGCGGTGTCTGTTTCGCGCATTTGTTGGCGACGGACACACCGCATCCCGTGGCTGAAGAGCTGACGCTCGGTCGGTTCGAGCGCGGATCGACGATTGATGAGAAAGGCGCGGGGGCGCGGGCATGGCTGCATTAAGGGTGTTTTGCGCTGCGACCCCGCGCCTGTTGCTAAACGAGGCCTGAATTCATGCTGCGCATTCCCTGCCCCTATTGCGGTCCGCGTGACCACGCCGAATTCGACTATGGCGGCGACGCGACTGTCGTCTGGCCCGCGCTAGATGATACGACCGAGGCGTGGGTCGAGGCGCTGTACTTCCGTGATGATCCTAAGGGGCCGCATCGCGAGTTGTGGCGGCACGCGCGCGGCTGTCGATTGTGGCTGATTGTCGAGCGCGACACTGTCACGCATGAGATCTCTGCCGCCCATCCGGCGCATCCTGGGATGGCGGATGAGGTGACGGCGCAATCCCAGGCGGAGACGCCGAGCGCATGACTGACGCCGCCACAACCCCGCCAGTCGATCTCGATTTGCGCCGCCGGGATGCTGCGGCGGCGTTGGCTGCCGAACCGAACCGCCTTGTTGTGCGTGGGATTATCGATCGCGCCGCGCCGCGCCGTTTTCAATGGGAAGGGCGCGAGCTGAAGGGCTACGCTGGGGACACTCTGGCATCAGCGCTGATCGCGTCGGGCGTGCGCACGGTGGCGCGTGGCTTTAAATATCACCGCCCGCGCGGAGTGATGTCCGCCGGTGTGGAGGAAGGCGGCGCCATTGTCGCCGTCGGCGAGGGGGATCGCCGCATCGCCAACATCAACGCCGCCACGCAGGAGCTGTATGAGGGCTTGGCCGCATTTGGCCAAAATGCTTGGCCGTCGGTGTCTTGGGACGCGGCGCGGGTGAACGACCGGTTGGGTCGGTTTCTCGGCGCTGGCTTTTATTACAAGACCTTCTTCAGCTTCACACCGAACACGCCGGACGGCACGGGCCATTGGATGCTGTTTGAGCGCGCCATCCGCGCCGCCGCTGGCATGGGGAAGGCTTCGCGTGAGCCGGACCCGGACCAGTATGAAGCCGCTCACGCCCATTGCGACATGTTGGTGGTCGGGAGCGGTCCGGCTGGTTTGGAGGCGGCGCGGGTCGCCGCCGAGGCTGGGTTGGATGTGATCCTAGCCGAGCAGGATTTCGAGTTGGGCGGGAGGTTGCTGGCGGAGGCCGCCGAGATTGATTCCGCCGCTCCGGGCGACTGGCGCGACCAACGGCTCGCGGCTCTGCGCGCCGCTGGCGTTCGCATCATGCTTCGAACCACCGTCTTTGGCCTGTATGACGGCGGTGTTGCCGGGATGATGGAGCGGGTAGCGCATTCGCCTGAACCGCATCAGGTGCGGGAGCGTTTCTGGACAGTTCGCGCCGATAGGATTGTGTTGGCGACGGGAGCGATCGAACGCGGGTTGGCGTTCGGCGAGAATGACCGGCCAGGGGTGATGACTGCTGGCGCCGCTCAGGCCTATGTTAATCGCTTTGGCGTGGCGCCGGGGCGACGGGCGGTGGTGGCGACCACCCATGATGGCGGGCTGGGCGCGGCCGCCGATCTCGCCGCTGCTGGGTTGGAAGTAGCGATCCTCGACGCCCGAACTGGCGTCGCCCGTGAGATTGGCGACACTCCGAGCGGGTTGGGGGCTGCTGTCTCTCATCTCGCCGGGGCCGCGCCGCTCAGAACCTTGGGGCGGGCGCGGGCGTTGGGGGATGTCGGCGATGTGATGTTTGGCGACGGCGGCGTGGCGGCGCTCGAGATTGCGTTGGACACCGATCGCGGTTGGCGCGTCGCCGACCGGATTGAATGCGACATGGTCGCCGTCTCCGGCGGTTGGTCACCGGTGGTGAACTTGCTCTCGCATCGCGGCGTCAAGCCTGTCTGGGACACGGAGCGGCTATGCTTCCTGCCGGGGGAGACCTCCGAGCCGATCGAAGTGTGCGGCGCTGCTGCTGGCGTTTGGGAGGCGGGCGCCTGCGCCGCTTCAGGCCGCAATGCTGTCGCCCGACTGCTGGGTCGAACCGAGGAAGAAGCGCCGCTTCGGCGGGCCTCCGCCTCGCCGCCGCGCGAGATGTATGAAGTCCGTGCTCCGGGCCGCAAGCTGAAGAGCTTTATCGATCCGCAGCATGATGTGACCACGGAGGATGTGCGGCAGGCGGCGTGCGAGGGCTATGTTTCAGTCGAGCATCTGAAGCGCTACACCACCCTTGGCATGGCGACCGACCAGGGCAAGAACGGCAATATCCTCGGCCTGGCGGTGATGGCGGAGGCGTTGAAGCGGGAGATCCCGGAAGTCGGGACCACGACGTTCCGTCCGCCTTACACGCCGGTGTCGCTTGGAGTGCTGGCCGGGCGATCGAGAGGCAAGCATTTCAAGCCGAAGCGCCGCACTCCCCTGCATGCCTGGAGCCTAGCCCAGGGCGCCGTGATGACCGATGCTGGCCTTTGGCGGCGCTCCTGGTATTTTCCGCACGCGATGGAAGGTCTGGACGACGCCTACATTCGTGAGGCGGCGGCTGTACGCGCATCGGTTGGGCTATGCGACGTGACGTCTCTGGGCAAAATCTCGGTGCAAGGGCCGGATGCTGGGGAATTCCTGAACCGGGTGTACGTCAACGGCATGGCTAAGCTGCCGGTGGGCAAGGCCCGCTACGGCGTGATGTTGCGCGATGATGGGCTGGTGTTTGACGATGGCGCGGTGTGGCGCTTGGGCGAGACTGATTATCTGGTGACAACCACCACCGCCGGGGCTGGTAAGGTGATGAGCTGGCTGGAGGAGTTGTCGCAAACGCGATGGCCAGAGCTGCGGGTGGCGCTATCCAGCGTCACCGACCGTTGGGCCGGGGTCGCTGTTGCGGGGCCACAGGCGCGGAACTTGCTGACGGCGCTGGTGGAGGATGTCGACTTCGAGGATGCGGCCTTCCCGTTCATGGGTGTGCGCGCCGGTCGCTTGAAAGGCGGCGAGATTGAGTGCTGGCTCGCCCGCCTCTCCTTCTCCGGGGAACTGGCCTATGAGATCTATGTCGAGAGCGATCACGCCCCGGCGCTGATGGATGTGCTGTGGGAGGGCGCAAAGGCGTTAGGCGGAGTGTTGTACGGCACCGAAGCGCTGGGCGCGTTGCGCATTGAGAAAGGCCATGTCGCCGGGCCAGAGCTGGATGGGCGCACCACCTTGGCGGATCTCGGGTTGGGCGCGATGGGATCGACCAAGAAGCCGTATCTTGGCGCAGCCCTGGCGCAGCGCGAGGTGTTGGCTGATGCCGGGCGGCAGCGCTTGGTTGGTTTGACGCCGCTGGAGGAGGGGGCGCAGTTTAAGGCGGGCTCGATCCTTTGCCGCGTGCCGCTGGGGGAGAGCCCGAGCGGCCATGGGGTTGGCTGGGTGTCCTCGGTGACGTATTCGCCAGCACTTGGCCATTGGATCGGGCTCGGCTTTATCGAAGGCGGTATTGAGAAGGCGGCGACGCGCAAGGCCGAGGAGGCGATCATCGCCGCCGATCCGGTGAGGGGCGCCGAGACGCGGGTGCGGGTGGTGTCTCCGCATTTCATTGATCCGGAAGGGGCGCGGATGCGGCCTGAGGCGGACCCGGCTCCAGGCGCTGATCTTAGCACGATCAACGTCAGGCCTTCGCGTCGCTCGGCGTTTGGCACGCTGTGGCTTGATGGCCTCGACAACCGCGCCGCCGACGACCCCAACGCCCGTCGGGTGGTTGGCCGGGTGGAGTTGGATGATCCAGAAGATCCTGTTTCAGACGCTCAGGACGCCGCCGTGTGGTTGGTGGAAGAACGTCCGCGCCCGCTGTGGCGGGTGGAGGCGTGGCCGGGCCGCCGGGCGGCGGTGGAGGGGTTGTTGAGGGAGCTGAGCGGCGGGGCCGCCCCGGCTTATGGCCGCACTGAAATCGGCGAGGATGAGATTGAACTCTCGCGCGCCGGCCCGCTGAGTTGGCGGGTGCTGGGCTTAGGGCCTGAGGGTGGCGAGCGGTTGGCGATGATGGATGCGGAGGATGGGGCTGCGCTGGAGCTGTCTCACGCGGAAGTCGCTGTCCGTATCGGTGGGCGCGAAGCGGCGACACTGTTGAACCGTTTCCTGCCGCTGGATCTGCGTGATGCTTCTTTCCCTGAGGGCTCGACGGCGATCACGGGCTTTCATCACACGCCGGTGACGTTGGACCGGCTGAGCGGCGCGTCAATCCCGCCGACCTATCGCTTGTGGGTTCCGAGATCCTACGCTTGGTCATTGTGGGGGCTGTTACGGGAGTCGGCGGCGCAGTG
Organism: Paracoccaceae bacterium; assembly: GCA_019634215.1. Classification (GTDB taxonomy): domain Bacteria; phylum Pseudomonadota; class Alphaproteobacteria; order Rhodobacterales; family Rhodobacteraceae; genus JAHQVS01. The sequence goes on along the minus strand of JAHQVS010000065.1, from coordinate 10,014 downwards.
GCGGGGGTGAGAGCAGGCTGCGCTGCTGGCTATCGGTCTTGCGATCTTGGGTGCTGAAGCCCCCAGTCGCGCAGGGCGTCAATGGCGGCGCGCAGGCGCTGGCCCTTTTCGGTGAGGCTATACTCCACGCGCGGCGGCACCACGGCGAACACCTTCCGGTTGACGATGCCGTCGGCCTCTAACTCCCGCAATTGTTTCGTCAGGCTGCGCTGGGTGACGTTGACCACACGGCGGGATAGCTCGTTAAAGCGCAATGTTCCGTCCATCAGGTGATGGATGATCAGACCCTTCCACTTACCCGCGATTTGCTCCAGCGCCGCCTCGACCGGGCAGCCGTCGCTGCAATCATAGCGATCGAACCGTGCTGATGCTTTGCTCTCGATGGGGTCTACAGTATCCATAAGGTGCCTATAGGCTCAAATTGTGCGTACTTGCGCCGGGTTTCCTATCCGCTCATATGGCCGGACGCCTTGTGTGTCAAAAGGAGTCCACGAAATGCCGCTCACCATCTTGGCCCAGATCACCGCAGAGCCAGGCAAGGAAGACCTGGTCCGCGCCGAGTTGACGAAGCTCGTATCCATCACTCGGGCCGAGGCGGGCTGTCTGCAATACGATCTGCACCTCGACAATGAGACGCCGGGTTTCTTCGTGTTCTATGAGAACTGGGAGAGCCGGGAGCTATGGCAGACCCATATGAATGCCCCTCATCTCGCTGCGTATATGGCGGCTACGGAGGGCGCGGTGGCCAATTTCACTTTACACGAGATGACGAAAATCGCCTGAGCCGCGCGTTGATCGCGTCGGCATAATCCGGGAGAGACGTATCTATTGGCCTATTATTCTGTTCTCGCCGTCACCCCTACATCCGATGACTGGATCCCGGCCTATGTGGCGTCGGCAAATCCACTGGTCGCGCGGCATGGCGGTAAATATCTTGCGCGCACCACCAGTCATGAATGCCTAGAAGGGGAGGATGACAACGCTGCGATGCGCATCATCTTGGAGTGGCCCTCCCGGAAGGCCGCCGTCGCCTTTATGAACGACCCTGACTACAAGCCCCATCTAGAGGCTCGAACCGCCGGATCGACCAGCCGACATTACCTGATTGAAGGTAAGGACGAGTTGGCCTGAACAGAGCTGCACGTTCAAACTTTGGAGAAGTCACATGAAAGCCGTGGGTTACACCATGCTTGGCGCCCTCGAGCGTGAGGATGCTCTCATCGATTTCGAGATGGAGAAGCCCTCGCCGAGTGGCCGGGATTTGCTGATACGGGTGGATGCGATCTCGGTGAACCCGGTGGATTACAAGATCCGCAACCGGCGCCCGCCCGAAGGGGACGCGCCGAATGTCTTGGGATGGGACGCGGTTGGGGAAGTGGTGGAGGTTGGCGACGCGGCGAGCTTGTTCAAGCCCGGCGACAAGGTCTGGTATGCAGGGGCGATCGATCGCTCCGGCGCGAACGCTGAATATCATCTTGTCGATGAGCGCATCGTTGGCCGTAAACCGGCGACGGCGAGCAATGCTGACGCAGCGGCGCTGCCGCTGACCAGTTTGACCGCCCATGAAATGCTGTTCGACCGCCTGCGCGTGACCGATCCGGCGCCAGGGGCCGCGCCTGCCGTGTTGATTATCGGCGGTTCCGGCGGGGTCGGATCAATCACGATACAACTATTGCGCGCTCTGACTGATCTGACGGTAATCGCCACTGCTTCCCGCCCGGAGACGCAGGCTTGGGTTCAAGAGTTGGGCGCGCATCACGTTATCAACCATACTCTGCCTCTACCGGCTCAGATCGAAGCGCTCGGGATAGGCGCACCTGGCTTTGTGTTCTCCACCACGCATACCGACCAGTACGTCGCTCAGATCGCGGAGCTGATCGCCCCGCAGGGACGCTTCGGGCTGATTGACGATCCTGAAGTGATGGATGTGTCGCCGTTCAAGACCAAGGCGGTGTCGACCCACTGGGAGCTGATGTTCACCCGCTCGCTGTTTGCGACGCCTGATATGGGGCTGCAGGGGGACATTCTGAATGAAGTGGCTGGGCTGCTGGACACGGGCAAGATCCGCTCGACTGCGACCGAGGTGCTGGGCAAGATCAACGCCGAGAACCTGCGGGGCGCGCATCTGACGCTGGCGAGTGGGACGGCGCGAGGGAAGATGGTTTTGGAGGGATTTTAACGGCCGCCTTTCGCTAGAGCATTTTTAGCAAAAGTGTGCAGTTTTACGGTTCGAAAATGTGACAAAACAAGAAATTAGAGCCTTTGCAGTGAACGGGAGTTCATGGAGCAGGCTCTCGCGGGGGCGGGCAGTCGTCGCGACTCAGGCTTTAGAGCCGCGTCAACGCTGCGGCCCCTACGATGCTACCAGCAAGAAGCAGCGCCCAAGCTTGCCAGATCAACATCACTGCGGCGTCAATATCAGCTGGCGTCGCCGCATGGCGCCCCTCCGGGTGCACCCATGGATCGTCAGTCAGCGCGCCGCCATAAACCCGAGGCCCGGCCAGCGCCACCCCTAGTGCGGCGGCTGACGCCGCTTCTGGCCAACCGGCGTTTGGTGATTTATGCAAGCGTGCGTCCCGCCACATCACCCGCACGCCCCGCATTCCAGACCCGACGGCGCACAGCAACAGGCCGGAAAGCCGTGCTGGGATTAGGTTGAGCAGATCATCCAGCCGCGCGGTCGCCCAGCCGAACGCATGATAGCGCTCTGAGCGGTGGCCGATCATCGAGTCGGCGGTGTTGACTGCCTTGTAGATCAGGATGCCCGGAAGGCCGCCGACCAACAGCCAAAACGCCGGGGCGACCACACCATCAGAGAAATTCTCCGCAGCGCTCTCAATCGCGGCGCGGGACACCCCGGCTTCGTCGAGGGTTTCTGGATCGCGTCCGACAATAAGCGACACCGCCTCCCGCCCCTCTGGCAAGCTCTGGCGCAACGCTGCTGCGACATCGGAGACATGATCGGCCAAACTCCGCTGCGCCAACAGAATCGCCGCGAATAAAACGCTCAACGCCGAGCCGACCACCGGCGCCATCGTGACAGCAAGGCCGATCGCGCCAGCGCCGATAATCAGTACGATCAGCGCCGCCGCGCCCTTTAACCGGCGAGACGGCCCCTGGTTGAGCTGGGCCTCCAACAGTGACACCGCGCGGCCCATGGTCACGGCGGGATGTGGGGCCCGCCGCCACAACCATTCCGGCTCGCCCAAGAGGGCGTCCAGGATCAGGGCGAAGGCGAGAATGGCGAAGGGAGAGAGATCAAGCGCTAACATGCGCCAGCTCTAGGCGCAGTCCGGGCGCGGTGTCGAGAGGCGAGAAGGGGTGGCCCCTTCTCCCGAGCCTTTCCCCGCAAGCGGGGAAGGGAATGTGGGCCTTAAATGCTCTCGCCGAACGGCAAATCGCGCAGCCGCTTGCCGGTGGCGTTGAACACCGCATTGGCGATTGCAGGAGCGACCGGCGGGACGCCCGGTTCGCCAACGCCAGAGGCGTGCACCGAGAACGGGTGCTCGACGATGTGGGTGTGGACCACCTGCGGGAAGTTGGTGGAGCGAACCATCTCATAGTCGTGATAGTTCGACTGCACCACCGCCCCATCCTCGTAGGTGATCGCGCTGTGCAGCGCCAGGGTCATTCCCATGACTGCCGCGCCCTCCATCTGGCTGCGGATGCGCTCCGGGTTGACCGCGAAGCCGCAATCCACCGCCATATGCACCTCCGGCACGGTGATCTGGCCATCGACGATCTTCACCTTCGCCGCTGTCGCGACATAGGTGACGAAAGAGCGGTGCACGGCGAGGCCCCAGCCTTCGCCATCTGGCGCCTCCGCCCCCCAACCTGATTTGTCTGCGGCGAGGTTGAGCACGTTTTTCAGGCGGGCGGTGTCGATCGGGTATTCCTCATACACCTCTCCATAGTCCCAGAAATTTTCCGGGAAGCCCTGGGTCGGCGGATCAAGTTTGCGGTCGGAGCCGATCAGCTCCAGCAGCATCTCTTTCTGATCCTTGCCCAGCTCCTCGGCCAACTCGGCTGCGAAGCTTTGGATCGCCCAGGCGCGCGGCACGTTGGAGACGGCGCGGAACCAGCCGATGCGCGCATGCGCCATCGCCTTGCCGTTCTCACAGCGCAGGTTGGGGATCTCGAACGGCACGTCGATATGGCCCATGCCGTTCTCAATGAAGAACTGATGGCCGCTGTCTGGCGCAAAGGTGGAGAGAATCGAGGGCGCCACCGAGTTGTGCCGCCAGCCGACGACCTTGCCGTCCGCATCCACCGCCGCTTCGATCCGTTCCACCGAAGTGGTGTGGTTGAAGCCGTGGCGGATGTCGTCCTCACGGGTCCACTGCACCTTGACCGGTGCGCCAATCTTTTGGCTGAGCAGGGCCGCCTCAATCGCATAGTCGCATTTCGACTTGCGGCCGAAACCGCCGCCGAGCAGCGTCATATGCACCGTGACATCGGCCACCGGCATGCCCAATGCGGCGGCGATGTCCTGCCGGGCGCCATAGGGCGACTGCACTGGAGCCCAGATCTCGGCTTTGCCGTTCGCCACTTGGGCGACCGCCACCGGCGGCTCCATGGTGGCGTGCACCATATGCGCTTGAGCGTATTGGCGGGTGACGGTCTTGGCGGCGCCGGCGAAAGCGGCGTCGACGTCGCCCTCCTCACGCAGCACCTGTCCCGGCTGCTTTGCCGTTTCTCTCATCTCCGCCAGATAAGCCTCGGAGTTGTAGGAGGCGTGGGGGCTGTCGCCCCACGTCACCTTGAGGGCGTCGCGTCCCTTGATGGCGGCGTCGGTGTTGGAGGCGATCACCGCCACGCCGCCGAGGGGGGCGAATTTGGCTGGTGGGATCGAGGATGGCAGGGTTTCGATCCGCTCAACGCCGGGGATCTCCTCCGCGTCGGCAGAGTCAAACGCTGTCGGCTCCGCGCCAACCACTGGCGGCCGCGCGATCACCGCCACCTTCATCCCTGGCAGCATCACGTCGGCGCCGTAGATCGCCTTGCCGGTGGTGATGTCGCGGATGTCGTAGATTGAGACGTCGCCGGTTCCGATATAGCGGAAGTCGGCCGCGTCCTTGAAGTTCAGCGCCTCGAAGTCGGGCACCGGCTGGCGCATCGCCAGTTCCGCCAACTCGCCAAATCCGGCGGTATTCTCGCCGCTCTTAACTTCATGGACACCGACTTCGACCGCAGAGACTTCCACTTCCCATTTCTGCGCCGCCGCAGACGCCAGCATATGGCGGATCGAGGCGCCGATCTGGCGCATGGTTTGGAGGTGGTGGCGCATCGAGCGCGAGCCGTCGGTGTCCTGGTTGCCGTAGGTGGCTTCATCGCCCGGGGCTTGCCGCAGCGAGACTTGGTCCCAATCTGCGCCCATCTCATCCGCCAGCACCATCGGCAGCGAGGTGCGTGCGCCCTGGCCCATTTCGGCGCGGTGGGCGACAATCTCGACGCTGCCGTCACCGTGCAGGGTGACGAAGGTCAGCGGATCGGTCCTGAGACCGTGCGGCATTGTCTCGCCGCCGGTCGGATAACGGATAAAGGCCTCAGCAGAGCCCGCGAAAGCGGCGACTGTTAGCGCGCCGCCTGCGCCTGCGAGAAAGCTGCGGCGAGAGACGTCGAGCGACAGATTGACGATCGCCACATCGCGCGCGGGCGCCGTTGGCGCGGCGGGGATTACCCTGGCGTCTTGCAGATAATTCAGCATGGCTTGGGTCTCCGTCTTAAATGCCGGTGGAGGCGTGGCGGACAGCGGCGACGATGCGCTCATAGCAGCCGCAGCGGCAGATATTGCCCTCCATCTCCTCCAAGATTTCTTGATCCGTCGGATTGGGCGTGGCGGCGAGCAGGCTGGCGGCCTGCATGATCTGCCCAGCTTGGCAGAACCCGCATTGCGGCACGTTCAACTCACGCCATGCCGCCTGCACCGGGTGGTCGCCGGTTTCCGACAGCCCCTCGATGGTGGTGACTTCCTTGCCCGCCACTTCGGAGAGGGTGGTCAAACAACTGCGCACCGCCACGCCGTCGACATGCACGGTGCAGGCGCCGCAAAGGCCAGCGCCGCAGCCGTATTTTGTGCCGGTCAGCCCGGCCAAATCACGCACCGCCCAGAGCAGGGACATGTCGTCCGGACCGTCGATGCGCCGCTCCTCGCCATTGAGTTTTAAAGTCGCCATTCCATCCTCCCTTGTCGCGCCGCCGCATATAGGCGACCGCTGCGCCGGGGAGAACAGGGCGATACCAGCACCTTGTTGCGGGTGAGGTTGAGAGCGTTTACCCGTAATCGGGAATCGCTAAGCGATCTGTTCTTCCCGTGGGCGCGAAGACTGAGGACAACGTGTACAATTGTCCAGAGCTCTTAATGGCGGGTCTCACTCACCATCGCGTCAAAAGTGGTCGTTCTTGGACCTGACAGGCGGTGCGCGGCCGCTCCACACTCCCCCCTAAACGTCAGAATGAAGCGAGGCTTTATGCGGGTGTTGGAGCGGTTGTTGCGGCCGAAATCAATCGCTGTTCTCGGCTCCGGCTGGGCGGAGAATGTGGTCGCTCAATGCGATAAAATGGGCTTCGACGGCGCGGTGTGGCCTGTGCATCCCCGGCGAGAGAGCCTTGGCGGGCGGCGCGCCTTTGCGAGCCTCGCTGATTTGCCCAGCGCGCCGGATGCGACCTTTATCGGCGTCAATCGCCAAGCCACTGTTGATGTGGTGCGGGCGCTCTCGGAGATGGGCGCGGGCGGCGGGGTTTGCTTCGCTTCGGGATGGTCCGAGACCGGCGATCATGATTTGCAGGCCAAGCTTATCAGCGCCGCTGGGGACATGCCGTTTCTCGGCCCGAACTGTTACGGCCTGATCAATTTTCTCGACGGTGCGCTGCTGTGGCCGGATCAGCATGGCGGGCGCCGGGTGGAGCGCGGGGTGGCGCTGATTTCGCAATCCTCGAATATCGCCATCAACCTCACCATGCAGGCGCGCGGGTTGCCGATCGCCTATATCGCTTGCCTCGGCAACGCGGCGCAGACCGGATTGGCTGACCTTGGCGGCGCGCTGCTGGCCGATGAGCGGGTGACCGCGCTTGGCCTGTATCTGGAGGGGATCGACGATGCGGCCGCCCTGGCGGAGATCACCGAGTCGGCGCGGCGGGCGGGTAAGCATATCGTGGCGCTGAAGTCCGGCAAGTCCGACGCCGCCGTCGCCGCCGCAGCCTCTCACACCGCCGCGCTGGCGGGCGACTCCGCCGCCGCCTCGGCGTATCTCGCCAGAATCGGCGTGGCAGAGGTTGATACGCTCGACGTGCTGCTGGAGACCTTGAAGATCCTGCATGTCCACGGTCCGTTGCCTGGACACCGGGTCGCAGCGGTGTGTTGCTCCGGCGGCGAGGCGGGGCTGACGGCGGATCTGATCGCTACGACCACACTGGAGGCGCCACCGCCCAGCCCGACGCAACGGCAGGCGCTCAGCGAACAGCTCGGCCCGCTCGTGACCATCGCCAATCCGCTGGATTATCATACCTTTATCTGGGGGGATCGGTCCAAGATGACCGAGGTGTTCGCCACCATGATCGCCGACTACGATGCGGGCCTGTTCCTGTTCGACTGGCCACGCCCGGACCGTTGCGACCCGTCCTCCTTCCTGCCGGGGTTAGAGGCGATCGAGGCGGCGGGGCGGCGGAGTGGAACCCCGGCTTTCCCCATCGCCTCATTGCCGGAGAATTTTGACGAGGCCCTGGCGGTTTCTCTGATAGAGCGCGGCGTCGCACCCTTGATGGGGATGGAAACCGGCCTGCGGGCGGTGCAGGCGGCGGCTGAGCCTGGCGGCGCGGCGGGTGATGGCTGGCGCCCTTGGCCGGCGAAACCAACGCCGCCTGACACAGGAGAGGCAAGCATTCTCTCTGAACAACACGCCAAGGACATGCTCAGGCTCTGGGGCGTCGACGTCCCCAATGGCATCGGCGGCCCAACCCTTGAGGGACTCCGCCCCCTGGCGAAAACATTGCGCGCGCCCTTAGCGCTGAAGGGTCTCGGCCTCGCCCATAAAACCGAGGCGGGCGCTGTGCGCCTCGGGCTATCCAACCTGGACAATGAGCTGGAGATGCCCGGCGTCTCCGGCTATCTGGTCGAGGAAATGATTGTTGGTGGTGTCGCGGAACTGCTGATCGGATTGCGCCGTGACCCGATCTACGGCGCTTCCCTTACCCTCGGCATCGGCGGGGTTGAGGCGGAGTTGCTCGCCGATACGGTCACCCTCATCGCCCCCGCCACCCCGGCGGAGATCGCCGCCGCTCTGCGCCGCCTGCGCCTGTGGCCGCTGCTCGACGGTTATCGCGGCCGCCCTAAAGCAGATGTCGGCGCCGCCGTCGCCGTCGCCGGTAAGCTGCAAGAGCTGATGGCCGCCCGCCCGGAATTGCTTGAAATTGAAATCAACCCGTTGATTCTGCGCGCGGATGGCGCTGTCGCGGTCGACGCGCTGATACGACAGGAGACGTCATGACCCAACCTGAAGGGCCGATCCGCACCCGCCGTGAGGGCGGTATCCTCGAAGTCACCCTCGACCGCCCCAAGGCCAACGCTATTGACGCGCCGACCAGCCGGATCATGAGTGAGACCTTCCGGGAGTTCCGCGACGATCCCGATTTGCGTGTCGCCATCCTGCGCGCCGAGGGGGAGAAATTCTTTTGTCCCGGCTGGGACCTGAAGGCCGCCGCCGAGGGCGAGGGGGCGGACGCCGATTACGGCGTCGGCGGTTTCGGCGGGCTGCAAGAGCTGCCGCATCTGGGCAAGCCGGTGATTTGCGCCGTCAATGGCATTTGCTTCGGTGGCGGGCTAGAGCTGGCGCTATCTTGCGACATCATCCTGGCTTCTTCCAACGCCACCTTCGCGTTGCCGGAGATCCGCTCTGGCACCATCGCCGACGCCGCCACGCTGAAGCTGCCGAAACGCATCCCCTACCACGTCGCCATGGATCTGCTGCTGACCGGTCGATGGTTCGACGCCGAGGAGGCGCTGCGCTGGGGCCTGCTGCGCGAGATCACGGCGCCGGAGGAGCTGCTCGCCAAGACCTGGGAGCTGGCGCGCTTGCTCGAATCCGGCCCGCCGCTGGTCTACGCCGCGATCAAGGAGGTGGTGCGCGACGCCGAGGCGCTGCGGTTCCAGGACGCCATGAATCGGATGACCAAACGCCAATATGCCAGCATCGACAAACTCTACGCCTCGGAAGACCAGCTCGAAGGCGCCCGCGCCTTCGCCGAGAAGCGCGATCCAGTATGGAAGGGGCGTTGACTTAAACTGCCTCGGCGTTGAACCTTATTGCGTTCAATCCCGCATAGGCGACGGGGGACGGGCGGTTCAAGGCGCGTTTCCTTCCCATAAAAGAAGGTCAGGGTGTGAGTGAGTTGAAACCATGACTATCCGCACCATGACCCTTGAGGATTTGGAGCTTATCCTCGGCTGGGCGGTTGAGGAGGGATGGAATCCGGGCCTGGATGACGCCGCCGCCTTCTTCGCCGCAGATCCAGAGGGGTTTTTCCTGAAGGAGGTGGCGGGACAGGCGGCCGCCTCGATCTCAGTTGTGAATCACTCTGACTCTGTCGCCATCCTCGGGCTGTACATATGTAAGCCGGAGTTTCGCGGTCAGGGGCATGGGTTGGAGGTTTGGCGCCACGGCGTCACCCATGCGGCGGACCGCATCATTGGCCTGGACGGAGTGCCCGCTCAGCAAGAGAACTACCTCCGCTCGGGGTTTCGCGCGCAAGGCGCGACAGTGCGCTATTCTGGAGCGTTGCCACTGATGGAAGACGGCCCGCCCCTGGTTCAGATCGCCCTAGATGAGCTTATCGCCACCGATAAGCGCTATACCGGCTACAGCCGATCCGCCTTCGCGCGCACCTGGTTCACCGACATGCCGACCCGCAGGACGTTCGTACTGAGCCCGGACAGTTTTGCCACGGCGCGGGAGTGCAGCCAAGGGGTCAAGATCGGCCCCCTCTACGCTGGCACGCAGGATGAACTGGTGGCGCTGC